>JASJFX010000082.1:0-20965 GCA_033791845.1 Lysobacterales bacterium | reverse complement strand
GACTGAAACCCAGCACTTCAAACGTTACTGGAGTTCAGTAGTGGGCTCTTACTTTCTAAATCAGGAACTGTGGGTAAGAAGTGAACCACCCTTCGTGAGCTTTTATTATCTTTTTTGCTGTGCTTAAGCGACGCAATGTATTCCGGGTAGCCATCGGTTACGTAATTACGGCCTGGCTGTTATTGCAGGTCATCGACCTGGTGCTGGAGAACATCAACGCACCCGATTGGGTGATGCAGGTGTTTATGCTGGCGCTGGCCATCGGTTTTCCGCTGGCGCTGTTCTTTGCATGGGCGTTTGAGATGACCCCCGAGGGTATCAAAACAGAGCAGTAACAGGACAGTCAACGGCATTAAGTTTTACTGTGATCTACGGGTTTTATAGTTGATCGAAGAATCCTGTGTTGCCTCGATGAATGACGAAAATATATATGATTGATACAGATCATGGATAGCATCCGGGCAGTATTTTAGAATGATTTTTGTGACTGAAGTGAGTGTGTCAGGCAACGATTCTGGAGACCGGTTTCCCGGGATCGGGGTTTCAGTCAGATTGAATTGAATGAAATTGATGCGGTGTCACCAAATTTGTCATGACTAACGACACTTTAAGCAGAAGGTTCAAGCCTTGATAATGAGTCAATCAAACGTGCGAAGATTTGGAAGATTTTTTGTCGGGTGTTTGGATTTTAGGAACTACCAGTGGTTTTTGAAATCTCAGTGTGTAAGGACACATATTTTCAAGAGGGAGGTCGATTAAAAAATACATGCGCGTTTTTGATATTTACCAACATCCCAAATATGGTAAACAAGCCGTTCGCCGTGGTTTCTCATGGCTGGCATTCCTGGCCCCATCTGTCTGGGCCGTTCGTCGCGGTCTTGGCCTGGTGACGGTCATGCTGGTTGTGACCACCACCCTGATGTTTGATATCGCCCAACTGGCAGGCTCATGGGTTTCCGGTCCGGTTGCCCAATTATTGTTATTGATCGTGCTGGTAATCGCATTCGGTCTCAAACCCGGCTTCAACGGTTACCGCTGGCACGCACGTGTTTTGGAAGAAGAGAAATTTTCTTTTAAATGCACCGTTGCAGCCGAGAGCCGTCGCAAGGCCTTAAAAGCGGCCAACGATGATAACTACAGAAGCGATATAAACGTAGCAACGTAAGGTGCGTTACTTGTAACGCACCATTAGGACTCAACCGGGGAAACGCGTGGGTAATAAATTACCCACCCTACGAAATACAACCCGCAATTTGCCGCTTTACCCGTAGGGTGCGTAATTCATTACGCACCATTTCAGACCAACCGAAGGAAACGCGTGGGTAATAAATTACCCACCCTACGTTAAGTGGGACAGCAGTGAAGGACTTGCCCTGTCCCACAAGCCATATCCGGACTTTTCACGAAAGTGATAAAAGAATCAGGGCGATGGCGGCTGGAATGGCCTGAATAAAGAGGATTTTCCTGTTGGCTGTTGCAGCACCGTATAAGCCAGCAACTAAAACACAACTCAGAAAAAACACTTTTACTGATGTTCCAGCGGCGCCTAGACCCAGACCCCAGAACAAACCGGCGGCGAGGAAACCATTGTAAAGCCCCTGGTTTGCAGCCAGTACTTTGCTGGCAGTCGCGGCTGCCTGCGTCTGGCCAAAGGCTCGCAGCCCAATGGGTTTATCCCAGAGAAACATTTCGAGTACAAGGATGTAAATATGCACAAGTGCAATAAGAGCGGTAAGTATGTTTGCGATAGCCAACACTGGTCTTCCTCTGTGTGAATTTTCTAACAACTTGAAATCAGGTTTCCCCTGATCATCCTACAGCACCCGATAGCATTTTCCATAACAACGGCACCGTTACCGGTTCATGCAGTAATACCTGGGCCTGATAACTTTTAGCCTTGGGACAGAAGTCAGGACACGCTTGAATGGCACTAAGCTAAGCCGATCTTGCATTGAATCAGCACCTTTAAATTTCGCGTCAAATAAGGGCCAAGTTGTTGATAGGTCACGTGATAAAGTGCCTTAACTTAGTGCCATTCAGGACACGCTTGATTTCATCGAGCGGTACAGAAAAGTCGCAGACCGGCTTCCCTGCTGGAAAGCGTCTTACTGCGGATAACGTTTGGTAACGAAAGCCGCATTGGCCCATTCAAGAAACTGTTCATCCTCGTTGCCGTGCACATCAAAAGTAGCTGCAATAGGCACATCGGGCCAACCACTTCACGTAGTCTCTTTGCAATTTCAGCCTCGGGACAAAATGTGCAGGTTTACTGCATGTACTGGAGTACAGCAATCTTATAAGTCTTTTTTTCTTCCCCGAAGGCTTGAAGCGAGTAAAAGAAGACGATGGCAAGGGCTATTCTGAATATTCTCATCGCGTATAAATCCGTGAAACGCTCAGTGACCAATCTCAGCTTGATTGATTTAGTTTGGCTGGACTGGTTTCCAGAACGAGTTTTTCTGCCATGATTTTTGCCGGGTCGAGTATCGGTATTCCATCAATCCGGTCTTCTTTGACTGCCAGGGGCAATTCCGTACAGCCGAGGATAACGGCCTCTGCCCCCAGTTGAATCACATGCTCAATGGCAGAGTGAACCCGCTCCACCGCCTGCACGGTAACCGGACCATCACATGTTTTGATGCCAAAAGACGGGCCATAAAGTGCCGCATGAATATCATTGACCCTGACTTGCTCATCCGGAATAACAACCTGTAGGCCTGCCGATTCGAGCGCCTGGTCATAAAGATGCGTTTTGTAAGTACCCTGTGTTGCGAGCAATCCGACACGCCTGGCTTGCGGATACCGGTTTTTGATGTAAGTGATGGTTTCATCAATCAAATGCAGGATTCGAAGCTTTACTTCTTTTGCCCGAAGTACTTCAAGTGCTTTATCAAATATCGGGCTCGCATATGCAGTATTGCAAGCCATAACAGCTATAGTGACACCCAATTCAGCCATTTTTTCAAGCTGGTCTGCGATGCCCTGTGCCGGGTTGGTATCGGTCTGGCCAAGCAGGAAAGCGGTGCGGTCAGATATACACTCCGGCAATGAAAACAAGATAAATGGCAGGTGGTCCTGGTCGCATTCTGCGCTTGTCATCGCAATCAGTTTTTCAGCCATATCCAGACCGGCTTGCGGCCCCATGCCGCCGAGAATCCCAATGAGCGGTTTAGGCAAACTCATGATGTTGATAGTGTGAGCTTATTCATTTTGATGTTCCTGACCTGACCAAACCGCCGATTTTCACAGTGAGAGACGGGTAATGATATCAATAAGTCGTGTGTCTGCCATTTCTTTCCTTTTGATCATCAGAATAGCTTTTAACTCAGCAAAGGTGTTTGTAAAGGATTGTTAATCAACGGTGTTATAAGACCTGAATGTGCAGGATAGTACCTATACTGAAAGTAATCGTATGGATTCGGAGTTTCGGCATGTTCATTTCAATAAGTAAATGGCGTCATGCAGCAATATGATGAAGTGCTATTTGCACCGAAGGTTGATCTCGATATGAGTGACTACGTGGTCGAAAAAGGTTTGGACGGTATCTTTTATTACCTTGCCAAAGAAGAGGCGGCAATACGTAACAACCCGGCCAAACGCACCACCGACCTGTTGAAGAGTGTGTTCGGGGGCTAGCGATCCGCACATAAATCCCAATGGCTCAAATATGACATTCGTAGTGCCCTTGTGCCTGGGTGTTTTCAGCTCATAACGTACCTGATGACCCGGATCAGTCCCGGACCTGGCGGTGGACCGGTTTCGGTGGTGCTTTTTCTAGTATCATGTCAGCCTTAGACCCCGGTCTGTTTCAAAAATCACCTTCCCCATTTACCGAGTAAATTTTTGGAATACTATTATGATTTCCCGATTACGAACCGAATGGTTTGGCAACATTCGCGGTGATGTCCTGGCCGGCCTTGTGGTTGCCCTGGCGTTAATTCCTGAAGCGATTGCTTTTTCTATTATCGCGGGCGTCGACCCCAAAGTTGGACTGTACGCATCCTTCTCCATTGCCGTGGTGGTCGCAATCACCGGTGGCCGCCCCGGCATGATCTCAGCAGCTACCGCAGCAACCGCCGTGTTGATGGTGACACTGGTGAAGGATCACGGTCTGCAATACCTGTTGGCCGCGACAGTGCTTGCCGGTCTTTTGCAAATTGCCGCAGGCTTTTTGCGTGTGGGTTACCTGATGAGATTCATATCAAAATCTGTGATGACGGGTTTTGTGAATGCCCTGGCGATATTGATATTCATGGCCCAACTGCCGGAATTGACCAACGTGCCCTGGCTTACTTACGTGATGCTGGCGGGTGGTCTTGCCATCATTTATTTGCTGCCTTTGGTCACGAAAATGGTGCCTTCTCCACTCATCTGCATCATTGCCCTGACCGCCATTTCCATTGTCATGGGGCTGGACATACGCACCGTGGGCGATATGGGTGAATTGCCATCTACGCTACCTATTTTTCTGATCCCTGATATCCCGCTGAACCTCGAAACATTTTTGATCGTCCTGCCCTACTCTGCTGCTGTAGCTGCTGTTGGCCTGCTTGAGTCCCTGATGACAGCAACCATTGTCGATGAACTCACCGATACAAAAAGTGACAAGAATCGTGAATGTATTGGTCAGGGCATTGCCAACACCGCAACCGGTTTTATTGGTGGCATGGCCGGCTGTGCCATGATTGGTCAATCCATGATCAATGTGAAATCCGGCGGACGCGGCAGACTGTCTACTTTTTGCGCCGGTATATTTTTACTGCTGATGATCGTTTTTCTCGGCGACTGGGTGAAACAAATCCCCATGGCGGCGCTGGTAGCCATCATGGTTATGGTCTCCATAGGAACATTTAGCTGGTCATCCATCAAGAACCTGAAGCTGCACCCACGAAGCTCCTCAATCGTCATGCTGTCAACGGTTATCGTCGTTGTCGCAACGCACAACCTGGCAATCGGTGTATTCGTCGGCGTGCTTTTCTCCGGCATTTTCTTCGCCTGGAAAATTTCCCAGATATTCCGGGTGACATCAACCCTGTCGGAAGATGACACCACCCGCACCTACCTCGTTGAGGGACAATTATTTTTTGCCTCAGCAGAGAACTTCACAGCCGCATTTGATTTTAAAGAGGCGCTGGAAAAGGTCATAATCGATGTCAGCCACGCACATATTTGGGACATCTCCAGTGTGGCTGCACTGGATATGGTGGTATTGAAATTCAGGCGTGAAGGTGCCGAGACAGAGATCATAGGACTGAACGAAGCCAGCGAGACCATCATGGGCAAGCTAGCTATTCATGATGAGCCAGGCGCCCTGGAACGATTGCTGGGCCACTAAGGGATAACACAATGATTAAACTAATCGCATTTTTAGACGGCTCGATTTACTCAAAGAGTGTTTGTGAATACGCAGCCTGGATAGCGGTAAAAGTGGGTGGTTCGGTTGACCTTGTCCATGTTCTTGGTCGTCGTGATGAATCCAGCACGCCTGTAGATCTCAGCGGCAGCATTGGATTGGGCGCAAGAACGGCCTTGCTAGAGGAACTCGCCGAACTTGACGGTCAGATGGCCAGGCTCGGCCACAAACGCGGCCGCGCCATACTGGAAGACGCCAGGGATCTTTTGCTTGCATCAGGCATCGAGGAGGTCCACACGCTGCTACGTAACGATGGCATTGTCGAAGCGATTCAGACATTCGAAAAAGATGCCGACCTTATCGTCATCGGTAAACGTGGCGAGGGCACCGAAATTGACGAGATGCACCTTGGCTCAAACTTTGAACGCGTGGTTCGTGCCAGTCACAAACCCATCCTGGTCGCATCCAGGGATTTCATTTCTGTCAAACGTGCCTTGATCGCCTTCGATGGCGGCGCAAGCGCTTTGAAAGCCGTGAACTACCTGGCCCGGAACCAGGCATTCAATGATATCGAGTGCCATTTGTTAAGTGTTACCGACGCCTCTACCAAGGCAAATAAAAGGCTCGAAAGTGCAGCGGTTTTACTGCGTGATGCAGGTTATACCGTCGGAACTACCATCCAGACCGGGCAGCCCGAAGCGGTGATTTGCGAAAAAATCAAAACCGGTCAGTTCGACCTGCTTTTGATGGGGGCCTACGGACATTCCCATATACGCAATCTCATCATCGGTTCCACAACAACGGCCATGATCCGGTCCTGCAAAATACCGGTGCTGCTATTTCGATAAGTATTGGATGATGCTTCAGACTGAATAGATGGGGAGTCCACAGAGGACGCTGTTCGTGGCGCCTCGATTCTTTCAGAGTAATGACACGCTCTTGTTCCAATGGCACCGAATTTCCAGAACTCAGTATGTTGGGAAACTGAACTGGAACAAAACAGGTCTCCTGGCCTTAATTCGAGTGTCAGGACTACTCGAAAGAATCCTCAAATACCTTCTCGACGAAGATTACGCTAAACGTCCCGCTCGGTCCTGCTATATCAGCTTCGTTGCCGGCGCTGTCGGTGGCAGTACCTGGACCGGTGCTGATGCCGAGGCTGCCATCACCGGTGATGTTGCTGATCGTTACGGTTCGGGTCAATGTACCCGTTCCGCTTACTGCAACACTGCCGTCTGCAGTGCCTGTTTTATTCAGGGTAAGGTCGTCATCGGCCAGGGATATAGCGTCAGCTTCCTCATAAGTGACCGTATAACTCACGGGACCCCTCATCGTCGAAGCGATCGACGCTGTGCCAATGGAAACGGTCGGGGCTGTGTTATCGATATTGACAGGTTCACTGGTAACACTTGAACTGAGGGCGTTCGACACGGCGTCTTCCACGTCTGAGCCCGTATTTACTTCCAGGGTAAAACTGCCGTCACCGGCAATACCGGTCACATCTACCGTGTAAGAGGAACCCGAACCGCTTATGCTCACTCCACTGTGCGATGTACCGGTGTGGCTGATCGTGACATCGGCCAAATCGTTGAAATTAACAACATCCTCACTGAAGGCAATATCAAAACTTACGCTGTCCGCGTTCGTTGGGCCCGTGGTCGATGGCGTAATGGTGGTCACGGTGGGGCCGGTGTTATCAACAAGAAATGTGCCGCTTGGTCCCACCGCACGCGCGTCGTTACCGGCGCTGTCGGTGGCCGTGCCCGTGGCTATACTGATACCCAGTGTGCCATCACCACTGATATTGCTGAGAGTTACCATGCGGGCAGATGCACCCTCGCCACTGACGGCCACACTGCCATCGGCGGTACCGGTTTTATTCAGAGTGATATCGCCCTCGGTCAGGGTAACGGCATTGGCTTCCAGGTACGTGATGGTATAGCCCACTGGACCATTGGTCGCCGAATCGGCCGATGCCGTACCAATAGAAACTGTTGGAGATGTGTTGTCAATACTCACGGGCACACTGGTCACACTTGAACCAAGTGCATTCGTGACCATGTCTTCCACATCCGAACCCGTATTGACCGCCAGGGTGAAACTGCCATCACCGTCTATGCCGGCAATTTCCATCGAGTAAGATGAGCCGGAACCGGTGATGCTTACACCGCTGTGTGACGTACCGGTGTGGCTGACAATGACATCAGCAGCATCGTTGAAATTGACCACATCTTCATTGAAACTGATATCGAAACTCACACTGTCCGCATTTGTCGGACCCGTTGTAGATGGAGCAATGATGATCGCAAAGGGGCCGGCGTTATCCACGCCAAACGTTCCGCTCGGTCCCGCCGCTGCCGCGCTGTTGCCAGCGCTGTCGGTGGCCGTGCCGGGACCAATACTGATACCCAGTGTGCCATCACCGACGATATTGATGATCGTCACCGTGCGGCTTGAGGCACCCTCTCCACTGATGGAAAAAGTGCCATCAGCTGTACCGGTTTTATTCAGTGTGACATCACCATCAGCCAGGGTAATGGCATTGGCGCCCAGGTACGTGACCGTATAACTCACGGGACCAACGGTCACCGAACCGGCGGAAGCTGCGCCAATGGAAACCGCTGGAGGCGTGTTGTCAATGCTGACAGTCGTACTGGTAACACTTGATATCAGCGCGTTCGTAACCGTGTCCTGCACGTCCGAACCGGTATTGACTGCGATGGTGAAACCACCATCACCGGTGATACCGGTAACGTCCGCCGAATAGGATGAACCAGAACCGGAAATGCTCACACCACTGTGTGATGTACCGGTATGGGTGATCGTCACATCGGACGGGTCGGCGAAATTAATCACGTTCTCACTGAAAGTAATATCAAAACTCACACTACCTGCGCTTGTCGGACCGGTGGTCGATGGTGTGATGACGGTTGTCATGGGTGAGGTGTTATCAATTTCGACTGAAGCGCTGGTAACACTGGCGCTCAGTGCAAATCCGGTTGAGTCTTTCACATCCGAGCCTGTGTTTACTTCCAGGGTGAAGCTACCAGTTCCGGTAATACCGGTGACGTTTGCGGCGTAGGCAGATCCCGAGCCGGTGATACTCACACCACTATTCGATGTACCAGAGTGTGTAATGGTGACATCAGCCGAATCGTTAAAATTAACAACATCCTTGCTGAAAATAATATCGAAACTCACGCTATCCGCTTTTGTCGGACCCGTGGTCGATGGTGTGATGGAGGTTGCCGTGGGTGCTATCTCGCCTGCGCCACTCAGTAATGCCACCAGGCTGATATCGTAGGAGAATGAGGTAAAGGCACCGACTCCGTTAGAATCATAATAACTACGCCCCGAATTCACGCCGACGGAATCAGCGGCCATTGGAAAAGTGTCGGCATTATTTACAATTTTTAACACAATGCCACGCTCCTCACCAATCGGAAAATCCTGCGGCGTGGAGAACAAATGCCGGTTCCATCCCGGTTCAGCAGAAATTCCAGTTTCCGAATAAATCAACCCGGAAGGCGTCCCGCCTGCCATGCTCGTATAGTAATAGATGTCAATTGTGGCGCCGGTTTCATCATATACGTATGCATCAACACCATCGAAATTGCTGTTTAGAGTGTCGTTCTGAGTGCGTACGCCTACCCAGATCGTCGTGCTGCCAAGACCATAAAAAGAGTTAGCTCCATATTCATCGTAACGCACATGATCTCCAGGTCCGCCGGCTATCGCGGCAAAGTCAGCGGTCATGATCGCGCCGGACGCTGAAACACCCGTCACACTAATTTGCGTGGCGGTCCCGGCATAGCTTTTGGAATTGGGCGTGCTCGCATCGTTAAAGGTCGTATTGTTTGTTGAACCGGGAAACGTGTCACCATCGTCGCCGCTATTTGTCCTTAGATCCAACTGTGTCAGCCCGTCCGCAGCCTCAACATCGACCCACTTGTGATTTTCATCCCGGTTGCTGGTTTGGCTGTCATCGATATGCCACACCAGCAGGCCGCTGGCGGGCAATCCTGCGTCATAGCCCGATTGTTGACGGTTTTCTACCAGGAAATACTCAAAGACTTTGTATTTGTCTATCCACACACGCCTGGCCACCTCGTTGCTGTCAGCCCTGGCCAGACTCACAGCAGACTGGTCACTATCAACATCCTCCGGCACGGTAAAACCGGTCGCCACTTTGCTCCATGCGCTCAAATGGGAAGGTGATGTGCCTGACCAGCCACTAACAACATTCCAGCTGCCACCACCCATCAAGCCCCATTCGCCGATACCGTTAGAACTGCCATCCGTATCATAGAGGTCAGGCAGTCCGAGCATCAGGTGCCCAAGTTCGTGACACATGATGCCAATCGTTGCCTGGTGCTCATTGCTGACATTCGTTGCATGCGCCTCGCCGAACATCGTATAGGGCTGCAAACTCACGCCATCCAGATTCAGGGCAGAAGCGAAGTTCCAGCGGTGCCCCCATACATTGGGTGTCAGGGCAACACCCTCTCCACCATAGCTGGTTTCATAACCCGCCAGGATGATGACGATCGACAGCTCATCCGGACTGACGATGCCATTTCCATTCGTATCGTAGGCCGAGAAATCGATATAAGAGTCGACAAGATTAACGACCTCGCGGGCCTCCACCCTTGAAATGGAGCTGTCGCCACCCTGATCGGGATGCGCGATTGCCCGGGAAATGTGGATGATCCCATCGTTAGCTGTTCCCTGGCTCTCGGTTGCTGCGGTAACCGTGTATCCGTCATAACTGTTTTGCAGGAAGAAATCCTTGACGCTGTTGCTCGCACCAAAGACCAATGACTGAAAACTGGCATCGGTATAGGTAAACGCCTGGTCCGTGTAGTCAACCAGTACAGTAAGCACGTTCTGGGTATGCGAAATGGACAGTGTTTGTGCAAAATCCTGACCGCTGCTGGTTCTGCTAAGTGGAACCTTCCTTGCCGTCGTCGGTGCAAAAACTTCCGGATCCGGTTCAGGTGACAAATGCATGGGCATTGACTGCAACTCGATAAGGCTCAGGCTGCCTACCGGGACATTGGTTGCTCTGAGCGCGCCTGCATTATCCTTTTCAGCATAAAACCAGGTGTCATTGAGTTTGACAACCGTATGACCCCCGGTGGTCTCGATCCAATTTGCGAATTCATCACCCCGCGGTACAACCGTAAACGTCGTGCCGTCCGGTTGGCTGAGCTCAACCTCAATGGGGGCCGCGGGGGCCGCCCAAACACTGGCAGAAAAAATGAGAGACATGAGTAAGGTTAAAGCAAAATGACAGATCCGCATTGAAAATCCTTTTTCATCAGCGACAAAGTCTAAACGACTAATACATTAAGGCACAAATCAGGAAGAATTGATAATTGTCAGTTGCGCAACCCGACAACTAGCAAAACCCAAACAATATTATATCCCGGGCCCAGCATACAGACCAACAAATCACCGGGGTGCAGATTGCCAGTTTGAAATTCGCCGGTGCTGTAGGCAACGGTTAATGGGCGGGCCCTTACATGAGTCATGTTTAACTGATCAATAAAGGCAAGTAGGTGTGAGCATACCTTCGAAGGGATTTTCAAAATGGGGCCGGATACATTATCCGGCCTCTAAATTGCTTAATTGCGAATAAAAAGCCCTGTTCTCTGGAAGTCAGGCCCAGGTCATCAAACCGATGATGCCAAAACTCAGGAAATAGAGTGCCAGGATAACGTGCAACACCGTGGCCGTTGTGGAATGCCAGTAAACAACACGGTTCATATTCTCTCTTCTTTCACGCCAGGAGCAGTTCAAGCCCATTATCGCGAATAGCACGAACGTCAATGTTGAGATCATAATGCCCACTGATATTGCCGTGGGCTCCCCGAGTTGCTTGAAGGGATCTGGTATACCCAGCATGAACAAGCCAACCACAACCAGGATCGAGACACCCGCCAGCAAAGGCCACAGACGAATCCTGATCGCTGCACCGGGGGTGATTTTTCCACGCAGGCGTCGCACCAGCCATACAGGGAAAAACAGCAGGGAGCTGGCGATGAAAAACCCCCATACTGCCGCGATACCGAGTTGGCCGTAGACCACCATTGCGCTCACCGGCCTGAGCGTGGCCATATTGGAGTGCACAACGGTACCGGCCAGGGGGTCTGTCGTACGTGAGAGGGAAACCAGTCCGGTGTCTGCTGATTTGTACAGCTCATCGCTGAGGGGAAAGTAATATACCGGCTCGTCATCGAACAGCCCTTTACGTTGCAACCGGTTGCCTTCAAAAGACAGTTTCTGAACATTCATCACCCGTTCCATAAAAAATGCCACTTGCTGACGGGGATTGATAGCGTAATAGAAACCCTCGATTTCACGGTTTGCAGGAGTAACCTCTATTTCGCTCTCAACAACTTTCGGAGGTAAATTGCGGGTCTCATAGGCACGAACCAGCCTGGATATTTCCCGGTACGCTTCCCCATTGTCAGAATTGATCATGATCGCGTGACCGGCACCGGCCTCAGGAAGATAAGAAAACTCTGTAAGCCCCCCGTTCACGCCACCGTTATGCTCACGGTATACCCAGTTTTCATACGTCGATGAATAATTGTGAAGACCATAACCCGTTGACTGGCCGGCCTTCGCACCACTTGTGGAGGTTACGGTTTCCATACGTTCAAGTGAACTGCGTGAAATCAACTGTTGACCCTCAACAGCACCGCGATTCAGATAGAACTGCACAAACTTCGCCATATCAGCGGGCGAAGCATTGATCGAACCCGAAGGTCTCATGAGGATATGCCAGTATTCCTGTGGTTGATTTCCATTGGCGTACAGGGTGGCTCCCTGTTGCCGGACATCATCGCTCAGCCGGTAGGTCATGGTATCCATACCCATCGGCGTAAAGAAGTTTTCCTGCACATACTGTTCAAAATCCTGACCCGTAAGCTGTTCAACGATATAGGCAGCTACGGCTGGGCCGGCATTGCAGTAGGACATACGTGTACCGGGCTTCCAGCGGGAAATACGTGAATGCGGGTGAAAGTCGAGCCCCTCTTTCAATGTGGCCGGTGTCGGATCGTTGTGCGCGTATTCCGGAAGATGGATATCATCCCAGCCGGTGGTATGCTCCAGCAGGTGGACCAGTCGTACCGGGTCTGTCGACTCCCAGGGGTTTTCAAAAATCACATCCGGCGCCAAGCCGGCAACACGATCATCCAGAGACAGTTTGCCCTCTTCAACCAGCTTGAGTACTGACAACGCAACAAACATCTTTGAGGTTGAGCCAATACGAAACATGGTATTTTTGTCTGCATCAACATCGTCCTCGAGACTGGCCTTGCCAAGCGCCCCAATCCAAACCGGTCCATTTTCATCAACCATGGCGATGCCCATAGCAGGAACATCTTTCTCCCGGATGACATCAGCAACCGCTGTTTTTAATTCCTCCAATGTTGCAGGAAGGATTTTCTCCTCATCAGCCACCGCCGGCGGAGTCAACTGAAGTACCAGGAAAAAAGACAGCAGGCTAACAACTGATTTGAGATTGTTCATACGCAGACCCGTTGGGTTAGAGGTAAGTATCACCAAAGTCTAAATCAACTGTAAGCCAAACACCTGCCAAACCTGCCAAAACTAATCATAACTGCTAACTCTTCCATCTGTTTTTGGGCGCCCATAACCTTGCACAGGCATTTTCTATAAATCTCTTTTTCTACACTGGTTCTTAAGCTCTCGTTAAGTATATTCATGGTAAATTAGAAATTCCTAATATACGTTCAGGAACCTGGAACAAGCAGCAAGGAGAGTAGCATGAGTGACGTTTTAAAGGCCTTTATCCGGGTAGTGTGTGTCCTTTCGTTGTCCTTGGCTGCCTGCACACCTGTTGAGGAACAAAAATCAGCATCAATTTCCGGTCGCGTCTATTTTGATGTTGATCAAAGCAGTAGCTGCGAAAATGATGAAACTGGCATAGAAGGCATGAGTATTCGTCTTTATGCCGGCGCCTGCGGTGAGAACATGCTGCAAACCCATTACACCGATGAAAATGGTGAATTCATATTTTCAGGACTGGCCGCTGGAAAGTACTGCATAGTGCCCGATTTTGAATTCAAGACCTGTGGCTGGGATGGCAACCTCCCCACTACCGCTATATCCCGGAATGTCACCCTGGAAAGTGGTATGAAAGCGGACCTGGTCTGGTTTGGCTTTGGAACCCTGTCAAATAACCCGGAGTCCTGAATTACAAGAGGCGATTAAGGCAGGATAGCCAACCAGGAGTGGCTATTCCTGGAAGCTGACCAACATTGACACTAATCAATGCGATGAGATCGCGGGTTGCTGGAATCGGCGCTATCGCGACCTGGCTTGAAAGCCAGGGGCAATAGTCGAATGCGGGTTGATGATTTTCCACCCCTGAAACAAATTAAGGGTGGATCGGTTTGGTCCTGAAGAAAGACCTGTGCGGATTTCACCTGCGTGAAAAACTCCCCTAATCTCAGCTCAAATAAACCCTGGCCAGCATATAACCGGCATAGGCAATCAGGAAAACCCCTCCGATCTGCCGGCTCATGATCGTTTTTCCAACAATAAAGACCAGTATCAGCATCACGCAGAACAACAAAACAGCAAATATATCAATGCTGCCGCCCGCCGGTACCGGCAGCGGGTGAATCATGGCGCTTATGGGTAGCACAAACATTGAATTGAAAATATTGGAACCTATGATGTTACCGACACACAGATCAGCATCGCCTTTAAGCGCTGCGAAAATTGAAGTCGTCAGTTCCGGCAGGCTAGTGCCTATGGCAACCACCAGCATACCCACGATCACAGGTGGAATACCCAGTGATTCAGCAAGGGCCGAACCGTTATTTATCGTCAATTGACCGCCAATCGTCAGGGTGATGATGCCGACAACAACCAATATCCAGTGAGTTCTTTTCTCCAGGTGAGAATGCAGCGGCAGATCGTCAATTTTGGTGATCAACGGATCCTGCTGTTGACCCAGAAGGTCCGATACCGTGATGTATATAAATATACCGAAGAGCAATAGCATCACAATGCCATCGGACCGATCTAGCACCGGGCTCAACAATCGAAGTGGGTGGTCGAGTGTCATGATGAGTAAAACCGCTGTCGCCAGCAGCAATAACGGAAGCTCCCTGCGTATGACCTTACCTTCGAGGGCGATGGGTGTGACGAGCGCTGATGCACCCAAAACCAGACCGATATTGGCCAGGTTCGAGCCCGTGATGTTGCCGAAAGCAAGGGCTGTTTCACCACGCAGGGCACCAATCACGTTGACCACCAACTCTGGTGCGCTGGTACCAAAGGAGACCACAGTCAGGCCAACAACGAGTGGCGGGACACCGTAACCATCCGCAAGACCAGATGCACCACGCACCATACCGAACCCGCCGGAAAGCAGCAGTATCAAGCCAATAATTAACAGGGTCAGGGTGATGGACTTACTCCGGGACTTTGCCTGTCAGTCATCATAGCAAATATTTTTCCTAACCTGTTGGCCTATAAGAGTTGAGGTCAGAGCCCCTCCGTAGGGCGGGTTATGTTCAGGAGAAGGTGAGAGCGGGTACCGCTCGAGAGGCTGGCCTGGGCCATGAACGGTATATCGCGGGTGAGCACATGGAAGTGCGGCGCGATTGTGTCAGCTTTGCACAGCTTGTAGTGCGAAACGGTGCGTAATAAATTACGCACCCTACGGACTTTCCCTTCGAAAAAAAAGGGTGGACATAAGCCCACCCTTCTCAACCAACAATTCAGCCTGAGTTTCAGCCAAACTGGTTCATCGTATTGTCTTTGCCACCTGCCTTGAGTGCAGCGTCACCGGCAAAGTACTCCTTGTGGTCATCACCGATATTGGAACCCGACATGATCTGGTGTTTCACACAGGCGATACCATTGCGAATCTCCTCTCGCTGCACATGCAACACGTAACCCAGCATACCAAGCTCACCGAAGTACTCTTTCGACAGGGTGTCGGTGGAAAGGGCTGCGGTGTGGTAGGTGGGCAATGTGATCAGATGATGGAAGATGCCGGCGTCACGGGCAGCATCAGCCTGGAAGGTCCGGATATGGTCATCCGCCGCCTTGCCCAGTTCACTGTCATCGTAGTCTATGCTCATCAGGTGATCGCGATCATAGGCCGATACGTCCCTACCTTCTTCAACCCAGGTGTCATATGTCTGCTGACGGAAGTTCAGTGTCCAGTTGAACGACGGGCTGTTGTTGTAAACCAGCTTGGCATTGGGAATAACCTCGCGGACGCGGTCGACCATGCCACCAATTTGACCGATATGGGGCTTCTCTGTCTCGATCCAGATCATATCAGCACCATTTTGCAGGGACGTGATGCAGTCCAGAACACAACGGTCTTCTCCGGTGCCGGCACGGAATTGGAACAGGTTGGATTCCAACCGCTTGGGACGCAGCAACTTGCCATCGCGTTTCAGAACAACATCGCCATTGTGCATGTCTTCCAGATGGATTTCCTCACATTCCAGGAATGAGTTGTACTGGTCACCCAGGTCGCCCGGTTCGTGGGTCACCGCGATTTGCTTGGTGAGACCGGCGCCGAGGGAGTCGGTGCGGGCAACGATGATGCCATTATCGATACCCAGTTCCAGGAATGCATAGCGGCATGCATTGATCTTGGCCAGGAAATCAGAATGCGGAACCGTGACTTTACCGTCCTGGTGGCCGCATTGCTTTTCGTCGGACACCTGGTTTTCAATCTGCAGACAGCAGGCACCGGCTTCAATCATCTGCTTGGCCAGCAAGTAAGTTGCCTCTGCGTTGCCAAAGCCGGCATCAATGTCGGCAATGATAGGCACAACATGTGTTTCAAAATTTTCGATCTTTTTCAGGATCCCGGCTTCCTTGACGACGTCACCGGCTTCACGGGCCGCATCCAGATCGCGGAACAGCAGGTTCAGCTCACGTGAGTCAGCCTGTCGCAGAAACGTGTAAAGCTCCTTGATCAGTGCTGGAACCGTGGTTTTCTCATGCATGGATTGATCGGGCAGAGGGCCGAACTCAGAGCGCAGCGCGGCAACCATCCAGCCGGAAAGGTATAGATACTTCTTTTTGGTGCTGCCAAAGTGCTTCTTGATAGAGATCATTTTCTGCTGGCCGATGAATCCATGCCAACAGCCCAGTGACTGGGTAAATTGAGAAGAATCGTCATCATACTCCGCCATATCACGGCGCATGATATCGGCCGTGTACTGGGCAATTTCCAGACCGGTTTTGAATCGGTTCTGGGCACGCATACGGGCGACGGACTCAGGGCTTATTGCATCCCAGGAGCTGCCTGCAGCTTTACACACGCCTTTCAGCGAGGCGACTTCGTCGTGATACTTTGACATGGTTTGTCCTCTCTATTCCTGATTTCGATTGAAGCGCAAAGAAAAAAATAGCGTATAGCTAGAAACTTGCACTGCTATATTTAAAAACCATTCTAGCCATACTCACTAGATTTAGATAATCTATTGACTCTATACCCCGCATTCATTATATGAATAAAGGCTTCTTTTTAATATAAGAGTATTTTTGTGAATTTAAAGAACATTGATCTAAATTTACTGGTCTACCTTGATGTTTTGTTACGCGAACGAAATGTCACCCGCGCTGCTGAAAGCCTGGGAATCAGCCAGCCCGCCATGAGCAATGGTTTACGACGTTTACGGGAGTTGTTTTCCGACCCCTTACTGGTACGCACCAGCGGTGGCATGAGTCCAACTGAACGAGCCGAGAAATTGCAACCAAAGGTTCGTGAAGTGGTAGCCTCCATTAAAAAAGTAGTTCAAGGAGACCGGCAGTTCGATGCTGCCAGCGCCAACCGTGTATTTCGAATTTCTGTCAGTGATTACAGTGAATCAACCCTACTGCCTGACATGTTGCGTCGAATGCGGTTAGAGGCACCGGATATCTCCCTGGATATTTTGACACCGAGTGATGTGAGTTATCAGGATTTAGAGCAAGGCGGTGTTGATTTGGTGATTAACCGCTTTGATGAATTGCCCCAATCATTTCATCAAAGATCCATTTGGCGAGATGGTTTCTCTTGCGTATTCAGCCACCAAAACCCGATTCGTAACAGTTTTAATTTAGAGACCTACCTTAAGGCTGGTCATGTATGGGTCAGCAAAACCGGAATGGGAATCGGCGTGGGCATAGAGCCTGGTGCCAGCCAGAACCTGGGGTGGGTGGATGAGGCCCTGGCCAAACTGGGCAAAGAGCGCCGTATACGGGTGTTTACCCGACATTATGAGGCGGCAATGCGTTTGGCGAACTTACGTGATCTTATTATCACTTTACCCAGCAAGGCGGCCAACCTGTTAAAGGATGATCCCAAAATAATTATTGTGCCACCACCGTTTGTAATTCCAGAATTTGAGTTGACGATGGCCTGGAGTCCGCTGTTGCAACATAACCCGGCACATCAATGGATGCGCCGACTCATCGCCGATGTCGCCGGAGATGTGGTTTGACCATGCACTTTCTTTGGAGCAATTTGCCGTACTATTCACAAAACAAATAGTGGAAATTATTCGGCATATGGACAGGTCTGTCCTAAAATGTACTCTTCTAATATCACAGCGCCGCGTCACTGGCGGGTATCGCAAACTACAGGACTGAGAAATGGCTGATCGAATCCAGCAAGGCGGCTTACAGGTCGCTAAAGAAATTTTTGACTTGGTTGCCAATGAGCTAACCCCCGGCACGGGTGTATCTGTTGGACAATTTTGGGCGTCATTTGAGGAAATTCTTAATGATCTAACACCCAGGAATCGTGAATTGCTGCAAACACGTGAGAATTTGCAGACCCGGATTGATGCCTGGCACGATCATCGTGCTGGCGAATCAATTAACCAGGATGAGTACAAAGCTTTTTTGCAGGAGATTGGCTACCTGGTGGAAGAAGGCGGCGATTTTCAAATTGAGACTGAAAATGTAGACCCCGAAATTGCACTGAAGGCCGGACCACAGTTGGTTGTGCCTGTAATGAATGCACGCTTTGCACTAAACGCGGCCAATGCACGCTGGGGCAGTCTTTATGACGCACTCTATGGTAGTGATGTGATCCCGGAAGACGACGGTGCCGGAAAAGCAGGTGCTTATAACCCGGTACGTGGCGCCAGGGTAATCGCCTATGCTCGCGGGGTATTGGATTACTCAGCGCCGTTGACGTCGGGCTCTCATGCAGACTCCACAGCATACCGCATTGAAAATGGTGTATTGAAAATCTCGTTGAGTGATGGCACCTGTGTCAGGCTTGCGGACCCCGAACAGTTTGTTGGTTATACAGGTAGCGCAGAGAATCCAGCATCAATATTGATTAAAAACAATCTATTACATTTAGACATTCAAATTAACCCGGGCAGCCCTGTTGGCTCTGGTGATGCTGCCGGCATCAGTGATGTAATTGTTGAAGCCGCGCTGACCACTATCATGGATTGCGAAGATTCGGTTGCTGCGGTTGACGCAGAGGATAAAGCACTGGTTTATCACAACTGGTTGGGTTTGATGAAGGGTGATCTGCAAGAGGCCCTTGAAAAGAACGGTAAAACCATCGTTCGGAAAATGAACCCTGATCGCGAATACACCACACCTGGTGGTGGTTCGCTGATACTACCGGGACGCAGCTTGCTGTTCGTGCGTAATGTTGGCCACTTGATGACCAATCCTGCGATTCTCGATAAAGAGGGTAACGAGGTGCCAGAAGGCATTATGGATGCCATGATGACTACCTTGGCCTCTATGCATGATCTGAAAGGCAATTCAAAACTGTGTAATTCCCGAACCGGCAGCATCTATATTGTAAAACCAAAGATGCACGGCCCGGAAGAAGTGGCATTTACCAATGAACTGTTCGGCCGTATTGAAGATGCGTTGGGCCTGGATCGCTACACTCTGAAAGTTGGCATTATGGATGAAGAGCGCCGCACTTCGGTAAACCTGAAAGAATGTATACGCGCCGTGAAAAACCGCGTTGTCTTTATTAATACCGGCTTTCTGGATCGTACCGGCGATGAATTACACACCAGTATGAATGCTGGTGCATTTGCGGCCAAAGAGGCATTAAAAGTAATGCCCTGGATACTGGCTTACGAAGATCAGAATGTTGACCTTGGTTTGGCTTGCGGACTGAAAGGCAAAGCCCAGATCGGTAAGGGCATGTGGCCAACACCCGACAATATGGCCGACATGATGGAGGCTAAAATTGGTCACCCGATGGCAGGAGCAAATACAGCCTGGGTACCTTCACCAACAGCGGCAGCACTGCACGCCCTGCACTATCACCAGGTCAATGTGGCAGACCGCCAAACTGAGCTGGCAAGTCGTCAACCCGCCAGTGTCGATGATATTCTGACCATCCCCCTGATGGGTGATGAAAAACCGTCCGCAGATGCCATTCAGAAAGAGCTGGACAACAATGCCCAGGGTTTACTGGGTTACGTGGTGCGTTGGGTTGAGCAAGGCGTTGGTTGTTCCAAGGTGCCTGACATTAACCATGTTGGCCTGATGGAAGATCGGGCGACGCTGCGGATTTCAAGTCAACATATCGCCAACTGGCTAAAACACGGCCTTTGCACCGAAGAGCAGGTCATGGAAACCCTTAAACGTATGGCCATGGTCGTTGATGGTCAGAATGCAGGTGACCCTGCTTACATTAATATGGCGCCGGACTTTGACGACAGTATTGCTTTCTCAGCAGCCTGCGACCTGGTGTTCAAAGGTAATGACCAGCCCAGCGGTTACACCGAGCCATTGCTGCATGCCTATCGTCAGCAGTTTAAGGCCCTATAAGAGATAGTTTTCCCGGTTGAATCCTAACGGAGCGTAACTCTCGTTACGCACCGTACGACTATAGGCCGTGCAAAACTGACACAATCGCGTCGCACATCCATGACGCCGTGCCAGTTTGAAAGAAGCCGCTCCTGCGCATCCCTGCGCCCGCGGCATACCGTTCATCCTGAACATAAACGCACCCTACGTTGAAGATGTGAACTCAGGATAGGCTTCCATACCGCATTCACCGATATCCAGCCCTTCGTACTCCTCTTCCTCGCTGACCCGGATACCCATGGTCATTTTCAGTGCAGACCAGACCACCAGGCTGGTTACAAATACCCAGCCGAATATGGTTGCAGCACCGACCCACTGGCCACTGAAACTTGCTCCCGTGTTGGTCACCGGAACCAGCATCAAACCAAACAAACCAATGACACCGTGTACCGAAAGGGCACCGACCGGGTCATCGATTTTCAAACGATCCAATCCAAGAATGCTGAAGACAACAATGACCCCCGCAACCAGGCCGAACAAAGATGCCTGTAGTGCGGTCGGTGTAGACGGCTCCGCAGTAATCGCCACAAGGCCCGCGAGGGCACCATTCAATGCCATGGTCAGATCAGCCTTGCCAAATAGGGCCCGGGCAGTCAGCAATGCGCCAACCAGTCCTGCGGCGGCCGCGGCATTGGTGTTTAGAAAAACCATCGCGACCGAATGTGCATTAGCCGCGTCTGCAAGTTTAAGCACCGAGCCACCGTTGAAACCGAACCAGCCCATCCACAGGATGAAGGTACCCAGTGTTGCCAG
>JASJFX010000081.1:0-38468 GCA_033791845.1 Lysobacterales bacterium | reverse complement strand
TTGTAGAGTGTTGTAAATAATGGATATTTTCAGATTCCTAATCTGGGGGCCACAGGTTCGAATCCTGTCGGGCGCGCCAAAATACAAAAGGTCACCCTTGGGTGGCCTTTTGTATTTTTGTGTGTCCCGGTATCGGATTAGATCTCTGCGCGGAACGCGCCGAGGTTCGAAAAATTCGTCAGGAACGAATTTTCATGAGACTGAGCGAAGCGAACCCGAAGGGCGAGTCTCATGGACAAGGTGAGGCCGGGAACCGGTCGAGAGGGTGCCCTGAGGTAAGAGACGAGTAATCCTGTCGGGCGCACCATTCTTTTAAAAATGTCTTGGCACATCCATGCTTGAATGCAGGACGCGTACGATAAATATGTCTTCCGGTTCATTTATGTAGAAAACTACATGCGATTGATGTTCAAAACGTCGCAGATCACGCATTAATTGTTCAGACCTCTTCCCAAGTACTGGATTGTTAGCAAGTTGGTCAAAACAAGTTTTCAGACCGTCACGATACCGGCGGGCCTGTTCAACGCCAAAACGTTCAATGGTGTACTCAGCGATCTCTTCGAGGTCAGCAGATGCTAGCAGAGACAGCCTATAGTTATTCATTTGTGGCCAGATAATGCCTCTCAGCCTCGGCCCATATGTCGTCCACTGTTCGATTACTTACACCGCTCGCCAGTCCTTTTTCAACCGCAGCTTTCAATATACGAAACTTATCCTGATCCCGACGAATGAGATCCCGGAAATACTCGCTATCATTGGTGTAATCACCATTCGCTATCTGTGATTTGATCCACTCATCTTGCGTGTCGGTCAAAGTGATTGTTTTTCGGACCGTTGTCATCGAACCCTCCATGAATTGCGTTGATACTCATACTATTGGTGCAATTTAGCACATTTTGATTTTACTGACAAAAAAGAAGATTAGCAGGTGACGTACTATTGTTCTGACTTTAGTCTCATTCAGTTGAATCTTTGCAAGACTTTGCAAACGTTATAGTCCAAAAATAGATTTTTTATCGCGGTAGTATAAATAAGATACAAATATTCTCACGATGAAGCTACGCTTTCCTAATCTGGGGGTACAGGTTCGACCAATTCGCCGGGGCCGTTCTCGCACATCCCTGTGCTTCACGGCACCGGTGCATCCCTGCACAATGCGCGCAAACAATGTTTACTGCTGAAGCCTTGTGCGAATGGCATCTAGTAGACTATCGCTGGTCATTTCATGCGGCAGGGCAGTCACATGTTTACCTCCTTCACTGACCAGATAAGTTTCGGAGGTGTGATCAATCGTGTAACCCATGCCAGAATCGCTCTGCGACTTGAAGAAGAAAGCGCCATATTGATTGGCGACTTTCTGTACTTCATCCGCACCGCCAGTAATGCCGATGAAGCCAGGGTGAAAATGGGTGGCGTAAGCCATCAGGTTCTCACCCTGATCTCGTTGGGGGTCAACACTGATGAATATCGGTTGTACCTTTTCTAACTCTTCAGGCGTCAACTTCCGTAGCGCAGAAGCGATGACAGTAAGCGTTGTTGGGCATACGTCCGGGCAAGAAGCAAAACCAAAATACATGACGACAAGCTTGTCTTGAAAGTCATTGAGTTCTACCGGCTCGTCATCCTGCAAGAGGGTAAAATTGCCGCCGAGCTTGTCTGGGATTACTTGGCCTGCTGTAATGCCGTTGCCACTGGTTTCAAGGGCAGGATCGGCATTCGGCATAATATATTGGGCAATACCGACACCCAGGGCACATGCCAGTAAACCGATGAAGATATAAGTTATTTTCATGTCTGCCCTATTCGCTTAAATCGCCCACTGAGGCTTCGACTGTCTTTTGGGAATTATCGGAAAACGTCAAAGTCAGTGTTTCAGTTGTTCCTGCTGTCAGTCCTTTATCAAGCCCCATCAGCATAACGTGGTAGCTGCCCGGCTTCAGTTCAACGCTGCCATTGGCCGGAATGTCGATCTGGCTGATCCGCCTCATTTGCATCATTTTGCCATTCATGCTGGTTTCATGAAGTTCGACCATGCCTGCCGCATTGAAACCGACGGAAGTCAGTGCATAAGGTATTGAGGAAGCATTGGCCAATGTCATGAAGGCTCCGCTAACCTTTTGTCCCGGTGCAGTGGCCCTGATGTGTGCCTTTGTTATGGTAATGACCTCTGCTGCATTTTCAGCAGCCGCAGGCGAAGCCGCTGAATGCTCAGGTAGTGCGGTGTTATTCGCCTTGCCCGAATTGTTGTCACACGCGCCCAGCCCCATGGTCGTAATGAAGAGTATTGAAGTTATCAGTGTTCGGGTGAAAAAATTCATTCCAGATTCTCAATAATAGTATTGGTATAGTTTAGCTGTCTCTCTGGATCTATGCATTCGGATCAATCTTAAAACCACTTCAATCAAGCCTCAATGGTTCATCTAGCTGACATACTGCATTGATGCGGACGGGAACGTTGTCTTTGGACCTTCTACCCCTTTGACGATCAAGGAGTACAACCCCAAAGGCCATAGCAGGGTCAGCCCTGCCTAAAACGCTTTCAGCTGATATTTCTCCTGACAAGGAAACGGCCCCTCAATAAACCAATGCTTGTAATTCCCTGCACCCAGCACAGAAACTTGACTACCCCGCGTCTCAAAATCACCATGCATGCAAATATCGGCTGTGTGGTCACGCAGAATTGACTTGGCGGTTTCCACCGTGAATTTCCCTTCATTGAGCTGACAAAGTTGCCTCACACGCCCTTCCCGGGATAGTGGTGAAAGCTTGTCACCAACTTCGCCTTCAGAAAACATTCGCGCGAAATCAATTTCCCCACCATTGCCGAGCACGCGATCGAACTCCGCATGACGCAAATCGCCATTGCCATGAATACTGAGACAATTGGATATGGAGCGAGTGCCACTGGTAGTTCTTTCGGCTACCCAATAAACCCCTGCAGTTTCCAGCACCCAAGCCTCGGTCTCATCCGCAATCAGGTAGGAGTTGTGATAGTTCATTGAAAAATGCTCGGTGCAAATACCACCCTGGCCAGACTCCCCCATCAAATTGACAATCACTTGCAAAGCGTCATAAGCCGTTATCCCCCGTTCCAGCCCGAGACGGACCAAGTCCATACCCAACAACCCGTTTTCCGCGTAGGGCTCGGTGGTCCACACTGCTTCATTGCCGATCACCACGCCGTGTTCGTTCGCCCCCATCTCGGCACCCCACATCCAGCGCGGCTTGGAAAGAATTACTGCGAAAGTCTGAAGGCCCTGGGGAATTTGCAGGTAGGTGCATTGTAATGACTCACCAGCGGGGTGCCGCTGCGCTGGAAAAGAGACCACATCCTGTATCTCACCGCCGGGGCGGTCACTGTTTTTGCCGAAGATGAGTTCTCCGCCGAGCGTTGCGTCGGGTAGGGCGACGAAGGTGTCACACATATGCTGCTTACTCTTTGATTATATGGACAACAATAATCTTTTGGGAACCCCAATGAAACTCTTATCGACCGTGCCGTAACACGCCGGGTCGCAGGCCGGTAAAGAGAACGCTGAATTTATTGCCGAAGATTTGAGCACCTCACGACGTGAAAAACTGATAAAGCAGGTTTTAAGACTGTCTCAATAAGCGCCTGATCATGGCCTGACGACTAAAGTCTGCTGATGCTAACAAACCCGGTTAATCAACCAATGGCGTGACATCCAATTGCCGGCCACGCTCCGGTACCCTAACCACTTCCTGTTCACGAAAGTACCGGATGACGATATCGGACACTTTGCCTATATTGCCAATGACAGCGGACTCGGGGAACGAGTCGTAAAGGTCGCCACCTTCGGTGAGAAAACCCGGTGCGGCAATGGTGAACTGATCATCGGCCAATACAAATTCGCCCTTGTGGCTAAGACTGACGATTCGCTGCCACTCCGGGCGCTGTAAATCGTAAGTCAGTTCGAGCCCCGAAAACTGTAATAAACCACGCTCAAAGGTCAGCGACTGTTCCAGTGCACGGCGAATCTGATCACCACTCATTTCCTTGATAATCACATCATCAACAAACGGGTAGGTATCAAGCAGATCCACCACGCGTACATCTCCAGCGGGTATATCCTTACGCAGGCTTCCGCCATGAATAAAGCCGATATCAGCACCACTTGCCTCAACAAAAATGTCGGCCAACAGGTTGCCCACATCCGATTCCTCGATATACCTCCGGTTCATCTGGGCCTCAGTTTTACCCGCCGTGACCATGATTTCCGGGTACATAGAACGATATGCCGCCAGTTTGGCTGCGATCCTTTGATCCGGCCCCCACCTGGATGGATCGACGGGAATCAATCTGCCATCGTAATGAATGATTTTGCCAGTCTCACCATCGAGTGTTAATTGCAAATAACCAAGGTGTGTTGCCTGACCATAGGTTTGCATAATGAGTGTACCGGTATCCGGGTTAACCACCGGCTCAGGGGTGCCCGCATCGGCATGACCTGCAAACAGCACGTCTATGCCTTTGACCGCTCCTGCCAATGCGATATCGGCATCAATGTCCCTTTGCAAACGTGGATCGCTTTCGGCATCGGTCTGCATGGGTGCAGTTTTACCCTGGTGAGTCAGCAGCACAATGAGGTCCACCTGGTCGCGCAGTTCATCAACAGATTTCTGCACCGCATTTGCAGGATTTCGCACATCCAGTGGAGCGATATAAGAAGGGATGATCGCGGTCACGGCATCCTGCCCCATGATACCGATCACACCGATACGTATCCCATTTCGCTCAATAATGGCATGCGCCTGGGCATACGGATGATCGGTGTCTTTATAGTAAAAATTAGCCCCGAGGACGGGAAAAGGCACCCTGTTCTTTTGCCATGCGAACACTTCGTGCCCGTACTCAAATTCATGATTGCCAATGGCCATTGCGTCATAACCCATGGTAATCATCAACTCGAAGGCGAGCCGCCCTTCGGTCAGTTTTGCAAGGGCGCCTGTAAATATATCCCCGGAATCAAACAGGAAGACATTGGGTTGCTGCTGGCGTAACTCCTGGATGAGCGTGGTCATTTCTGCAATACCACCGATCATCGAAACATCATCGAGCCAGAAAGCCGGGATTGGGTCATAGGCACTTTCGACATCGTTGGTAAACAATAATGTGACGGTTTTGTCTGCTTCGGGCGTTATCAGCGGGGTTGCGAGAGACTCACCTTCAGCCTGACAGAGGTTAGCCATTGAAAAGATCAGTATGCAAAAACTAATGAGGTGACGTGGTGACATTGCTAATAATCCATTGTTATAGACGCAACTGACATCATTGCAGCATAACAGAAGATTTTGACCGTTGAATCCGCTGCTTCAAGTTCGGAGTGACGTCAGGTATCGGCCGCTCAAAAGATACCCGGTAATAACCATTTGCTCCGCTTTTTATACGCTTCCCATTCCGGATAGCGTGAAAGACTCGCTTCTTTCATCATCATATTGACCGCAAACAAACCACCCCAGACCCAGGCCAGCACCAAAACCGGTAACCAATGCCAGACCATGAGTGCAAAACTGGCGTAAATCAGCATTTCTCCCAGGTAGTTCGGGTGACGGATATAGCGATGCATGCCGGTGGTAATCAAACCGCGCTGGAGGCTCAATGTGTAGTATTTCTGCGCATCTGCCGCAATCATGATGACACTACCGATCAAACACATACTGATACATAGCGCGTACCAGGCACCATCAGACAAGGGGTAGTCGGGTGAAGATACGCCGGAAATCAAAAGCCAGCCGAACACCCAGTACCAACCCAGCACACCGAGAAAAGCGTTGATACCACCCAAAATGGTGATTTTCTTTTGCCATGCAGGATCAGGAAAGGACATATCCTTGATGAACCAGATTATGCCATAGCTACCTTGCATCGCGAGATAGATCCAGACGGTGATGGAAAAATTCTGGTAGTACCACATCAAAAAGCCGAGAAAAAAGAAAGTTCCGCACTTCTGAAAATTAATCACCCAGGAAAATTTCCATGGTCGAGGGCCGCCACCAAAATCATTCACCGTGTAATCAGTTAAACGGTTCAGCTTTAGCGCCCACTCGGGAATCATTTGCCGGTTCACCGCATCGCCTTTTTGTTCATGAGCCATGCTATTGAGGGTACTTCAATTTCTGTGGAAGGAATACCTTTCAGGTATTGAATAACGCCTGGACCCCGAATAGGCGGAAAGCTATGAAAGACCCAGCCAAACACCTGAAGATTGCTCTGACCGGGCGAAGACGTCCCGGTCTTAGAAACTAGTTCCCGAACTCTTCTTCAAAATAGAACAGGCTAACGCCGGCAGTCACCTGTTCATGGCTAACCGAACCCTGTTCGAATGGTTTGATGATCTTTCTCGCCTTCTCATCGATATCTGAAAGGAATTTTTTTACAAGTTCTCTCAACTTTTCACGATCATTTACATCCAGCCGATTGGTCCAGCAACCCCGTTGATAGAAAGACTCTCCATTTTCAGTGGGGGCAGACAGGTTATGCCCGATCGTATCCACAAGGTTACCAACGGCGGCCATTCCAATCTTTGCGTTCTCGGTGTGGGCCTCGGATCCGAAGGGTGTATATCGTTTATCAATCATCTGTACCGAGTTTTTGGCTTTATCCACGACAATGGAGTTGCTCGTTTCCAACCTTTGAAGAAACGATTTCACGGTAACACCCCGGGTTGAATTCGAGTCGCTGATCAAGGTTTCGAAGCTGGGTTTTGACCCATTGATAGCCAAAACTCTCGGTTTCCCTGTCTTGGGCTCAGTATAGGTTTCACTGCTTTCCCATACATCCAACACGCTACACTCCGGTGTAATTTCGCTCAGAAAGCGCTTTTCCTCATGGAATGGCTTCAAATAATTATCTTTACTTTTTATCTTGGTGAGTGTCCGCGTGTCGATTCCGGTAATGACAGCCAGGGTCGACAATGCGACATTCTTGCCCGGCCTTTCCTGTCTCAGGTTTGCCTCGGCTTCTTCTACAAAAATAACCTGGACCATTTCCTGCAGCTTTTTCAATGAAATCTTGCCGATCAGCAATCTGATTAATTTTCTGAACACATTTTCGACGGCGAGCGTGAGGATTGCGACGTCACCTGAATCTTTTGAAATGGACGTGTACATAAGGCTCTCCTTTCTGTATTGAAAGTTACGCTCTTTGTCTCAAACCTTTCTTCTTCCAGCAAAAAATCAAATCAGCTATCAACAAGCGGCTTACAGGTTTGCTTTGCTACGCATAAGACAAAGCCCGGGCTATCTCAAGACCGGTGCTTTGTCTTTCCCCCCTTTACAAGCAATATCAGATCCCCCTTTTGGCCTTTGCAGAGCTTCCCCTTAAACGCTTTACACCGCCATCCTTATCACTTGCTAATCTCATACTTTCTTATTTATTGACATCTATGTCATTTATTGCCATATATGTCTCTTATTGACAATATTGTCATATTATGACACTTATGTCAATTTATTCTGTGTAGGAAAATCCAGCGACTATCTGTAAACAGGACCGATTGACTAATCCTCATATCGCAACAGCAACCGGAAGAAATGCTTTGGGAGGGATAAAAAGGTGAAGAGAAACTGATTACAGCCACTCTCCACCGGGCGATGCTAGCGGGTGTAACAGGACGTACGGTGACTCAGACTCCCAAATCTTCCTCGAAATAAAAGACGCTGATACCGGCAGTCACCTGGCCTTTTTGGCTTTCAGGTTCTGCCAGCGAAGAAATCAGATTCCTGGATTTTACGTCCATTTTTCTAAGGTATCTGTGAATCACCTTGCGGACATGATCGATATTCTCCGGATTAAGCTGATAATCCCAACTTCCTCTCTGGAAATATCGTTCATCTTCATTGCGGTGATGTTTAATATTGTGATCGACCGTACCCGCGAGATTACCTATCGCGGTAAAACCAACTTCGAGCAGATCCAGAGCATCCTTGCTGATAAAAACATTGTCATCCTGTTTCAGAACAACCATGCCGGTGCGGGCATCCACATCGACAACGTCAATTTCTTTCAATCGCTTCAGAACCGCCCGGACAGTTAAGCCCCTTGACTGAATGGCCCGTTTGACCAGTTTCGAAAAACTCACCCCGTCACCTTCAACCTGAAGCGGTCGTGGTTTGCCGCTTTTGGCATCAAAAAATCTGGGGTCGTTCATCCAAAGATCAAACACCTTGAACAAAGGCATAAAACCGTCGAGAAAACTATCATCCTGGTACATCGGGTCACTGAGTGCGATGTAGGTTCTGATCCTTTTAATCGTCCGGGTGTCGACTCCGGTTTGCAGAGCGATGTCACCCAGTGCCACACTTTTGCCGGGTGCTTCCTGTTTCAGTTTCGCCTCGGTCTCTTCAATAAAAATGATCTGCACCATCTCCTGAAGCTTTTTGAGCGACATCCTGCCAATCAGCATACGGATCAATTTTCTGAAGACATTCTCAACAGCACGCGTGAGGATGGCGACATCACGTAAAGCAGGTTTGCCGGGCGCAACCATAAAACTCTCCCTTTTCCGAAGAACATCATTCCCCTGGCTCAAACCCATGATTTTCGTCTGCGAGCAGAGAATTTTGATTAGCTATCTGTATTCATTTCAGACAAGACAAAGCCCGGTCTATTGCAAAACCGGTGCCATGCCCTTCCCTTTTCTTCTGTTGACCTGATATATATACAATTCATTGACATTCATGTCATTTTTAGACAAACGTGTCATATTTTGCCATTCATGTCAATTTATATTCGAAAAAGAGTACTCGAATACCCGTAAATCGAGTTTGAGCATATGGGGGATGATAAAGTGACCCGTTTTCGGCTATTCAGGATCAGCCTTGAGTTTCACCGGCCGGAAAAGTCTTTTGATGACCTGTGCAAAGAACCACAGAAAAGCAACGGGCAACAAGGCCGTTTGAAGAATAAATACAACACTCAACTGTACAATGTGTTCAATGACCTGGGACGCCTGGGCCTGCATACGCTGCAGTCTTCCGGACAGATCAATTGAATCAACCGTGCTGCTCCAGGCGCGTGTGATGGAGCTCAACATACCGGCTTCATCGTCACCGGTATTTTCCACATTCGCATCCTCGCTTAATTGCTCCAACTCCCTACCGGCTTCGGTAATGACCTCGGTGCTCTGCTGGTAACGTTCTTCGAGAAACTGCTGATAAAGCAGGTCGTTTGCAATCAGCATGACCGGAACGGCAAACCGCACAAACAAAACCAACAGAAAAACCCGCTTTAACAGCGCCCGGGTTACCTCTGACTCTTGTCCCGGATACCACAATCGTATTAATAACCACGCTGCCAACAGCGTGACCAGGGCTTGTATGACCCACCACGCACTGATATCCAGCAATACGTTCTGCACACCCAGTGAAATGGTCGCACCCATCATGACCCATGAAAAACGCTCTACCAGGTCATTCACAGGATCCAGAATCTCGCCCGGAGTTAGAGTGACACCTACCCCTGCAGGCTGTAACGCAATTTCGGTGCCCTGTACTACCGAAATAACCCCGTTGATCGTTCTGGCCAGCGCAAAAGTGACAAAAGCCCGCTGAAAGAGTTGCTCATAATCGGCAGCAGCTCGCTGATCCATAAACGGTGTAACCGAAAGCACCGCGATAAGAAACAGTGCCATGCTGAGCAGCCATGGGTTGATGGTCCCTGTTTTATTCATTCTTGCTCCCGGTACCTGTCTGTATTCCTGCGGGTACACAGTTTAAACCGACATCATGATAATTACGCCACCAATTGTCAGGGCAAGACCGGCCAGTTTGCGCCGGTTAATCTGTTCTCCCAGCATTAACCAGGCCAGGAAAACGATAAACGCAACATTGGTCTCGTTGAGCACTGAAGCCACCGACGCATCAATTAACTTGTATCCCGCCAGCCACAATATCAGCGCAAAATATGACCCCAGAAAGGAAGCGAACATCACCGTGCCCCAGGGCTGCGGCTGGCTGAAATTCCGTTTTACACTTTGCCACCGTGCGTTCACCAGCATATAGACCAGCATTCCGCAAATGCCACCGGCAATACGCAGTTCAACCGTCCATAAAAACGGCTGTGTCTCCAGTATCTCCTTTACCATCACAACACCGGCAGCCATCATGAATACGGCACCCACACCGTACATCGCGCCCTTTTTCACGTCGGCTGTATCCACGACAGATCGATGCGAACGCCAGGTGACAAGCAACACGCCTGACATCACCAGGATAAACCCAAGCCACTGCCAGGAAACCAGGCGTTCACCAAGAAAAACAGCAGACAGGAAAATCACAAAGGGACTGAACAGGCTCGAAACGATACCGGTTCTGCTGGCACCCATCATATTGAGCGCTTTCAGATACCAGGTATCCGCGACTGCGATACCGAACAGACCGGACAGGAACACCAAAAACAGTTCTGTGGGCGAATAACCAGGTAGCGTAAAACCATTAACCAGCAATATCGTCGGAATCAACAGAATCAGGCCAAAGACATTTTTAAACAGGTTCAGCTCAAATGCCGGTAGTGTTTCACCGGAGCGGCGAAACAAGATAACAGCAAGCGCCCAGACCAGGGCACTGGAAATGGCGAAAAGTTCACCCCAGCCCATTAACAAATACGCCCTGAAATTAAGTCCGGAAAGCCGTCAAGTTCCGGCGTGAGGGTCATTCCTCAACACTTGCCCGTATCAATAACACTGGAACCATGGGTACATCTTCTGCATCGAGTGCCTCGCTATAACCGGTTTCCGTTTCAGCGATAGCCTCAAGCACTTCCATTCCGGAAACCACCATACCGAAAACCGTGTAACCCCAACTGCGTGAGTTCGGGTCAAGGCTGGTATTGTTATTCATATTGAAATAAAACTGCCGTGTCGCTGAATGCGGATCATCATAACGGGCCATCGCGATGCTTCCCGTGACATTTTTTAAACCATTGCCGGACTCATTAAGGACATTTTCATGCAGGGTCTTCTCTTCGATATCCTTGGTATAACCACCTCCCTGCACCACGAACCCCGGCATCACGCGATGAAACAGGGTTCCATCGTACTCACCTTCCAACACGTAACGTAAAAAGTTATTGGACGTGATAGGCGCACGCATGCGATTTAACTCAACGACAATATCGCCCATACTGGTCTCAAGTTTAATCATCGGAAACAGGTTGTCCGGAATCAAGTCAGGCGGAAAACAGTCCTTGCCCGCAGACAGGGCACTCAATGGAATTGATATCAACAACAGAACAATTGACAAGACATACTTTTTAATCATGGCTAAACTCCATTGGCAATTAAACCGCCTGGCCAGGGCCTTAAGTTTTTGAACGGCAAACTCAGGAACCGGCGGGCGCCATAAACGCTTTTGCCTTATCCCTGAAACAATACCGGTATTTTCACATGTCGCCCAGGAGTTCACCACATTGAACTTGCTCAAATCCATATTCATCAGCGCTTTTGTTACATGGCTGACCCTGCTCAACCTCTATGCTTTCGCGCAGCTGATCTCTGGCTCAGAGCCATTACTTTCCTGGCTGGGCCTGGCTATGACGGCCTTGGCACCACTGGTCTTCTTTCTCAAGGCCTTCCTGTTCAAATCACCACGAACACCCCGTCACCCGGTTGAGTACAGCATCCTCAGCGGCCTCGGGGTTGCCGTTACGATGGCGATGTCGTTCCGTTATGGACAGGCCGCCGGTGTGATACATATATGGGCCGGAATGACATTACTCGGGTGGCTGGCCTATTTACGCTGGTATTCCACCTTTCGCACGCGGGATGCAAAGGCCTTGAGGATAGGCGCAAAATTACCCCAATTCCAACTGGAGACGCTTGACGGTCATATGGTCTCCTCGGAATGCTTTATGGCAAAACCACATTTGCTACTTTTTTACCGTGGTAACTGGTGCCCGTTTTGTACCGCCCAGATTGAAGAACTGGCGGGTGCCTATCAACGTTTGGAGAAAATGGGCGTCAGCGTGGTATTAATCAGCCCGCAGTCAATCAGGAAAAACCAACGGTTGGCCGCCCGTTTTGATGTTCCCATGACATTTTTCAGGGACAGGGAAAACGCTGCTGCCAAACAACTGGGAATCGAACACACTTGGGGAACACCGATGGGTCTGCAAGTACTGGGGTACGAGTCCGACACGGTGATGCCCACGCTGATTGTGACCAATGCGCAGGGTCAGATTGTCTTTTCCGACCAAACCGATAATTACCGTGTGCGACCCGACCCGGAAGCCATTGCGGAGCTGTTAGCCACATCCAGCCTCAAAAGCTGAGACACTTATTTCACTCCTGATGGATTTTTGTTCTGCTGCAAACCCTTGGGCATACGCCCTGCCTTGCGCAAGGCGTCGCGGAGGAGATATTCAATCTGACCGTTTACGCTTCGCAACTCGTCATCTGACCAGCGCCGGACGGCCAGCCAGATGTCTTCGTTGATGCGAAGCGGAAATGCCTTTTTCTGAACCATCAAATTCAATCTTTAGTTAGTAAAGGGAGCCCGTATTCAATACCGGCTGCGCATTTTCCTGCGCACAGAGCACGACAAGCAAATTACTGACCATGGCCGTCTTGCGCTCATCATCAAGCTCAATCACATCCTGATCCCTTAGCTCATCCAGTGCCATCTTGACCATACCAACCGCACCATCCACTATCGTCCGGCGGGCTGCGACAATGGCCTGTGCCTGCTGGCGCTTGAGCATGGCGCTGGCGATTTCCTGCGCATATGCCAGGTGGGAGATACGCGCTTCAATCACCTCAACCCCAGCTTTTTCAAGACGGTCCTGAACCTCCATTTTGAGCTGTTCAGCAACTGCTTGCGGAGCGCTTCGTAAGGCGATCTGATCTTCATCATGTGACTCGTACGGGTAACTGGTGGCCAAATTTCTAAGCGCGGCCTCTGTCTGAATTTTGACAAAACTGATGTAATCGTCAACTTCGAAGCTGGCCTCAGCCGAATCCACAACCTTCCAGACAATGACCGCCGCTATTTCAATCGGGTTACCGCTACTGTCATTGACCTTGAGTGGATCGCAATCGAAATTACGAACTCTCAACGAAACCACTTTTTTGGCATAAAACGGATTGGCCCAGCGCAAACCGGTTTCGCGCGCACTACCTACGTAAGTTCCAAACAGGGTCAATACCCTGGCCTGGTTAGGATGCACCATGAAAAAGCCGGCAAAGCAAACCAGCAACACGACTGCGACCAGCACTGAAAAGAGAACAAGCGGGATCGTGGTTGACTGGACAGCCCTGAAAAACATGTAGCCGTTGGCGAGAAACAACACCGGCAAAATGAACAGAGCCAGGTATCCGGACGCATAGGTTTTTCTAATTTCCTTAATCATTGTTCCACTCCTTGATATCATTTATATATCATTTTAATACCTCTTAGCAAGAAATCAATAGGTCTAAAGTCACCATTTCCCTATTTCGAGTTGACCATAAGCTCGGGCGACAGGATATAATCGCGTTCGGCTCAAAATAACTGGAGAAAAACATGCGAGGCCTGATTTTGCTTTTGGTTGCTTTACTTCCCCTATCGTCCATGGCAGATTCCGGTCTGCCTTTCCTGAAAGATATGGCGGGCGACAGAGATTTGCCCCGACCGTGGGGAATCGGATTTGATTTTTACACCATGGATCAGGACTACGATATCAAGAGTCTGAATTTTGCACTTCCCGGCGTCTCGATCGGTGACCCGAACGATATCAAGGTAACCAACGAGGTCAAGCACTACGATATTCAAGCCGATGCCTGGATTTTGCCGTTTCTGAATGTCTTTGGAATTGTTGGCAGGGTAAGTATTGATACACTGGTGGATTTTAGCCAGGCAGAAATAACCCCCCCCATTCCCCTGGGGACGGTACCGGTCTCCTTTAATGGCACGGTCTGGGGTGGCGGCTTTACATTGGCTTATGGAACAGAACGGTGGTTTACATCGGTTACTACCACTTTCACCAAAACCAGCACCAGTGGCGATCTCGACTCCAAGGTCAACTCCACCTCTGTCCAGCCCCGTATTGGACTACTCAGGAACGGTTTTCGGTTTTGGGTTGGCGGCATGTATCTGGATACCGATGAAAAGCACAGCGGTATATTTGATCTTGGCCTGCCCGGTCTTGACTCTATCCCATTTGAGGTAGAACTGAAATCCAAGGATAACTGGAATTATGCAGTAGGAGCCGGTTATGTATTCAATGACAGGTTCAACCTGAGCCTGGAAGCAGGCTTTGGAAACCGCACCCATTCACTGTTTAATTTTAACTTTAGATTCTAAAACCTGAATGAGCAAAAGGCTCTTACATATTCTGTTTCTATTCATTTCCGCCCCGGCACTCGTCGGGGCTTACGAAACCGACCAATTCAACAACCGCCTTCAACCCATCGCTGATTCCACCTCGATTCTGAATCACCAGGTGACACAGGCGATTGCCAGCACCATAACAGGCTGGCATGGCAAACCTGACAAGATGAAAGTGGTCGATGGTATCTATTACAAGATTGGCGGGAAGCACTGGGTAGATAAGCTGGAACGGTTTGCCATGGCCTCCGAAGATGTGGAGCGCCTTGATACGCCTCCACATGAATCCATTTACAGCGGTCATCCGCTTTACGCTACACGGGTCGCCGGACTTTTTGGTGTCGGGCCGACACTGAAGATCAACAATGTACTGGTGGGGACCGATAAACTGGGACACTTTCTGTCGCAGGGTCGAAAATTTTACCGTCGATGGGTGAAGATGGGTGACGAGAGCAAAGCTGCAGAGCACTCCGCTTACACCGAACGAGCTATATTCGGCCAATTGACCACCGGTTCATACTCGAATGCAGACCTGGTCGCAAACTATGAAGGTTTCCTCTTTTACCGCAGCCTTTTTGAGGACAACATCATTCCGGGAAAACCCGCCATACTTGCCTGGAAAGGTGACCATTGGATAATGCAGCGACCATTTGACTGGGCAGATCACGTCAATGACTATTGGGATGAAGCGCTTAACATCAATCACTATGATGAACTGCTTTACTCGCACATGAAAGCCCGTTTACTGACTTTTTGTGACAGCTACCACACACACCCTGAGTTTTTTGTGGTGCATAATGAAGACGACCTGAAATACCGCTATCGTTTCCTGCAATTGCGTGATACCTCGGAATTGCGGCTTGATCAACTATGCGTCGATGATCAGGTCACCACAACCGAACCGTCGATTTTTACCTCGGGTTCGCAATAAGCAGTTCTTTGTTTACGGAGCGTTTTTAATTCAGGTTGCTGCGTGTGATTGCATAACGGATCACACCGGTTTCAGAACCGGCGCCAGTGTACTCAAAACCATTTTTCTCCAACACCCGGATAGACTGGATAAGATGCGGCAGGGTTTCTGCACAAACCTCATTAACATTATTATGGGAAAAAGCCCAACCGACCAATCTTGCAAGTGCTTCTGTGGCATACCCCATGCACTGGTAAGGGTTCAGAATCGAGTATCCTATCTCAACCGAACCTGCCTCATCCGGTCGACCTTTGAACCCGCAAATTCCGACCAGGTTACCTGCATCACCCGAAGTCAGCAGGTACCAGAACGACCAGCCTTGCTCAGAAACATCACCCAGTTGTGTAAGTGCAAATTGCATCGCTCGCGAACCGTACAGGTCGGGCGGCCAGGATTCCGAAATGGTCACACCCAGCGCTTCGCTTAGAGACTCACGGCCATCGATATCTTTTCCTATCAATTCGGGTGTTGCTGCAATCAGATTCAAACGCCGGGATTTGATCAACCGGAGTGACATGGCTGGGGAATAATCACTCATTATAACTCGCCTCAAGCTTAGCCCAGGCCGTATGCAATGCTGACAAATCCCTGCCGGGCCATAGTTTTGTCAATGATCTTTTTAAGCGTTTCAAATTCCCCTCCCCGTTGACGGGTTTTCCGGGCCTGTAACGCGCCCGGTCAAAATCAATTAAAAATACCTGGAGCTCAGCATCCAGCAATATGTTCCGGGCATTCAGGTCCGCATGCCAGAGTCCGGCGTCGTGAAACCGGCGAATACACCTGCCCACATTTTCCCAATCGCCCTCAACAAGACCATCACCGGTCAAACGGTCTGCAAGCGTATTGGAGGAATCAATACGCGTTGTCATTATTGCACCGCTTGAAGTCACACCCCTGTGTTGGCATAAGGCAGCGACCGGACGGGGTACGGGTAAACCGAGTGCAAACAAGTCGGACAGCAGGCGGTATTCCCTGAAGGGTCTGGATCGCGAAACACCGGTGAAGAAATAACGCTGCCGGCTGAACTTCGCTGCCCAACCACCACGCAGGTAATGCCGTAGCACGACAGGCCCGGGTATCTCGATAAACCACGCACTGCCGCGGCCAACAGCTTCCCCGGTCAATGCCTGCCGGGAGCGCCAAAAATCTACACTGAAAAAGTCCGGCTCCGGAAAATCCATAAGGCATTTATCATAGATGACGGCCCAAAATTTTTCGTTGTGAACTTCATGCTTCATAAGCGCCTTATTCTAAAGCACAATGCCGGAACCTGTCAGATCGTTTGTAACCGGCATCATCTTATCCTCTTTAAGGCATTTGCTTTTGATTGAGGGACTGATGCAATATGCTTCTTAATATTCTGAATGTTTCTGTTTTGGTTTCCAGGGGTACCAGGTGTCAGATATTTCCATCTGTATTATGCGGCTTTCGGCCATCGGGGATGCGACACATGTTGTACCCGTTATTCGAACCATTCAAAAACATATGCCGCAGGCCAGAATCACCTGGATTATCGGCAAACTTGAAGCACGCCTTCTCAACGACCTGCCCGCAGTTGAGTTTATCGTGTTTGATAAAAAGGGTGGTTTTGCTGCAGTCCGCCAACTCAGAAAAACACTGAAAGACCGGAAATTTGACTTCCTGCTGCATATGCAGGTCGCTGCCCGTGCCAACCTGCTGAGTAGGCTGGTGAATTCCCCTGTCCGGATCGGCTGGGATAAATCACGTTGGCGCGACCGGCATCAATGGTTCATCAACCAATCCGTTGAAACACCGCCGGAAGTGCATCAGGTTGACGCTTTCCTGGCATTCGCCCATGCGCTCGGTATACCCCCGGAACCACCGGTGTGGAATTGGCCTGTTTCTGCAGAAGATATCGACTGGGCAAGGCAGATACTGGGTGATGGCCCTCCCATACTGATGATTAGCCCCTGTTCAAGCCACCCGTTGCGAAACTGGCAAGCAACCCGCTACGCGGAGGTGGCTGATTACGCGGCATCAAAACTGGGTATGCGGGTTGTACTCACCGGCGGTCCATCCGAATTGGAAGTAACTACCGGTCAGGATATTGAGGCAGCCATGCAGCACAAGCTGCAAAACCTCATCGGCAAGGACACGATATGCCAGTCTGTTGCCTTGTTAAAGGCAGCCACTATTGTGATTTCACCGGATTCCGGTCCCGCACACCTTGCCTCATGTATTGATACGCCGGTTATTGGACTCTATGCAGCAACACCCAGCAAACGTTCCGGACCCTACAACAGCCTGGATTTGTGTGTTGATAAATATACTGAAGCCGCCCGAAAATTCAGACATAAGAATCCAGAGGAACTGCGCTGGGGTCAGCGGATTGAGTTTCCGGGTGTTATGGACCTGATCGAAACCCGGGATGTAATCGACAAACTGAATCAGTTTATGCAGTCTTAGTGTACTGTCACACGTATATTGTAGGGTTCAGAGCTACCCTGTTGTTCCAAGACAAGGCGCAGTCCGCAGGGAATGGCTGGTCCTTTGCAAGGGCTGCAACGCTGTATTGGAGCATCAGGGTAGCTCCCTTCGGGCGGGCCGTGAAGCAGTCGTCCTCTGTGTTGCGCTTCTTGGCAAGGACGCGCCATTACCGGCAAAGCACGCCTTGCGGCCAACTGCTTCACGACCCGCTGAACCCTGCAATATACGTGTGACAGTACACTAGGAATAATCCTGATAAGACTTCTCTTCGACAATCTCCGAACCAAGGTAAACATTCAGTTCTTTCTTCGCGTTGGCGCGTTGGTCATTGGTCACGTAAACACTGCGGGCCAGATCAATAAACACCTGGTCAAACTCCCTGGCCCGTTCCTTATCGCGGATATCGTCTTCGATTTCCCACAAGGCTTCATTGATGGTTTTTAGTTCATCGTGGATACGGCGAACGGTTTCATCTTCATTTACCGACTGTTGCCAGGAGGCCTGCAGCAACTCCAGTTCCCGCTTTACATTGGCAAGCTTGCCAACATCACTGATCCGTTCTGACTTGATTTCCAGAATGGTGATTTTGTCCAACACTTCACCCGGTGATACGGGTACTTGAATAATATCCATAGTTATACCTTGAATGCGTAATTTCTGTCCGGGTCTCTCTCGATGTCCGGTGGGTAATTTTTGCGTTTATCCGCGTAATATTGGGCCCTTTGGTCACCATCACTCAGCCCATTGAAGGTGATATACAAAACACGGCGAGCCTCTTCTGTGGTGTTCGGCAGAGACCGGTGCGGTGCATAGGAATCAAAGAAAACCGCATCACCTGGCTGGCAATGAACCGGCTGGTATGATGCATTGGAGGTGTCAGTATCGGTCAGTGGCGCCCACATCTTACCCAGCAAACCCTGCTTATGCATACCGGGGATCATTTCAACGCTGCCATTTTCCGCATTGGTTTCATCGATCGCAATCATCGCAGTGATATGCAATTTACCATAATCGTCCCAGCCAGCCTGTACGTCCTGATGCTCCTTGAAGCCATCACCGCCAGGCAACTTGAAATTAATTTTATCCTTGAACAGTACCGCCGGTTCTCCAAACAGGTCGCTGACGGCCTGTTGCATTCTCCGGCGGGTAATCAGTTCGGAAAAACCCTCGTGGAATGAAACAAAATCCTCAATTCTTGAAATAATGCGCGAACCATCCTGTTTGCTCGCCTCAAAGTACATCATGTAATGACCCGGCACTTCTGGCGACCCCGAAACCTCATCCGTCCAGCAGCTGATGTCTTTCATTTCTTCGGCGTTATACATCCCCCTGACAACCAAAAAGCCATCGCGGTGAAACTGTTCAACCTGTTCTTTACTTAACATGCTTACAAACCTCTATCCGAAGTATTCAGACCCTGCCTACTTTATACTTTTTCCACAGCGCTTTAATGACCGAAATCAGGTTATTGGTAGTCCAGTACAGAACCATACCAGCCGGAAATGTATAAAACAAAACAAGGAAACCGAGGGCCATCAACACGAGGTTCCGCGAGTGCTTACGTTGTTGGGCGGCATCCATGGCCGGATGGCCATGCAATTTTGAAGCAATGAATGAGAAGCCGGTCATGATAAAAGGAAGCAGGTTCAGATATCCGCCAAAAAATGGCAGGCTGAACGGTAGTTGCATAAATGCGTCGGGATGGGACAGGTCAGCGATCCAGAGGAAAGACTCGCCCGACAGATGGATGTTTTCTGCGAGCATATCAAATGCCCCGATAAAAACCGGTATGACCACGAAAACGCCCACCAGGCTTTTCAGACTATATAGCGGATGTACATTCGCCTCTTTGTACATCGCGATGATCTTTTCCGACTGTTGCTCGCCTTTATATTCTTTCTTGATGGCGGTCAGGGTGGGCGCCAGACGTCCGTCAGTCTCGTGAACCTGGTCCTGTAATCGATCAGCAATTTTGCTTAAGGGCCGCATCAATATGCCAACCGCCACCGATAAAATCATCACCGCCAGACCCCACTGCGGCACCACCATCGCAATACCCGTGAGCAGGTAATAGAGTGCCTGGCATATCCAACGCAACCAGAACCACAGACCGGAATACATCAGGCTTTCGAGCTCGGAGGCCGATTGCGAAAGTGCGGATGGTTCGATGGGCCCAAGGTAGAGGTCTAAATCAAACCCCTGATCCGGAGCCGGGGCGGTTATTTCAATAGACGCATCCTCCACTGACTCACCGCTTAGCGGAACAATGGACAAAGGTGCTCCCGGCAACACCATCGCAGTCCAGAAGCGGTTACGAAAACCAAACCAGTCCTGGCTCACGCGGCCAGCCTGTTCGGTCTCGTCCAGGCCAACCGATTCAACTGAGGAACCATCAAAAAGCAGGTAGCGGGTCTGCTCCAGCAAATTACCGAAACCACTGGATGGCGAGGGCCGGAAAGCCATACCGCTTGCCAGGCGTGCAGTCCCGGATTCACTGGAACTGAATGAAATCATCCAACCCTTTTGAGGAATAATCCAGCGACGCACCGCATTGCCTGATGGATCAGTAAACACCAGGGTTGTCGTCGATTGATTGGTTTCACGCTCCAGTTGCCACTCGGCTGGCGTGTCCTGGTCAAATACCAGCATGCCCTGTGTGGCCGACAACAGAAGGGCTTTCGTACCCGCTTTGGAGCACAGGGGGAAACAGGCCTCGACAAGCAGCAGATCTCCCCTTTCGCTGAACTGCAAATGCAGGGACTCTGAGTCGACGGTCACATCAGCAACAGCAGATACTGAAAACAGCAGGCCCAAAACCACCAGCCAGGCCCGAAGTGATCTGAGTATCACCTGTGAAACCGTGTATTTTCGCGCATGACCGCCTCCAGCACTTCGCCACTGAACTGCGGGTTATCCAGCAAGCGATAGTTGCTGTCGCGAACCTCGTACATTCCGTTGGGAAAGGTCACTGTAACCTGGCCAGGTTCCAGAACGGCGTAATTGTAATAGCTACCCACAATCAGCCAATCCCATTGCGGCCCGTCAAACATATCCTGTCCGCTGGAATAATCGGAATAGGCATTGCTGCAAGCCAGTAACCGTCGCATCAGGGTCGGTGCGACATCGTAATGCGAAGTACGGTGGGAAATGTGTTTGGGCTCGACCCCCGGCCAGGCCAATAGCATTGGCACCGCCAGTTGTTGACGGGAGTAAGCGGATCCATGGCCTTCAATACCGTCGCCATTTTCATTGAACTCCTCGCCATGATCAGAAGAGATCATAACCACAGTATTATCCGCCAATCCGCGTCTTTCCAGGTCAGCAAGCACCTGCCCGATCAATTCGTCAACAAACATCACCGAGGTTTTGTAATCTGCAAGCTCCCCGGGCAACGGGTCTCCGGCATTGGCAGAAATACGACCCTTGTACTCAGGCGGATAGGTTCTGTCATTAACCGCGTCGTAAAAAAGGAAGCCGAAAAACGGTTGATCCGTGGCACGCTGATCCAACCATGACATCCATTCCTCCGTCATTATCCGGTCACGTTCCCAAGCCAGTGCATCAACCGGTTTTGTTTCAATACGGAGATTTGGCACGCTTGCAAACGCCGTTCGATCGAGCGTGACAGGCCGGTACAAATTTGAACTGCTAAACAGACCCATCTGGTAATCAGCCGCCATCAACTGATCCATCATGACCGGCGGTTTTTGCAGTGCTTCGAAACTGCCAAAGTAGCCGGGAGGCAGACCATAGAACAGGCTAAACGCACCAATCCGTGAAGAGTTACCGCCACTGAAATGGTTTGAGAACCGGCTTGCCCGCCGCGAGGCAAACTGATCCATGTTCGGCGTCAAACCGATACCCGTCAAATCACCACGCATGGCATCCACCAAAATAATCACCAGGTTCAACTGTTCCGACTGGGAGCACTCCAATGGCGCCAGCGGGTAATTCAGCTTCGCAGCCCCTGCCTGGTCCAGTCCGCCCGCCATGCGATTAGCCAATTGGCGCTCCCTGCTTTGACTGATATCAACCAGGCCATAACGCACCAGGAGTTTTTTGGCAGTAAACCCGCGCTGCACCGGTAACTGTTGCGCCATACTGGTCACCGGCACGAAATAACTTGCATCGGCCCAGGCGTAAATACCTTGCGCAACGACAAAACAAACCGCAACGATGACACCCAGCAAGCGACCGCCGCGAGCAGGTGCAGACACAACCCAGGTCCATATCCTGCCGGCCAGCATGAATTCGAACAACAATGCGATCACAAACATGACCGCTGTAAAAATAAAACTTGGGGTGCCCAGTATTTTCAGCGTCAGGATATTGATGTGGAAACGGCTCTGCGACCACAGCAGGCTGTCTAGCAAAATGACGGCAATCATCACGGCCATCAACAGGACGGCCAGGGATTTGGCCCACTGCAACGAGGGTTTTAGCAATATGAATGGAGAAACCAGTAGCAGCAGTGGCAGCAGGGCCAGCCAGCTGTGATGACTGACATATATGGTCACCAGGTAGATCCAGGCCAGTGCGGATGATCCGTCCGGACCACCACTTAAATAACGTAAACCGATCAGACCGAGGATCACGGCATTGGCCATCGCAAACCAACCCAGCCAACGAAACAGCAGGCGGCGATTTTGGTTGTCCGGAGTCGGTTTTCCCGCCATGTAACTAACCCTTGGCTTGGCGTTCAGACGCTTTCTCATCCGCCAGTCGCGCGATTTCCTTTGCCCCTGCCTGGATGCTATCGCCTATATTAAAGACCATTTGTGAACGCAGCGTCTGCATGAGCTCTCTGAAGCTCGCCTGGTCCTGCAACAAGTGGTCGATCTTCTCTGGAACTTCATCCAGGTTTTGTGGTGAAACAATATCACCGGCCAGTTCGCGAAAAGCAACCTCCTGGGGTTCTATATCCAATGCCTGCCAATCCGGGTTACGTATCCTGCGGGGTAAATCGATGAACAGAACCGGCTGTTCCAGTCCGAGGGCATATTCAATGGCCATGGCCGACCAGTCACTGATCAGGATGTCTGATTTAAACAGGCTTTCACTCTCACCCATGCGTTCCTGGAACTCAACATTGTCGTGATCACCATATTTTGATCTCAGCTTCTCTATCACTTCCGGTGTCTTTTTAAGGGTCTGGTAATGCGGCCGGATGATCACGCAATAACCCGCAGCCAATAACAAACCGGTCAGCTCATCACCGCAGGTATTGAAAATAGACTGGTCACCCCAGGTTGGGGCGATCAAAACAGTCGTGGTATCGGACACTTCAGCCAGGGTAGCGCTCAACTGGTAAGACATGGACACGACCAGTAGATTTTCCAGTCTCGGGTGTCCGTATTCAAACAGGTTTCTTTCCGTGGGGCCCTGCATTGACTCACGTTTGCGTAACTCTTTTACATGGTGCGGACCAACGCAAAACAGACTGTCATAGGCATCATAGGAATTGGCATGATCCACCATATGGGTACTGCCAAGCGAATGGAACAGGTAGATGTAATGAACCGGGCTAATCGATTTTTTCAGTTGAAGATTGCCCAGGTCCATCATGGTCATCACGACCACATCAGCCTTTTGAAAGTTGAAATGCAGTGTCAGAACGAGCCCTTCCGGTATAAAGATAGCCTGGAAAAGTTCGTGTTTTCGATTGAGGCCGTCATCATTCGGATCGGAAGTGACATAGGTGATTTTGTGCGCCAGCTCGTCATTGAGCACCGTGATCAAGGGTTCGAAGTAATGCCAGTCCTGGCCACTCTCAGAATAGATAACGATATTTCGCCAATCCGCAGACAATTTGCGGTATTGGCGCCATGCTGACCAGCCTTTAAACAATCCCATCGTCAACGTCCGATTTGGCAGGTTTGCGTTTGAAAAATGCCTTGATGCGGTACCAGTAGGTCTTGATAGCCAGTGCCAGTGAGGCAAACAATCCCACGATGGCTGAAATGAGCATACTACCGGTGGTCGGGTCCAGGTAAGCCACTGCTGAAACAGGCATCAACAGCAGCGTGATCAAAACCACAAAAAGCAATCCTGATCGATATGAATATGGGCCAATAGGTTTTCTCATTGTCAATTCCTTGCCCCTGCAATCACCAGCCTCAGCGCTTGTTCAAGCCGGGCCATGTCGTAATCGCTGATCTCACCCATAGTTGAAATCCTGAACAATTGAGTGGCCAGGTCTCCCTGGCCTGCATAGATGATAAATCCCTGCTGTTTCAGACCATCATGTAATTGATTGTAGGTCATACCGGCGGGCATATGATAGCTACGCAATACACAGGAACTCTCTTTCGCCGGCAACCACTCATCAACACCCAGTTTCTCACATGTATCGGCCACACGTGCGGCGAGTCTGCGGTAACGCAGACGCCGGGATTTCCAACCACCCTGCTTTTTGAGCTCTTTCAATGCCTGGGCAAGCCCAAGCAAGCTGTTGACCGGGGGTGTAAACGGTGTCGACTGCCTTGCCTGGTGTTCCGCCCAGGCTGGCAGGTGCAAGCTCAGGCTGCGCGGCTCGATATTTAGCTTCAGGGCGGATTGACGACACAACACCATTGCCAGACCGGGAATACCATGCAAACACTTATTCGCGGTTGCAGCAATTGCCAGCAGGGACTCATTTTCAAATGGAATGGACTCCGCACCAAAACTGGAGACCGCATCCAGTAAAAGCTGAACGCTGTACTTCGCACACAAAGCGGTAATTTCATCTACCGGGTTCAGACGGCCTGTTGTGGTTTCGTGATGCACTGCAAGCACATGTGAGAAATCACCCGTGACAAGCAAATTCGCCACTTCGGCCAGGTCAATTGCTTCACCCCAGGCAACCTTGAGTGCATGACACCGTATCCCATGTATGCCGGCAATCCGGCTTAGCCGCTCACCATAGACACCGTTTTCAAGCACCAGTACATACGCATCTGATGGCAACAGCGAAGCTATCATGGCCTCAAGGGCGAATGTTCCTGAGCCACCGACTAAAACTGCAGCCCAGGATGCCGGGTCGCAGTCGTATACATCAAGAAGACCACGAATAACCTCATCCTGCAGCTCAAAGAACTCAGGTTCACGATGGCATAAATCGACCCGCGCCACCGCTTTGCGCACACTTTCGCTTAATGAAACAGGGCCTGGATTGAGAAGTATGGGTCTCACGCTATATCCTGATTAATTAAAATCACCATGGTTTCGGTAACGACTAGAGAGCGTGACTCACTACCCACAACCAGATACCGCAGCTCAACAAATAAAGTGAAATGGGTAATTCGCCATTGCGGATGAGTGACTGGTAAGTATCCCAACCACTGGCTTTTAGATCCGACCAGCGAACACGCCCCGGGATAATGGCACGAATGTTCCTGCTCCATTCACGCCAGTCATCTCCAAAAATATTTTCCAGCTTACTGTCTTCATAAGCAATCGCCGCCGGATACCAGATCAGGAAAAACAAGACCACGACAGCGGCCACATACAAATTGGCAGATGCAATGGTGAAACCGATCAGGATGATGAAATTACCAAGGTATAAAGGGTGCCGTACCAATGAGTAGGGCCCGGTTGAAGCCAGTTGCTTATTCTTGAAAATATATCCGGCCGCATAAATACGAAATACCTGGCCCACCACAACCAACGCGAGCCCGATCAACACGGTTCCCCTGTCCGGCCTGGCAAAATATGCACAAACGGCCACCAGTAATAAACCAATGGCCTGGCGCAGGATTTCATTGAAGCGAATGCGGTCAAACAAACCCAGTAAGCCGGCTCGTTTACCCATCATTGTAATTCGCTCTTTGACCATTTGAGACTCCCTGTGAATACGCGCAAATTTTACTTGATTTCAGTCCATCATATGAGTGTTTTATCAGTAGGACTTCATGGCAACGCTCTAAACAAATACTACTGCGGGGATATCCAGTTGGCTTCCACACCCAGATGTTTCATCAAACGCCTTGCAATATCGGCTGGTTTAACTGAAGGACGCGGTAGTCCATCAGGGACTCCATGCCGGGTTTCAACGAGCATGAAGGCGGGTGCTTTTGTCTGCAAAAATCCGGCAATTTCCGGGTGGCCCGGGGTTATGGAAAAAACGCTTTGATAGCCGCAGGCAATGGCAACAGACTGGAAATCCACTGCCGGACTTACCGTCGCCTGGCCACCGGTCGATTCGTGCATATGGTTATCGAGCAACAGGTGATAATAATTATCGCCGCCATAGGCCCCCACCGTTGCCATATTGCCCATGCGCATCAGGACTGCACCGTCACCATCGATGACAATGACCTTCTTATCCGGCCTGACCAGCGACAGACCCAGACCGAACGAGGCTGCGCAACCCATTGAGCCGACCATGTAGAGTTGATTCGGGCGATCTTCAATGGCGTATAACTCACGCCCGTTAAAACCGGTTGAGGCAATCAGGACCGTATCCGACGTATCGCTATCAGCGACCAGTTGCTTAAGAACATCATGTCGACTGGGCCCTTCTTCTCCTGAGATTTTTACTTTCGCTTCTTCCCTGCCGGCCGGTTTGGCGGGGACCGTTGCCTGTTTCAAAGAGTATGGCGCCACCATGCCCTTTTTCATTATCAGTGCATAGGGCCTAGCGCTGGAACCCATATGATTGATAGCGGTTTGCAGAGTCTTCTCCACATCTTCCAGGTGTTCGGGAAACCAACTCCAGGGAATTTGCATGGTCTCCAGGAGCTGCGGTGTAATCTGCCCCATCAACTCATGCTGCGGTTCATCAGATTTGCCGGGCTCGCCCCTCAAGGTAATGATGAGCAGTATGGGAATACGAAACACATGGTTTAACGAAGTCAGCGGACTGACCGCATTTCCCAACCCGGAGTTCTGCATCATTGCGACCGAATAGTGCCCGCCCAGTGCTGCGCCGGTGGCGGTTGCAACCGCATCACCCTCGTTAGCAGATGAAATATAGGTCAACTCCGAGTCACCGATAGTGTAATTAATAAAAGGCGTCAGGTAGGAACAGGGTACCCCTGCCCAGAAATCAAACCCCAGAGTTTTGGCCTGATCGACGAATTCTTTTGCCTCTATCACGACTTTCCCGGGGAAATTATGATGACGTCACTCACTTTTTGAATGTTCAAACTCAGCTGCGCGATACAGATCACCCAGATTGTTAATATCCATCCAGTGTCCGTTGACATACTGCACCTGCGGTGCGTGTCCATCTTTGATCAGCTGGTTAAGCAGGTCCGGCACACCGAGGCAGTTGAAATTTTCGGCTTGCTTCAATGTCTGCATCGCGGAACGCAGATATTCCACCCCCTGCCCTGCTACCCGCATCATTCCTATCCAGCGGCCATCGGCTTGCCTGCCCTGACTCTCCGGCTCGGAAATCACTTTATCCAGGCTGACTCTCTGCTGGTACATGGCACGGTTGTCCGGCGCGGAACAATAGGCCAGATCATTGGCGTTTCCAACCACGTTTGAGAGCATTGAAGAATCCACGGCTACCAGCAACTCCGCGTTCCAGTCGAGCAGATTGTGCAACATGTATGAACGGAACAACAAATCCCCGTAAATAATCACGGTGTCCGTTGTGAAGCTGTCCATTGCGCAGTCCAGTGAAGCCAGTTCGCCCGTGGTATCCCAATCTTCGTTGAGCAGGATTTTCGCACCCTGAACATCGATGGCATCGTGGCGGTAACCGGCGACCACGGTAATATCATTGACGCCCTGCTTTTTAAATTTATCAACCTGACGTCGTAACATGGGTACACCGGCAACCGGTAGCATCACTTTTGGTCTTTCACGGGTCAGATCGTCCATGCCATGTCCCCTGGACGCCGCCAGAACAACTGATGAAACCGGGTGACCGCCGCCACGGGCGTAGCGTTTCTCTGCCTCCAGGAGTTCGTCAGCACCCTGTAAGCGGAATATCTCGGATACCGTGGCAACCCGTCCTTCACATTCGACCAGTGAGCGATTTACATGGATATTCGAAGCCGTGGTCTGCATGGCAGAGATGCAGGTGCGAATCATGTGGTTAGCCCAAATCACCAGGCTGACCCCTGCCTGTTCAAATACCTCGGTCGGAGTTGCGTAATACTTGGTGGGTACAATGACCAGGGGGCAACGGTTGGCCCACTCAGCAGCAAAACCCAGCACCTGGTCCGGTTGACTGTGCTTACTGTGGATCAAAATGGCATCCGCCCCCGCAGCGTGATACGCCTCTGCCCGCTTCAGAGCCTCATCCAGACCCCAGCCTGCAATAAAGGCTTCAACCCTGGCTAGGATGCAGAAATCATCGTCAGCCTGGGAATCCTTGCCCGCCTGGATTTTTCCGCAGAAAGTCTGGATATCCTCCAACGGTTGCGCTTCGCCCTGTATAAAACTGTTGGTTTTGGGAAATAACTTATCCTCAATACAAACCCCGGCCACACCGATCTGGCCAAGCTTACGCACCAGTCTGCGCATATTATTGAAATCACCATAGCCGGTATCGCCATCCAGCAGGATTGGTATGTTGGTAACATCGGTCATGAACGCCAGTTGATCCACCACCTGGGTCCAGGATAGTTCATTGTTATCACGCACCGCGTGCTGCGCCGATAAGGCCAGACCGGAACCCCAAATCCCCTTGAACCCAGCCTCCTCCACGATGCGTGCAGACAGGCCGTTATGTGCTTCAAGGATGAACTCCGTGCGACCGGAACTCAGCAGGTTTTTCAATTGGGTGGTCTTTGGCAGCATTCTTTTTTTCCAGGCTAAAAGTCAGCGATATCGTTTCTGATAGCGGGCAACACCTGTTTTATTGCCCGTTCTACGTCTTCGGGGAAATCCACTTCAAGCCAGGGCAAGCCACTGACATCCTCACAGGCAAAAGCGGATGGCGTCTCAAGCAACACATCACGCAAGGCCTCTTCATGCGGCGCATCCATCAGGCCTTCCGCATTATACCCGGCGCAAGTCTGTGTAATCCTGGCCGCGATTTCACCTCCGAACTTAAAAAAGCCCACCGACTCTCCAAGCGTATCGAATTCGAGTCCGGCAGGCAGCGCCTTTCTGAATTCAACCATCCGGCCCTTGTTGATGGCAATTTTTACCGGCTCATCACCAGCGACAAAATCCTGATCGATCAGGTAACAGTTCTGATGGGGTGATTCGATAAGACGTTGCATGATCTGAGGGTGAAATAATACGTCTGCATCCATTACCAGCACGGTTTTACCACTGGTCATAATATCCTGTGCAGCCAGCAAACTAAGCACACTGCCAAGGGTATATGCGGGGTTATAAACAAACGCAACTTCAGGCCGCGAATCCAGTGTGCCCACATGATCAATGATCTGATCAGCCTCGTAACCCACCACCAGGGTGGTGTGCTTGACACCATACTGGTACAAGATATCCAATTGACGTGCCAATAGACTCCGTCCACCAAACTCCATCAGGCACTTGGGCCGGCCATCGGGATTAAAATCAGCCAGTCGGTTTCCACGGCCGGCAGCAAGAATAATAGCGTGCATGGTTGCTTCCCTGTTTGAGGAGGTATTGTAACCTGAGGTTAAGAGAATTGGATGGGGTTACACCTCCTAGAAACCATTGCACCTTGATTACGCACATAGCAGAGGGTGTGAGGCACCTTACTTTCGGACCGTGAGCGACATGGATGTCGCGCCCGAGCCCACAGGGATGTGCTTGTGGCGAGTCCGGAAGAAAGGTACCTCGCGACCTCGGCGCCCTTACAGATTAAAAGACACCGTGCAAAACTGAGAGACGCCGCTCCTCAGCAACTGCTCCTGTGTCGCGTAGCTTCCATGTACGCTCTCCAAAAACATCCCTGTTTTTGAAGGTCTTGGGAGGAACCCCCAACCCCCAACGAATTGTGCGAATCTGGAACGTGTGGCTTCGACCGCCTGTTAGCAACTCAAGCCAGTATCATTATCAGCTGTTAGCCTCACCTTTTTCCGAACAAAGAAAAGCCCGGATAAACCGGGCTTTTCTTATGCTTGTAGCAGAAAGGGCAGACTAGTCTTCTTTGCCAACCTCTTTCATAGACAGCCGTACACGACCCTGCTTGTCTACTTCAAGAACCTTGACCTTGACCATTTCACCTTCTTTAACCACGTCAGTTACATTCTCAACACGTTCATCGGAGAGCTGCGAGATATGTACCAGACCATCGCGGCCGGGTGCCAGTGAAACAAAGGCACCGAAGTTCATTATCTTGATGACCTTGCCTTCGAAGATCTGACCCGGCTCGATGTCCGCCGTGATCTGTTCGATACGTTTGCGGGCTTCATCACCGGCTTCCTTGTTAACGGAACCAATGATGATCGTGCCATCGTCGGTAATATCGATCGATGCACCGGTTTCTTCGGTGATGCTGCGGATGGTGACACCACCCTTACCGATTACGTCACGAATCTTGTCCGGATGAATCTTGATCGTTACCAAACGGGGAGCAAACTCGGACATTTCACCACGTGGCTCGGAGATGACCTTGTTCATTTCACCAAGGATGAAATTACGGCCTTCATGCGCCTGTGACAGTGCAATCCGCATAATTTCCTCGTTGATACCCTCGATTTTGATATCCATCTGCAGTGCGGTGATACCATCGGCTGTACCGGCTACTTTGAAATCCATGTCGCCAAGATGATCTTCATCGCCAAGGATGTCACTCAAAACTGCAAAGCGATCGCCTTCCTTGATCAGACCCATGGCAATACCGGCCACCGGTGCCTTAATGGGCACACCGGCATCCATCAGCGCCAGTGAAGTACCGCAAACAGATGCCATTGAACTGGAACCGTTTGATTCGGTGATTTCTGATACGACGCGTATGACGTATGGAAAGCTTTCGATTGACGGCAGTACCGCTGTGACGCCACGACGGGCCAGCCAGCCGTGACCGATTTCACGACGTTTCGGACCACCTTCAAAACCGGTTTCGCCCACACAGAATTTCGGGAAATTGTAGTGCAGCATAAACGGGTCTTTGTATTCGCCATTGACCGCATCGATCATCTGAGCATCCCGTGTCGTACCCAAAGTGGTGGTTACGATTGCCTGTGTTTCACCGCGTGTGAACAGGGCGGAACCATGTGCACGTGGCAAAAGGCCAGGCTTAACTGTGATTGGACGTACGGTGTTTACCGCACGGCCGTCAATACGCGGGTTACCGGACAGGATGTGATCGCGAACCAGGAATTTTTCCAGTTTGCCAAATGCACCGGCAACATCAGATGCCGAAGGTGCATTCTCATCCGCTTCGTCACACAGGGAATCGATGGCTGCCTTTTTGACTTCACCGACTGCAACCTGGCGTTCCATTTTATTTGCAATGGTATAAGCTGCAACCAAACCTTCCTTGGCTACCGTCTCAACTTTCGCTTTCAGATCGGCATCTTCAGCAGCTGCTTCCCATTCCCACTTGGTGACATTAGCTTCTGCTACCAGTTCGTTGATGGCTGTAACGACAGCCTTCATGGCATCATGTCCAAAAGTGACCGCACCCAGCATCACTTCTTCAGGAAGAAGGTCAGCTTCTGACTCAACCATCAAAACAGCTTTTTCAGTGCCGGCGACCACCAGGTTAAGCTTGGAATCCGCCAACTGTGTAGCCGTCGGGTTTAATACATATTCGTCGTTGATGTAACCAACCCTTGCAGCGCCAATCGGGCCACTGAATGGCATTCCTGAGAGTGCCAGAGCGGCGGATGTGCCAATCAGGGCAGGAATGTCACCTTCCACTTCCGGATTAGAAGAGATCAGGTTGGCTGTTACCTGTACATCGTTCAGAAAACCTTTTGGAAAAAGCGGACGGATCGGACGGTCGATAAGACGACAGGTCAGTGTCTCTTTTTCGGTGGGGCGGCCCTCACGCTTGAAGAATCCACCCGGAATGCGTCCGGCAGCGTAGAATTTTTCCTGGTAGTTAACCGTCAGTGGGAAAAAAGACTGGCCAGGCCTGGCTTCCTTTTGTCCTACGACTGCGACCATGACCACGGTATCGGCAATATTGACCATAACTGTGGTTGCCTGGCGGGCGATCTCACCGGTTTCGAGGGTGACAGTATGTTCGCCGAATTGAAATGACTTCGTTAATTTTTGCACTTTAGTTTCCTGCTTTATGTGAAGAGCCACCTGGCTCTTTTACGCCTGTTTTCAGGCAATTCCTTCAAGTATGGTCAAACGCCGCCAGAACTATTGCTATGACAGGTAAGGCCATTGGGTAGTGAACAAAACGGTTTAACGACGCAAACCAAGACGTTCAATAAGATCACGATAGCGCTGGATTTCATTCTTCTTCAGATAGTCCAGCAGGCTACGACGCTGATTAACCATTCGCAGCAAACCGCGGCGGGAATGGTGATCGTGCTTGTGTGCTTTGAAATGATCAGTGAGGTATTGAATCCTGGCGGTTAACAACGCGACCTGGACCTCGGGAGAACCGGTATCGTTCTCGGAACGCTTAAACTCATTTACAACTTTACTCTTTGATTCTGCATTAATAGACATGGTTCCATCTCCATGAATAGAGCCCCTTGGTTCCAGGAATCAACACACTGCGTTATTACAATGTAGGCTCACAGCAACCGGTAGCCCCGGGATTTACATTAGCCGCACATTTTAACTGTCACACCATCGCCAAACAAGTGCTGCCTGCGCTTTAATGTAGTGTCAACAGGTTGAATACGCGAATAGGCTGTAGTTTGCCATCCGGTCCCAACTCGGCCAGACCCAACAAGTCCTCTTCAGGACCATAGACGCGAACCTTTCCGGAGCCCGACCCACCAGACGGTATGAAAACGTGGTTACCATGGTTGAACTTACCTCGCTGGATTGAATCCAGCTTGATCCGTGGCCAGTCAGGCAAACCCGCATCAACCGGCAGAAGGCAATTCTGCAATTCACCGCTTTCCCGCGCATCCTGCAGTTGCTCCAGTGTCAGCATGGGAAACTGATCAAAGGGCTCAACGATTGTGCGGCGCAATGCGACCAGGTGTGCACAACTGCCCAGTGCAGTGGCAATATCCTCTGCCAGCGTTCTTATGTAGGTTCCCTTGGAACAGTGCACGTCAAATGTGATATCCGGTGATTGCCAGTCAAGCATCTCCAGGTGATGAATGAAGATCTTCCGTGCGGGGCGTTCGATCGTGATACCGGCACGTGCGTATTCATACAGGGGCTTGCCCTCGTGCTTTAACGCGGAATACATGGGTGGTATCTGCTCAGTCTCACCCATGAACTGCTGTAGAGACAGGGCCATTTTTGAGGAGGTCATGTCAGGCAATGGGCAGGTCTGGATGACCTCTCCTTCCACATCACCTGTTGATGTTGCGACACCCAAACGGGCAGTGGCACGATACCGTTTACCCGCTTCCAGCATGAACGCGGCTGTTTTGCTCGCTTCACCGAGGCAGATAGGTAGCATGCCGGTTGCAAATGGATCAAGACTGCCGGTGTGACCGGCCTTGCGGGCCTGGTAAATTCCACGGACTTTTTGTAATGCGCGGTTAGAAGATATGCCGACCGGTTTATCCAGCAGGACAATACCGTGAATATCCAACCCGCTCTTGCGGCGACCCATATGGCCTCTTAGTCCTTATCAGGATCTTCAGCGTCGGCCAGTGTCCTCTCAAACCCGTCCCCGTCAGCTTTCAACGCCTTGGATATCAGGTCGTCAATGTGACTACCCTGCTCCACCGAATCATCGTGAACAAAATGTAATTCAGGAACATGCCGCAGACGTAACTCCTTGCCAAGACGAACACGAAGAAATACCGATGCACGCTGCAAAGCCTTCAGGCTTTCTTTCGCTTTTTCAGGGTCAAACACGGTAATGAAGACCTTTGCATGCGACAGGTCACGGGTGACCTCTACATCAGAAAGGCTGACAAAGCCCACTTCCGGATCCTTGATTTCCTGTTGGATCAACTTGGCCAGATCACGCCTGATCTGGCCTGCTACACGTTCAGATCGATTAAAGTCTCTAGGTGGCATATTGCTTCAACTCCCTTTATTTAAGGGTTCTGGCGACCTCCGTGCGTTCGAAACACTCGATCTGATCACCTGGTTTGATGTCGTTGTACATCTTTACGCCGATACCGCATTCCGTTCCGGCCACCACTTCTTTGACGTTATCTTTGAAACGTCGCAGTGACTCGAGCTCACCTTCAAATACCACGACGTTATCACGCAACACCCTGATAGGGTTATGGCTTTTCACATGACCTTCAACTACCAGACAACCGGCGATGGCACCAAACTTCGATGAACGGAAGACGTCTCTGACCTCGGCCAAACCGACAATTGTTTCTTTCGTTTCAGTACCGAGCATACCCGTGATGGCAGATTTAACTTCGTCAATCGCTTCATAGATAATGCTGTAGTAATGCAGATCCAGTTCCTGCTCCTGGATGACCCGTCGTGCACTGTTATCCGCTCGTACGTTAAAGCCGATGATGATGGCGCCGGAAGCGTGGGCCAGTGTCGCATCAGACTCTGTGATCGCACCGACACCTGAAGCGACGATGTTGACCTTGATGTCTTCATTACTGAGACTAACCAGTGAGTCTTTCAGAGCTTCAACACTGCCTTGTACATCTGCACGGATCAACAGGTTGACGACCTGCTGTTCGCCTTTGCCCATATTTTCGAACAGGTTCTGCAAGTTGGCTGCCTGCTGCTGTGCCAATCGACTTTCACGTTCACGGTCCTGTCGCTGAGCAGCGGCTTCACGGGCCTTTCTCTCATTGGCCACAACCATCACTTCGTCACCGGCGAAAGGTACGCCGGACAGACCAAGAATCTGTACTGGCATCGAGGGTCCGGCCGACTCAATGGCCTCGCCGGTTTCATCAAACATTGCCCTGACACGTCCAAATTCCTGACCTGCCAGAACCATTTCACCACGTTTGAGCGTTCCGTTTTGTACCAGTATCGTGGCAACCGGTCCACGGCCTTTGTCCAGACTGGATTCGATCACCAATCCCTGTGCACGACGCTCGGGATCAGCCTTGAGCTCCAGCAATTCAGCCTGGAGCAATATGCCTTCAAGTAACTCTTCGATACCCTCACCCGTCTTGGCCGATACCGGCACAAACAGTTCCTGACCACCCCACTCTTCGGAAATTACCTCTTGCTGGGATAGCTCGGATCTGATCCGTTCGATATCTGAATCAGGGAGGTCAATCTTATTAATGGCCACAATAAGCGGCACTTCTGCCGCCCGGGCATGCTGAATCGCTTCCTTGGTTTGTGGCATGACACCATCATCGGCCGCAACAACAAGGATGACAATATCTGTTGCTTTCGCGCCGCGTGAGCGCATGGCAGTAAAGGCTGCATGTCCAGGAGTATCCAGGAAAGTAACAACACCGCCCTTGGTCTTCACCTGGTAAGCACCAATATGCTGTGTGATTCCGCCTGCTTCTCCATCAGCAACCTTGCTTGCCTTGATATAGTCAAGCAGCGATGTTTTACCATGATCGACGTGTCCCATCACGGTCACCACAGGTGACCGGAGGACACCTTCATCGCCCATCTCAATATCGTCTTCAATCAGTTCCTGCTCAATACCTTTTTCTTCTTCCGGCCTGGCACTGTGTCCCAGTTCCTCCACCACAAGAATAGCTGTGTCCTGGTCCAATGGCTGGTTGATGGTTACCATCATGCCCATATTCATCAGGACCTTGATAATTTCCCCGGCTTTGATTGCCAACAACTTGGCAAGCTCTGCAACGACAATCGTCTCGGGAATTGCAACATCACGAACAACAGGTTCTGTTGGTTTTGAGAACCCGTGCTCAGTCGGACGTGAGGATGCAGATACCCGCTTGGCTGGTTTGCGACGCCGTGCGCCGGCACGGGCACCAACGTGCAACTCCTGACGACCATAACGTGTGGCTGGTTTGCTGCGTTCTTTCTTGCGTTTATGCTGTTCTTCAGCCAGCTTCTTGACACGATCTTCTTCTTTCTTACGTTCCTCTTCCTCGGCCCGGAGTCTTGCTGCAGCCTCTTCTGCCTGCTCTTCCTGTTCGCGCTGGGATTGTTCTTCCCTGGCTTTTAATGCCGCTTCTTCAGCAGCCTTACGTGCAGTCTCCTCCGCCTCAATACGTGCCTTCTCTTCGGCTTCCCGACGGGTCGTTTCCTCGGCCTCGCGTCGATCCTGGGACTCTTTCAAAGCCGCCGCGACCTTCTCCCTCTCAGGATCTTCCGTCTGTAGGGCCTCACGTTTTACATAGGTCCGGCTCTTGCGAAACTCCACGTTGACCGTCTTGGTTGATGCCCGTGGACCGCTGCCCTGAATGCGTAACTCACTCATCGACTTACGCTTGAGTGTTACTTTACGCGGCGCTGTCGCGTCACTTTCCGACTTGCCATGGGAAGACCTGAGATGAGCCAACAACTTTTTCTTGTCGTCATTGGATACTGCATCACTGGCCGTTGTGAGGTTGATATTGGCCTTGCTCATCTGGGTGATCAGCTTATCAACACTGATACCAAGGACTTCTGCCAGTTGTTCAACGGTAACTTGGGACATACTATTCTGCTCCTTTAAGAACCAACAGGCTCTTATTCTCAGGAATCCTGGTTTTCTTCTTCAAACCACGGGGCGCGTGCCGCCATAATCAATGCGGCTGCCTCTTCTTCTGACATATCATCCACTTCCAGCAATTCATCAACTGAAAGCTCTGCCAGGTCTTCCTGTGTACGGGTACCATTTTCTGCCAGGCGGAAAGCGAGACGTTCGGTCATACCCTCCAGGCTGAGAAGATCTTCAGCCGGGCTGTTGTCATCGAGCGCTTCTTCCTTGGCAATCAGTTGCGTCAACAGTGCATCACGTGCACGGCGCCGTAACTCCGTTACCATTTCTTCATCAAATTCTTCGATTTCAAGTAATTCAGAATCAGGAACATAAGCAACCTCTTCAATATTGCTGAACCCTTCCTGCACCAGAATATTGGCCACGCCTTCATCTACATCCAGGCGCTGCATGAAGTTTGTAAGAACCTTCCCGGCTTCTTCCTCACCCTTCTTGTCAGCGTCTTCTATGGTAAGCACGTTCAATTCCCAGCCGGTAAGATCACTGGCCAGTCTCACATTCTGGCCACCACGGCCAATTGCCTGTGACAGGTTGGCTTCTTCAACAGCGATATCCATCATGCGGCGTTCTTCATCCACAACAATAGAAGCAACCTCGGCCGGCGCCATCGCGTTGATAACAAACTGCGCCGGGTTATCGTCCCAGAGAATGATGTCGATCCGCTCGCCCGCCAGTTCATTTGAAACAGCCTGCACACGGGAACCGCGCATTCCGACGCAGGCACCAATGGGATCGGTCCGGGGATCGTTGGACCTGACGGCAATCTTGGCCCTGCGGCCCGGATCACGGGCGCCGCCCATGATGGAGATTAGCTCCTGTCCGATTTCCGGCACTTCCAGTTCAAACAAGGCGATCAGGAATTCTTTGATGGTGCGACTGGCGAATAACTGGGGCCCGCGAAGCTCAGGCTTGACTTCATAAAGGAAGGCTCGCAGACGGTCTCCCGGGCGAACGGTTTCACCCTGGATCATGTGACGCTGCGCAACAAATGCTTCTGCATTGCCACCCAGGTCGAGATATACATTGCCACGCTCGATGCGTTTGACGATACCGTTGATTAATTCGCCTTCACGTTCCTTGTAGGCATCAACAACCTGCTCTCTTTCGGCTTCGCGTACGCGTTGAACGATGACCTGTTTTGCAGTCTGTGCCGCGATGCGGCCAAACTCGACGTTTTCCATGGGCTCTTCAATAAAATCACCGGCCGCAATATCCGAGTTGTGCTCTTTGGCATCCTTTATCAGGATTTGATGGTCCTCTGACTCAAATTCCAAATCGTCTTCCAGCACCTCCCAGCGACGGAAGGTCTCATACTCACCGGTATCGCGATCAATAGAGACGCGTGCCAGGATTTCATCATTGTGGCGTTTGATGGTTGCCATTGCGAGTGCCGCTTCCAAAGCCTCAAAGATCACGCTCTTGGCAACACCTTTCTCATTGGATACTGCATCAACAACCAGAAGGATTTCTTTACTCATTTGCTCTTAACTCCGTGCAGGGTCATATCCCATATTTCGTCATTTCTTGGTTTTGTGTCCGGCGAGGATTTCCTCATAATCAGGAACCAGCTTTGCCTTAACAATATTGGCAAAATCAAGTGTGACCTCCGAACCGTCCTGTTCCATACGTACACTAACTTCATCCGCCCCGAGTATCGGACCCGAGAACTTACGCCTGCCATCCTGTGGTGCGAACAGGTTAATCTGTGCCGTGCAACCGGCGAACTGCAGGTAATGCGCCGGTGTAAATAGCGGTCTGTCCAAACCGGGTGAAGATACCTCCAGGTTATAGCGACTCCTGATCGGATCCTTCACATCCAACAACGCCGCGGTCTCCCGGCTCACCGTTTCACAGTCTTCAATAGCCACACCATTTTCATGGTCGATATAAATGCGCAAAAGCGCGTGTTTTGGATTGCTGTTGTATTCCAGACCGACAAACTCATACCCCAGGTCCTCGACCAGTGGCTGCAGCAACTCATTCAGTTTCTGAACGCTCAAAACAATATCTCCGGGCACAAAAAAAGGGCAAACACGCCCCCGACGATCAGCCCCGGCCTATGCCGAAACCTTTACAACCACACCCCTAAGGGTGGATGCGACAGCATTATTTCATCACACCATCCAA
>JASJFX010000080.1:0-12153 GCA_033791845.1 Lysobacterales bacterium | reverse complement strand
TGAGGTAGACCGCTAATGAGTCACAAGGCTGAACATATTGCCGGTAAAAAGGCCCTGCTTGATGACGGGACCCGGGCAAACATTGATCACTGGGTGGCTAAATTTCCACCGGAACACAAGCGCTCTGCCCTGATACAGGCGCTGATTGCTGCACAGCACCAGAATGGTGGCTGGGTGAGCAAGGATATGGTCGAGGCGGTCGCGGATTACCTGGATTTGCCTCCGGTCTGGGCCTTTGAGGTTGCCAGTTTCTATTCAATGATCGATCAAAAACCGGTCGGCAGGCACAAGGTCAATGTTTGCACCAATATTTCGTGCTGGCTCAATGGCGCAGAAGACCTCGTCAGTCATATAGAAAAGAAACTGGGCGTAAAACTCGGTGAAACCACGACTGATAAACGTATAACGCTGGTGGTTGAGGAAGAGTGTCTCGCCGCATGCTGTGGAGCTCCGGCGATGGTGGTCGACGGCCATTATCACGAAAATCTCGATACAACCAAGATCGACGAAATCCTGGATGGACTAGATTGATGCTCACTCAAGGCGCTATTCACATGTTCAGAGTAAACCAGCCATTCCCTGCAAGGCGCGCCTTGCATCCAACCGCTTTCCGGTTCGTTGAACCTGCTAATAGCGCCTTGAGGGAGCATTAGAATGGCAGACCATAACGTCGTATTTACCACCTTGGACGCCGATCAACCATGGTCGATGGATACCTATCTGGCCATCGATGGTTACAAGGCCTGGAAAAAGATACTGGCCGAGAAAACCGACCCTGCGGTTATCATTGACAACGTCAAGCTGTCAGCATTACGAGGACGCGGTGGTGCAGGTTTCCCGACCGGGCTGAAGTGGAGCTTTATGCCGCGCTCGGCCCCCGGACAAAAATATATCCTGTGCAACTCGGACGAATCCGAACCGGGTACCTGCCATGACCGTGACATACTCAGGTATAACCCGCATGCGGTGATTGAGGGTATGGCCATCGCCGGGTATGCCATGGGTGCCACTGTGGGATATAACTATCTCCGCGGTGAATTCCACCACGAACCGTTTGAACGTTTTGAAGCTGCCCTGAAAGAAGCCTACGCAGCAGGAATGCTGGGTAAGGATTTGATGGGCAGTGGTATTGATATGGACATCTACGGCGCCCTGGGTGCCGGCGCCTATATCTGCGGAGAAGAGACCGCCCTGATGGAGTCACTGGAGGGCAAAAAAGGCCAGCCACGTTTCAAGCCGCCGTTCCCGGCCAATTTTGGCCTGTACGGCAAACCCAGCACAATCAACAATACCGAGTCATTGGCTTCCGTGCCGCATATCATGCGCAACGGCGGGCAGTGGTTTCTGGATATCGGCAAGCCGAATAATGGCGGCCCGAAAGTTTTTTCTGTTTCAGGTCATGTTAACAAGCCCGGTAACTATGAAGTTCCGCTGGGCACACCATTTAGTGAACTGCTGGAAATGGCAGGCGGTGTACGCAACGGTCACAAGCTGAAAGGTGTTATTCCGGGCGGGTCTTCCATGCCGGTATTGCCCGCCGATGTGATGATGGACGTAACCATGGATTTCGATGCGCTGGCGAAGGCCGGTTCGGGTCTTGGCTCAGGTGCAGTCATTGTGATGGATGAAACCACCTGCATGGTTAAAGCCTGTACCCGGATATCCCGCTTTTATCACATGGAGTCCTGTGGTCAGTGCACACCCTGCCGGGAAGGTACCGGTTGGATGCACCGTGTTCTGCAGAGAATCGTTGATGGTAATGGCAAGCTGGAAGACCTGGAATTATTACGTTCGGCCGCGGGGCAAATCGAAGGTCATACCATTTGTGCTTTTGGTGAAGCAGCCGCCTGGCCGGTGCAGGGATTCCTGCGGCAGTTCTGGAATGAATTTGAATATTACGTGGAACACGGCCGCTCAATGGTCGATGATCAGAAGGGGAAAGCTGCATGAAGGCGCAGCCCGAAGCAGTGGTTGATATGGTCAACATCGAAGTTGATGGCCAGCCCATGGAAGTGCCTAAGAACTCGATGATTATCGAGGCCACGGACAAGGCGGGAATCAGTATCCCGCGCTTTTGTTACCACAGCAAACTGAGCATCGCGGCCAACTGCCGTATGTGCCTGGTGGATATTGAAAAGGCACCCAAGCCCATGCCGGCCTGTGCAACACCGGTGATGGACGGCATGAAAATCTACACGCAATCGCGTCGTGCAGTTGATGCCCAGCATGGTGTCATGGAGTTCCTGTTAATCAATCACCCGCTGGATTGCCCGATTTGTGATCAGGGTGGTGAATGTGAGTTGCAGGATCTCGCAATGGGTTACGGTCGCTCTGTTTCCCGTTTCACCGAAGGTAAACGCGTGGTTCAGGATCACAATATCGGTCCACTGGTACAAACAGACCTGACCCGCTGCATCCAATGTACAAGATGCGTGCGATTCCTCGACGAAATCGCAGGAACCAACGAGTTGGGCATGTATGGGCGGGGTGACCGTTCCGAAATTGGTACCAGTCTTTCGCAGGGTATTGACTCCGAATTGTCCGGCAACGTGATTGATCTGTGCCCGGTGGGCGCATTGACAAACAAACCATTCCGCTTCTCTGCGCGTGCATGGGAGTTGATGGCGCGGCCATCGCTGGCAGTACACGATGGTGTCGGTTCCAGCCTGTGGTATCACACCCGTCGCGGCCGGGTTTTACGTGCTGTACCCAGGGACAATGAATCTACCAATGAAACCTGGTTATCAGATCGCGACCGTTATTCTCATTTTGGTCTCAACTCTGATGACAGGGTTCTTGAGCCCATGGTCAAGGTAAATGATCAGTGGCAAACCGTTTCATGGGATGAAGGTATACGTGCCGCGGCAAAGGCTCTGCGGAGATCTGTTACGGCTCATGGTGGTGCCGGTTTGGGTGTGCTGATGTCGCCAAGCGCTTCTACTGAAGAGCACTATCTCGCCAGGCGCCTGGCAAATGGTCTTGACTGCCCGAACATGGATTACCGCCTCAGAGAACAGGATTTCAGTGACGACAAGGCCCTTGGTCAAATGGCTTCATTCCAGACACCGATGGCTGCAATTGATGATGCCGATGCCATTGTTTTGATTGGCAGTAATATCCATCATGAGGCGCCTATCCTGGGTCAACGTGTTCGCAAGGCCTGGCGCAAAGGCGCACAGGTGGCGGCATTGAACCCGGTCGACTGGAATTTCCATTTTGAGTTGGCGGAAAAAGTGATTACCGCGCCTCAACACATGGTGACAGAACTTGCAGCGCTGGCCGCTGCAGTTGCGAGGCTTACAGGTAAGGAAATTCCTGAATTCCTGCAAACCGCAGTTGCGGGTGCTCAGGCCGGCGCATCGTATGATGCATTGGCTGAAATGCTGCATGGTTCCGGCACTAAAATGCTGATCCTGGGGCAGGCAGCCATGGCACACGGGCAGGCTTCCTGGTTACGTCAGTTATTGGCCTGGATTGCCACTGCAACAGGCTCTGTTCTCAATATCATCCCGCACGGTGGCAACTCCACCGGTGCTGCCATGGCAGCAGCGTGTTCGGCTGGTGCGGAGACTGGTCTTAATGCACGTGAAATGCTGGCGACACCCCTTAAGAAATACCTGTTGTGGGATATCGAGCCCGAATTTGATGTGGCCAGCCCCGCAAATACCATGCAAGCACTTGATTCGGCAGAGAGCGTGCTGGCGGTTTCCGCTTTTGCCAGTGAAGGTCTCAAAGCGGTGGCTGATGTGATATTGCCATTGGCGCCACTGGCTGAATCTGAAGGTCTGTTCTATACCCTCGACGGTCAGTCGTTTGTTGTAGACGCAGCAGTCAGTGCTTCTGGCCAGGCCAGGCCGGGCTGGAAAATATTGCGCCGGCTGGGTGCCGAACTTGAGTTGGATGGATTTTCACAGGTAGACATTGCATCACTTCGTGAGGAGATGCTCTCTGAGATTGCTGATACAGACTGCGAGACCAGCGAAGTTGAGCTGGATGCGCCAAAAGCCGAAGGTGACTTTTACCGGGTAGGTGAGGTCGCAATGTACGCGGTTGACGCCTTGTGCCGGCGCTCTGAATATTTGCAGCAAACGGTACATGCCGAAAATGCATACGTGGGACTTAATCCTGATGACGCCGGCCGTAAAGGTTTTGCCGAAGGTCATGAGGTTAAGGTCAGCCAGGGTGGTGGGCACGTCATTCTGCCGGTTCGTTTATGTGATGAGTTGCCTGCAGGTGCGGTTTGGGTGAAAAGCGCAACCGAAGCTGGTATTTCGCTCGGTGACAGTTTCGGACCCATTAGTGTGGAGGCGGCCTGATGCTTGATATGCTTCTATCAGTTTATGAGTGGTTGCAGTCACAGTATCTGATCTGGACGGTGCTCAAAATATTGGTGATCACGGTTCCGCTGATCACGGCCGTGGCTTTTTACACCTATTTTGAACGTAAGGTCATCGGTTCAATGCAGATTCGCATTGGGCCAAACCGGGTAGGACCACTGGGTTTAATTCAGCCCTTTGCCGATGTCTTCAAATTATTGTTGAAAGAAATCATCCTGCCGACCAATTCCAACCGCTATTTGTTCCTGTTGGCTCCGATCATTGCATTGACCCCGGCGTTTGCTGCATGGGCGGTTGTGCCGTTCAACGACTTTTTGGTACTGGCGGATGTCGATGCCGGTTTGATCTATGTGCTGGCCTTAACATCCCTGGGTGTCTACGGCATCATCATTGCCGGTTGGGCTTCCAACTCCAAGTATGCATTTCTCGGTGCCATGCGTGCTGCGGCACAGACGGTGTCCTATGAGATCGCGATGGGCTTTTCGCTTGTTGGCGTTCTGATCCTCGCCGGATCGATGAACCTTCGCGAAATTGTCCTGGCGCAGCAAGGCGGTATATTTGACTGGTACTGGTTACCGCTACTGCCATTATTCATTATTTATATGATTTCGGGTGTGGCTGAGACAAACCGTGCACCGTTTGACCAGGCTGAAGGTGAATCGGAAATCGTAGCGGGCTTCCATGTCGAGTATTCAGGGTCGGCATTTGCTGTTTTCTTCCTGGCTGAATACGCCAATATGATCCTGATTTCAGGGTTGACTGCCATTCTGTTTGCAGGTGGTTGGTTGTCACCGTTTGAAGGCTTGCCTGTATTGGGCGAGACCTTCCTGGCTGAGGGCAGCATCTTCTGGTTCCTGGCCAAGACGGTAGTCTTCATGTTCATGTTTTTATGGTATCGGGCGACGTTCCCCCGCTACCGTTACGACCAGATCATGCGTCTGGGTTGGAAAGTACTTATTCCGATAACAATGGTCTGGGTGATGGTTGCCTCCCTGATGACTGTTCTTGGATTTGTGGTTAAGGGTAGCTGAGGATGAAACGAATCACTGAATACTTACGCAGCCTGATGTTGCTCGAACTGCTGAAAGGCATGAGCCTCACGATGCGCCATATGTTCCGTCCAATCATCACGATTAATTACCCGGAAGAGAAGACACCCAAGTCGGTTCGTTTTCGCGGTCTGCACGCATTGCGCCGGTATCCGAACGGAGAGGAACGTTGTATAGCATGTAAATTATGTGAGGCGGTATGTCCTGCGCTTGCCATCACCATCGAATCTGAACAACGTGAAGATGGCAGTCGCCGTACAACACGTTATGACATAGATTTATTCAAATGTATTTTCTGCGGGTTTTGCGAAGAATCGTGCCCGGTTGACTCCATCGTGGAAACAGGTTTTCTTGAGTTTCACTTTGAGTCTCCTGAAGAGGCCATTATGACCAAGGAAAAACTGTTGGCAGTAGGTGACAGGTTTGAGTCACAGATTGCGGAAAATCGTAACAAGGATGCGGCTTACCGATGATTGTTCAGGAACTGGTATTTTACGCTTTTTCATTGGTATTGGTGTTTGCGGCCGTATCGGTTATTACGGCACGCAACCCCGTTTACTCCGTTTTATTCCTGATACTGGCCTTTTTCAGTGCGGCCGCAATCTGGATGCTTCTCGAAGCTGAGTTCCTCGCCATCATACTGGTTGTGGTGTACGTGGGAGCGGTGATGGTGCTGTTTCTCTTCGTGATAATGATGCTGGATATTAACCTGGTGCCATTCAAGGAAGGTTTCATACGCTACCTGCCGGTGGCTGTTCTGGTCGCAATTGTGATGGCAGTTGAGTTATTGATGGTGATGTGGAGCAAGGGGCGATTCGGCGCAGAAATGTTCCCGCTGCCGGCGCCTAACACCGCTGATTACAGCAACACCCGTGAATTGGGTGAGTTGCTGTATACCAATTACCTGTTGCCGTTTGAGGTCGCCGGTGTGGTTTTGCTGGTTGCAATTATCTCAGCAGTCGCCCTGACACTGCGTAAGCGCCCGGGTATAAAAACCCAGGATCCTTCTGCACAGGTCAGAGCCCGTCGTGACGAAAGTGTCAGGCTGGTAAAAATGAAATCAGAAAAGCCGCGGAGCGTTTGAGGAATCACCATGCTGACACTTGCTCATTTTCTGACCCTTGGCGCAATACTTTTTAGCTTGAGTGTTGCCGGAATATTCATAAACCGGAAGAACATCATCATTCTTTTGATGTGTATTGAACTGATGCTTCTGGCGGTCAATATGAACTTCGTTGCGTTTTCCCGTTTTCTGGGCAACCTCGACGGACAGATATTTGTATTTTTCATACTGACGGTAGCGGCAGCCGAAGCGGGTATTGGTCTCGCGATCCTGGTAGTGCTTTTCCGTAACCGGCAGACCATCAACGTTGCCGAACTGGACGATCTGAAAGGATGAACATGTCGTTGCAAACCACCCTGCTGCTGATACCGCTGTTGCCCCTGGGTGGCGCGATTCTGGCCGGATTTTTCCGTAACCAGATCGGCCGAGTAGGTTCACACACCGTTACGATTCTCGGTGTCGGCCTGTCTTTTTTCCTGTCGGCATGGCTGCTCTATCAACAGGTCAACGGTACGCTTGAAACTGTAAATATTAATGTGTATACCTGGATGGTAGCGGATGGTATTCGTTTCCAGGTCGGGTTCCTGATTGATCACCTGACGACGTTAATGATGTGTACCGTGAGTTTTATCTCATTTATGGTGCACATTTATACCATTGGTTATATGCGTGATGATCCGGGTTATCAGCGTTTCTTCAGTTACATCGCGCTGTTTACTTTTTCAATGCTGATGCTGGTCATGTCCAACAATTTCCTGCAATTGTTCTTTGGCTGGGAAGCGGTGGGCCTGGTGTCTTACCTTTTGATCGGGTTCTGGTTTAACAGGGAGTCTGCGACCAAGGCCGGCCTGAAGGCTTTCCTGGTTAACCGGGTCGGTGATTTTGGATTCCTTCTGGGCATCGCCGCCGTACTTCTCACCTTCGGTACGCTCGACTATGCGGAAGTCTTTGCACAGGCCAACAGTGCCATTGGCCAGACAATTTCGATTCCCGGCGGTATGGAATGGAATATGCTGACCTTTATCTGTGTGTGCCTGTTCATCGGCGCCATGGGTAAATCTGCACAAGCACCATTACATGTGTGGTTGCCGGATTCAATGGAAGGTCCTACACCGATATCCGCTTTGATCCACGCTGCCACCATGGTGACAGCCGGAATATTCATGGTAGCAAGGATGTCGCCCCTGTTTGAATTGAGTGAGGCGGCACTGAGCTTTGTCATGGTCATCGGTGCCGTAACCGCTCTTTCAATGGGTCTGATCGGTATCGTGCAGAATGACGTAAAACGCGTCATCGCCTATTCGACACTGTCGCAATTGGGTTATATGACGGTGGCCCTGGGTGTTTCGGCCTATTCAGCCGCTATTTTCCACCTGATGACACATGCATTTTTCAAAGCACTGCTGTTTCTCGGTGCAGGTTCAGTCATTATCGCCTTGCATCACGAGCAGGACATGCGCTATATGGGTGGCTTGAGGAAGTACATGCCGATTACCTGGCTGACTGCATGGATAGGCACACTGGCACTGATTGGTTTTCCGTTTTTCGCCGGTTTTTATTCAAAGGATGCCATTATCGAGGCAGTTGCTGACTCGCATCGCTGGGGTAGCAGTTTTGCCTACTTTGCCGTTGTTGTGGGTGTTCTGGTTACCGCCTTGTACAGCTTCAGACTGTTATACCTGACGTTCCACGGCAAAGAGCGCTTTGAAGTGGTTCATGATGCCGGGGATCATCCGCCATCAGGACAACTGGCGCACGCGCCCAAGGAATCACCATGGGTGGTTACCCTGCCGCTGATTCTTTTAGCCATACCTTCCATTGTCATCGGCTGGATGACCATTGAGCCGGTCCTGTTTGGCGGTTGGCTGGATGACTCAATCTTCGTTCTCGATAAAAATAACGTTCTCGCTGAATTGGGTGAGCATTTCCATGGTGCAACAGCAATGGCCATGCATGCGGTATATACACTGCCTTTCTGGTTGATGGTCGCGGGTTTTGTAATCGCAACGGTCATTTATCAGTTCCGGCCAACGATTGCAGATGCGGTTCAAAACCGGTTTCCATTTTTTTATCGCCTGCTTGATCACAAGTATTACTTTGACGAGTTTTACCAGAAAGTATTTGCCGAGGGCAGTGTGAAGTTTGGCCGCAATTTGTGGAAGAAGGCAGATGCGGGCTTTATTGATAACGGTATTGTCAATGGATCTGCACGCTTGGTTGAGTGGATCGCTGCACGGATTCGCCGCTGGCAGACTGGATTCCTGTATGACTACGCCTTTGCCATGATAATCGGACTGATCGCAATATTGGCAGTCTGGGTGACGATGGTGCCTGGACGATGAATGGGACAATGAACGGATTTCTACTCAGTATTTTAATCTGGTTGCCCATACTGGGCGCTGTGGTGGTTTTGGTTGCCGGTAATCAACGGCCTGGCACGGCAAAGGGTCTGGCCCTGTTGATTTCTGTGGCCACTTTCCTATTGGGTCTGCCGCTGTTCTTTTCCTTTGATACGTCCACTGCTGCGATGCAGTTTGTCGAGTATCGAACATGGATAGAGACCTTCAATATCCACTATCACCTTGGTGTCGACGGGTTTTCAGCCCCGCTGATACTGCTGACCATGTTGTTTGGTTTTCTGGTTGTCATTGCCGGTTGGCGCTCAATCCAGACTAACGTACACCAGTACATGGCGGCGTTCCTGGTCATGGAAGGGTTGATGATCGGTGTATTCGCCGCGCTCGATGCCCTGCTTTTCTATGTGTTCTTTGAGGCCATGTTGATCCCGATGTTCCTGGTGATCGGCATATGGGGCGGGCCGCGCAGGGTTTATGCGACCATCAAGTTCTTTTTATACACATTCCTGGGCTCGGTATTCATGCTGATCGGCTTGATATACCTGTACATCCAGTCCGGTTCCTGGGACATCCTGGCCTGGCATGAATTGCCGTTGGGGCTTACTGCCCAGAAATGGCTGTTCTTAGGCTTCCTGGCTGCTTTTGCCGTTAAGATTCCAATGTTTCCGGTACACACATGGTTGCCTGATGCACACGTTGAGGCCCCGACCGGTGGTTCTGTTGTACTGGCGGCCATCATGTTGAAGATCGGTGGTTACGGTTTTATCCGGTTCAGCCTGCCGATTACACCCGATGCCTCTGCCGCCCTTGACTGGCTGGTTATCGCCCTGTCATTGATCGCGGTGGTTTACATCGGTTTTGTCGCCCTTGCACAGCAGGATATGAAAAAGCTGATCGCCTATTCATCCATATCACATATGGGTTTTGTGACGCTGGGTCTGTTTATCGCCTTTGCGATTTATCGCAAAACCGGTGGTGTATCGGGTGCTGCCCTGGGTGTTGAAGGTGCGATGATGCAAATGATATCGCACGGGTTTATCTCGGGTGCACTGTTCCTGACCGTCGGTGTGTTATATGACCGGGTGCATAGCAGGATGATTAAAGACTACGGTGGTGTCGCAAATACCATGCCGTGGTTTGCGATGTTTGCGGTATTTTTCCTGATGGCCAATTCAGGACTGCCGGGTACCAGTGGGTTTGTAGGTGAGTTCATGGTTATCCTGTCTGCATTCCAGGCAAATTTCTGGTTTGCCTTCCTGGCCGCATTGACCCTGATTCTGGGTGCAGCTTACAGTTTATGGCTTGCCAAGCGTGTCATTTTCGGTTCCGTGGTTAATCACGAAGTACAGAGCTTGCAGGATATCAATTCCCGTGAAGCACTGGTGCTGGGGATACTGGCAGTCGCTATTCTTTTCTTTGGTTTATGGCCGCAACCGCTGGTAGACATGATGCAGGCGTCGGTGGATAACCTGTTACAACACATAGTTCAATCAAAGGTCATTTAGCATGAACGGCGCCCAAATGTTATTAGCTGCTCCTGAATTCTGGGTCCTCGTAATGGCCTGTGTCATTATGGTCGTCGATCTGTTTCTGAGTGAGGAACGTCGCGGAATTATTCACATGCTGGCCATGTTGACGGTTATTTTTGCAGCCATTATTACCATGCGGGGTGATTACCTTGTCGACGGCGTGCAATCAGTCACCGCGTTTAAAGGCAGTTTCATCAGGGATCCGATGGGTGACGTACTGAAGGTGGTCAGCTTCGTGCTCATGGGAATAATCTATACGTATTCAAAATACTACCTGCGTAGTTTTAAGATGTTCCGTGCTGATTTCTTTACGCTGAGTCTTTTTGCATTGCTTGGTGTCATGTTGTTGATTTCGGCCAACAGCATGCTGATGATTTACCTGGGCCTGGAACTGATCTCGCTTTCAGTTTATGCACTGGTCGCATTTGACCGTGACTCAGGCCGGGGTTCCGAATCGGCCATGAAATATTTTGTGTTGGGTTCGATGGCATCCGGAATGCTGCTGTATGGCATGTCCATGATCTATGGCGCCACCGGAAGTCTGCTTTTACCGGAAATTGCAGAAGCCATCAGCGCCCGCGGCAAGGACGATATTTTACTGATCTTTGGCCTGGTTTTTGTTGTTGTCGGTATTGGATTCAAGTTCGGCGTCGTACCATTTCACATGTGGATTCCGGATGTCTATGAAGGCGCCCCGCCGGCGGTAACCCTTTTCATTTCGTCGGTGCCTAAACTTGCGGCGTTTGCGATGGCCTATCGTTTCCTGGACAGTGGTCTGGGAGAGTTGCATATTCATTGGGAGAGCATGCTCGCGAGCCTGGCCGTACTATCGATTATCCTGGGTAACTTCGCTGCTATCATGCAAACAAACATCAAGCGCATGCTGGCTTACTCCACCATTTCCCATATGGGTTTTGTCATGCTGGGTCTGTTGCCGGGAACCGCCTTTGGATATGGCGCTTCGATGTACTACGTTATTGTTTACGGCATTATGTCAGTCGCATCTTTCGGCATGATCATCCTGCTGAGCGGAAATGGTGTCGAGGCAGAGCACCTGGATGATTTCAAAGGCCTGAACCAGCGTAACCCGTTTTATGCAGCCATCATGGGCCTGGTTATGTTTTCCATGGCTGGTGTACCGCCGATGGTAGGCTTTTTTGCAAAACTGATGGTCCTTAAAGCCGTGATTGATGCCGGTATGATGTGGCTGGCGATTGCTGCGGTGGTATTTGCCGTCATCGGTGCGTTTTACTACTTGCGAATTATCAAGTACATGTACTTTGATGAACCGGAAAATGAAACACCGATAGTTGCACCAGTCGACTTTGGTACAGCACTGACATTGAATGGTGCGATGATCCTTGGTTTGGGAATATTCTCCAGTTCATTGATTGCTATTTGTATGACGAGCTTCGGCCTCTGAGGGGTTGTCTGCGGGTGATTCCCTGCGGTCTTGCCAACTATCAATCGTTTAAGTCATATCAGGTCTTGTAATTAGGGCATCGAATCATTATCATGCCCTCCTTGCCGGTGCGGGGTGGAGCAGTCTGGCAGCTCGTCGGGCTCATAACCCGAAGGTCGCAGGTTCGAATCCTGCCCCCGCTACCAATATTTATCGAGGGTCCGGCTGGGCCCTTTTTTATGTCACCGGTTATGTCCGGTGACCCTTGGCGACGATTGGATGGTGTGATGAAATAATGCTGTCGCATCCACCCTTAGGGGTGTGGTTGTAAAGGTTTCGGCATAGGCCGGGGCTGATCGTCGGGGGCGTGTTTGCCCTTTTTTTGTGCCCGGAGATATTGTTTTGAGCGTTCAGAA
>JASJFX010000079.1:0-32810 GCA_033791845.1 Lysobacterales bacterium | reverse complement strand
ATACACCCGCCGCTGCTTTTAGCCGCAGGTGATCAACGATATAGGTATGACGCGCCAGCGAGTTGTCCCGTTGAGCCTGGAAATAGCGCTGCTGGGCGATCAATACATCAACGATAGTACGGGTACCGACCTCAAATCCGGCCTGGGTTGCCTCGAGGGCACTTTCGGCTGAAATCATCGCCTGTCCAAAAGCACCGACCTGTTCAATACCGGCAATTACTGCGCGATAGGCGTTTTTTGTTGCTCTTACGACCGCCCTTTGCTGCTGATCCAGGTCCTCATTGACCGCATTGAGCAGGTAGCGGGCTTGCCTTGTTCTGGAAGTGATCACACCGCCCTGGTAAATAGGTACGTTCAATTGCAGACCGATCTGGTTGTCATCACTTCGTATTTCAGTTGTGGCAAAGTTTTCCCCGGTAAGGCTTGCAAATGCGCGTTTGTTGTTTGTGAAACGATTCAAAGCACCAACCAGGTCGAGGGTAGGAAAGTGACCGGAACGCTGTAAACGTATGTTGGCATCAGCAATTTCAACACCCATATGCGCCGAGATCACGAACGGGTTGTACTGCATGGCAATATCAACCCACTCTTCCGGGCTTTCCGGTAGCGGTTTGACCAGTGGCAACACCTCCTGCAGTGGATCGTAGTCATCGAAATACTGACCGGTCAGTTCAACCAGGGCCTCCTTGGTATCGGCCAGGTTGTTCCTCGAGACGATGGCGCGGGCACGAGCATTGTCATAGCTGGCACGGGCTTCGTGGACGTCTGTCACTGCGGTCAGACCAACTTCAAACCGTTGTTCGGCCTGCTCAAACTGTCTTTGCAGGGCCTTTTCTTCGGCCTCGGCAAAAATAACACCATCCTGTGCCGTCAATACGCTGAAATATCCACCTGCAACCCTCACCAGGAAATCCTGGTAGGCAATGTTGTACGTCGCTTCCGCCTGGCTGACCTGCCCACGGGCAATATCCAGATTCTCATAATTGCTCTGTGCATAAAGAGATTGGCGCAAATTAAAACTGTAGAATTCAGTATCAATATCGCTATCTTGTTTTGTGCGTCCCTGAACGAGTTCACCATCGATAACAACCTCGCCAACTCGCGTTGTGGCATTACCCCAATCACGGGTGGCTCTGCCACTTATTGTAGGTAACATATTTGCCCAGGCCTGTCGGGTGTTCTCGCCGGTGGCGTCTTTGCGGTACCCTGCTGCCTGCAACTGCGGGTCGTTCTTGACAGCCAGGTCATGAATTCCGACCAGGTCAACGGCAAATGCCGGCGACGATATAAAAAAAACAGCCGTTATCAATAGCTTCTGATTATTGATATTGAGCTTCATAACCAACTCCTAAATTTCTTAAAATTCAAATTCCGGTACTTTTTCAGCATCTACCAGTCCAGCCAGGTTTGTTTCGAACAAACTTTCCTCGCTCCACTCGGTGGCATTCAGTTTTGTTAAAAGCTTTGCTTCCATTGCGGGTTCTTCACCGCATACCACAAATATGCGACCACCCGGATTAACCCAGCCACGGAAGTGATCCGGAATATCCGGCACGGAACCGGTAACGACCAATACGTCATGTGCCTGCTCAGGCTGCCAGCCGGTCATCACATTACCGGTTTCAAATTCAACGTTGTGAATCTCTTTTTCCTTCAGCCTGGCAGCAACCTCGTTTGAAAACTGTTCGTGTATATCAACACTCACGACGTGTTTGGCCATTTGTGCCAGGCAGGCGGTAATAAACCCGCTGCCGGTTCCAACTTCGAGAACCGTCTCGTCCGGTTTCAACTCAAGCGACTGCAACAAACGACCCTCTACAACAGGGTTCATCATGGTTTGACCATGATCTAACGGAATGGCCATGTCGGTAAACGCCATTTTCCGATATCGCACCGGTACAAAGTCTTCGCGATGGGTTGTTTCCAACAATTGAAGAACACGTTCGTCCAGAACATCCCAGGGTCTTACCTGTTGTTCTACCATGTTGAACCTGGCTTGATCGAAATTCATACTCATCCTCTTAACTCCCACCGGTATACGCTGTTGTGCAAGTGCTACTTAAAATAGCAAAATAAAAGACCTATCCCCGGTGAAACTTGGCACAGACTGCTATTTTAGAGGCAATACTCAAAGTGCCATTAGTCACAACGGAGTTTTTTTATAGATTAAATAGACGCTCCGCGCGTCAATTAGGTTTCAATTTACATAAAGCGTTATTATCCCATACAGGGCATCAAATGCTGAATAAAGGTTTAAAAATAATTGAATAAGTTTGAAATAAAGTTTTACAAAATCCGGTCATGAATACTGACACGGAACGGACTCGTCGGTTTAGTGAGCTTGCAGAAGCTTATTCGACAGATTTGTATCGCTACGCCATGTGGATATGCGGCAACGATGCCCTTGCCAAAGACCTGGTGCAGGAGACGTTTCTGAGGGCATGGCGGGCACTGGATAGCCTGAAGGATGTGGCAGCGGCTAAAAGCTGGCTGATTACGATTCTACGGCGTGAATTTGCCCGCACATTTGAACGTAAGGTGCCACCGTTTACCGACCTTGAAAAGGTTGTAATAGTAGACGATAACGAGTTAAAGCCTGATGAATCGACAGAGCGTGATTTACTGCGCCAGGGCATCTTGAAACTGGATCCTAAATATAGGGATCCCTTATTACTACAAGCAGTATTTGGACACAGCTGTGCTGAAATTGCCGAGCAGCTTGGAATCACAAAGAGCGCGGTGATGACCCAGTTGTTCAGGGCACGGGAAAAACTGAAGGTTCAACTACAAAAGGATGGAGTAACGGGTAATGTCCATGAACTTTTCTGAGTTCAAAAAACTGATCGGAGCTGATCCGGGGAATAAGGATCCTGAGACTTTGCGTGCGCGTCATTCTTCACCTGAGTTTGAAGCTGCTGCAGACGAGGCCGAAGTGTTTGAGGCAAAACTTCAAACTGCTTTGCATATCCAGCCACCTGTTGACTTGCTTGATCAAATAAAAGGGATAAGCCAACAACCCGTCCGGCAACGGAACTGGGTCCCCCTGGCGATGGCCGCCAGTCTTTTGATTGTTGTTGGTGCCGCCGGTTTGGTTTGGAAACAGTCCCACACCTGGGACAGTGTTGAATCCTATGTTGCAGATCATTATTCATATGACGGCAGCGATACGGCTGCAAAAGCAACTGATTTTTTATCCGATCAGGATATTTCCAAAATACTGGCCAAGCTGGACGCCAGGGCCGATCAACAACTGGCTAATCGTATCAAGTTTATCAAATTTTGCCCGACTCCAGATGGGCGTGGTGCCCATATGGTTGTCAGTACAGATCAGGGTCCGATGACCATTTTTTACATGCCTAAAACCCAGGTGACTGATGGCGAAATGGTCAAGTTTGACCAGATGCATGCCTTGTTGGTAACTCTGGATCACGGCTCTGCAGCCATTATCGGCGATCAATCACAGAACGTCGAAAGCCTGGTTGCCATTGTCAGGAACTCTCTCAAGACCGGACTGGTGGACGTTTGAATCAGGGCGGGTTTTGCTGCCTGAATTTCTTTCTGTCTCAAACGGGTAACTTCCGGCACACGCATTCGGTTAAAAATCTGTTATCTTCGTAATTATGAAACAAAAAATCTGGATTGCTATTCCTGTTGCGCTGCTGGTTATCTGCGGTGCAATGATGTTCTGGTACAACAACGAGCCGGATATGTTCGACCCGGTTGAGCTTGCTCAACAACATGCCGGGGAGCATGGTCATGCCGATGTAACCGGCACCAACACAGCCTCTGCATTACTCGAAGTGGTCGATGTCATGCTCAACAAGCGTGGTGGGTACATGTCAAACGACATCTTGCCGCCATGGGTGTTTCTTGACAACTTACCCAACTGGGAGTTTGGCGTGCTAACCCAGGTTCGCGATCTTGCACGTGTCATGCGTAACGATTTCAGCCGCTCTCAAACACAGTCGGCCGAGGACCCAGACCTTTCAGAAGCGGATCCACTTTTCCACTACTCCAGTGACCGCTGGTTTCCTCCTGACACGGAAGGCCGTTACAGAAACGCGATGGGATTCCTCGAAAATTACCTGACACGTTTATCAGACCCGGCCCAGCCGAATGCCCAGTTTTACGCCCGTGCAGATAACCTCGTCGCCTGGTTGGGCCTGGTTGAAAAGCGACTTGGGTCATTGTCTCAGCGTCTTTCGGCCAGCGTTGGCCAGGAACGCCTGAACACCGATCTGTCCGGTGATACCGCCGCAACCCAATCGACTGTGTCACCACAGGAAGTGGATGTAAAAACATCGTGGTTCAAGATTGATGACGTGTTTTACGAGGCCCGCGGCAGCACCTGGGCGTTGATCGCTTTTCTGCGGGCAATGGAGGTCGATTTTCACGACGTACTTCGCAAGAAGAACGCCTTGATCAGCTACCGTCAGATCATCCGGGAACTGGAGTCCACCCAGGACCCCCTGCACGCTCCAATGGTCTTGAATGGTGATAAGTTTGGTGCATTTGCCAACCACTCGCTGGTGATGGCCAACTATATTTCAAGAGCCAACGCAGCCATCATGGATTTGCGGTTTCTATTGGAGCAAGGCTAGCAGCCTGTCGGATTTAACATGATCTACTCGGCAAACAGCTCCTGCGTAGCTCTACCTCCCACATCGATGTGGTCGAGCGAAAAACCCGACAGGCTCCTGCCGGTCTTGCGAGAATAAACCATGCGTGTAATATTTTTTCTGATCGCCCTGACACTCATCTACGGTTGTGCCACTGAAGATGCTGTGTCTGAGCGCAGACATGGTCAGCAACTTGTATGCCACAATGGCCGCACAATGGCTGTGTCAACAGCCGATTCGTTCGGTCATCAGAACCATGGGGATGCTTTTGGACCGTGCCCCAAAGATCCGTGACCATTAAAATCCTGCAGCGACCGTTGCATTATGTGGAGCGCCTGGAAAGTCGTGGCACTGATGATATCAGCCTGGTCGTAATCCATTGCACCGAGTTACCTGATATGGTCATGGCACGTATTTGGGGTGAGAAGGAGCGTTACCCGGAGAGCAATACAGGCAACAGCGGGCATTTTTATATTGATCGCGACGGCAGTATTGAGCAATGGGTACCTGTCAACCGTGTCGCTCACCACGTCAGGAGTTTTAACCCGCAGAGTATCGGTATCGAACTGATCAATAACGGTCGTTATCCGGACTGGTTCCTGACCGGCCATCAACAAATGTCAGAGCACTATCCCGACCCGCAGATTGAAGCACTGGCGACCCTGCTGAGTCACCTGCAGGCAGAACTGCCTGTGCTGGCAATGGTTACCGGGCACGAAGACCTTGATACCGCGATGATACCCTCTGAAGACAAGCCAGATACCCTGATCAGACGTAAGCTCGATCCCGGACCCCAATTCCCTTGGTCCGGGATCATGAAACAAATATCACTTCAACGTTTAATGGCCAAAGACCTGTGAAAATCAAGAAAATCTGTGTGTATTGTGGTTCCAGTCCGGGTAAAAACCCAGCTTACTCTCTGGCTGCAACGGCGCTTGCCAAAGCCCTGTGTGAACGTAACATCGGTCTTGTTTATGGCGGTGCCGCTGTGGGTGTTATGGGTACGATTGCCAATGCCGTACTTGAGGCTGGCGGTGAGGCCATTGGCGTCATTCCCAAAAGCCTTGCCGTGAAGGAGGTCGCCCATGAAAGCCTCACCCAATTGCACGTTGTAGCTTCCATGCATGAACGCAAAGCGATGATGGCTGATCTTTCCGATGGTTTTGTCGCGCTGCCTGGAGGCTGGGGCACGCTGGAGGAGATTTTTGAGATATTGACATGGGCCCAACTGGGGTTTCACGACAAGCCTTGTGCCTTGCTTAATATTGAGGGTTATTACGACCAGTTGATTGCTTTTCTTGAAAATTCGTTTCAACAGCAGTTTGTTAACGAACTTTGCCGTCCCATGTTGATCGAAGCCCATGACCCCGGGATGCTGTTGGACCAATTTGCCACTTATCGTGCACCCCGGGTTCGCAAATGGGTGGGAGAAGACGAGTTGTAACCAGTGGGTTAAGATAGATAGTGAAAAGTCAGGAGTTGGTGATGAAAATTAGTCAGGTTCTTTTATCCTTTGTATTTGTTTCCCTGTTGATCAACCCTGTCCTGGCAAAAGAGTCGCGCGAAGACAAACAAGCCAGGCTGGACGCTGCCTGCGAGGTCGCACGACAGAAAAAGATTGCTCCAATGCGGCAACAGGTTATACAGGATTGTGTTGCTAACAAGGAATTTCCAAGCCGCAAAGAGTGCGAGCAATTCTATGCAGACTATGGTGAACGGACCGGACGCAAGGCGGCGTTATTCTATGATCTGCCTGAATGCGTCACCGCATTCAATTTTCAGCAAGGGGACGGTAATTAAGTTTCACGTATTACTGATCCACATCGTTGTGAAGGCCGGTCTTTACCGAGACCCTGAAAACGCGTGAATCAAGGCAAAGTACCCGCTTTACTCAGCTACGCATTCCGGCCGTTTTTTCTGATGAACGGTATTTTCGCCATGCTGAGTATATTCCTTTGGGTCATGACCCTGCACAGCTCAGGCCTGCCGGGCACCACATCACTCTGGCATAGCCATGAAATGCTAATCGGTTTTGCAATGGCCGCTGTAGCGGGATTTAGCCTGACTGCGGTGGCCAACTGGACCGGACGTCCCGCCATAAAAGGAACACCACTGGCCTTGCTGGTGGTGTTTTGGCTGGCGGGAAGACTGGCAATGTTGTTCTCATCAACCAGGCTACCTGGTAGCCTGGTGTTTTTCTTGGATATGCTGTTCCCTGTAATGCTTGGCTGGTTGCTTAGCCGGGAGATTATCGCCGGCCGTAGTCGACGAAATTACCCCCTCATTGCCATAGTTTTCCTGGTGGCTGGCCTGAATGCTGTTTACCACCTCGGTGCCGCCCTGTGGCTGCCTGGTGGCGACCGCCTGGCCATTTACCTGTTAATTCACACCCTTGTTTTGCTGGTTACCATCATTGCCGGACGAATCGTGCCAAGCTTCAGCGGCAACTGGTTGCGGCAACAGGGTCAGAAACAGATGCCAGTCAACAGTGAAATTGTCAACAAGGCTGCTCTCGTGCTGACCGTACTGGTCGGCCTGGCCGCCAGTTTTATGCCCATGCATCCATTGACCGGTGTGTTGGCCTTTGGCGCCGCCATTGTTCATGGCTTAAGACTGGGGCGCTGGAAGGGGCTTGCAACAATATCCAATCCCATGTTGTTTGTTTTGCATATCTCATATCTGTGGTTACCGGTCGGTTATACCCTGTTGGGCTGCGCGGTTTTTGGCTGGCTGTTTACACCAACCGCTGCCCTGCACGCCCTGACCATGGGTGCCATAGGCAGCATGGTACTGGCAGTGACGACACGGGTTGCACTGGGCCATACCGGAAGACCGTTACAGGCAGCGCGATTGACTGTATTGGCTTACTGGCTGTTGATGCTTGCTGTTCTTGTGCGGGTACTGGGTCCGTTGAGTGGACAGAGCTATCTGATGATGATCGATATCTCTGCCATGGGATGGATATTGGCTTTTGCCCTTTTTACCTGGGTGTATTGGCCGATTTTAAGTCGGCCACGAGTGGATTGAATGGATTACCCAGGAGCCTGAACTATGCATTCCGGGTGATATCAAGTTCCTCGTTGGCCACTACAATACCGTTTTCGTCCGCATAGAGGTATTGGCCCAGCTCAAAATTGACGCCGGCAAACCTGACCGGCACGTTGAGTTGGCCTTCATTGCGCTTATTGGATTTGAGTGGGTAGCAGTTGAGCGCCCGCACACCAAGATCCATGCTCTTGAGAATTTCCACATCGCGCACACAACCATAGACAAGCACGCCTTGCCAGCCATTCTGTACCGCCATGGCGCCCAATAAGTCACCCAGTAGTGCACACCTTAACGAGCCCCCTCCATCCACGACCAATACCTTACCGTGACCGGCAGTCGCCAGGTTTTGTTTGACCAGTGAGTTATCTTCAAAACACTTGATGGTAACGATCTCTCCACTGAAGCTATCTTTGCCGCCAAATTCTTTGAACAGGGGTTCAGCGATCTGCAATTGGTCCGGAAATTGATCACAAATATCGGGCGTTGAATATGTCATTGTCTTGTCCTGTTTAATCTGTCGTGTATTCGGATTATTCATCAACCTGGATAAGCATTGCTGCCCTGGTTGGCGCGGGGTACCCTTCAACGGTAATGGAGGGGTTTTCCATATCCAGACACTCACGCAGGGATTCAAAGGTCATCCAGTCGGTACGGCGCTGCTCGTTGATGGTGGTTTTACTCACATCAAGTACCCTTGTATCGGGCAGACCCGCCTGTTCCAGCCAACCATGCAGAACCGTGAGGTCTGGAATGGCGTGTACATTGCGCATCCGTGCATAGCGGTCTGACGGGTTCAGTGTTCCCTTGCCCTCACCCTCAAGAATCAGCGTTTCCAGTATGATCTGACCACCGGGCCGGGTCAGGCTCTTTAGCTGTACAAGGTGTTCAACAGGTCTGCGCCGGTGATATAAAACACCCATCGAAAAAACACTGTCAAAACCGGGGGTAATTGGCGGCAAGTCTTCAATACCAAGCGGCAGAACAAAGTTATTCAAACCTGGACCTAACTTTCGCATCGCCAGCCATTGCATGACAAAAACCATTGTAGGATCAATACCCACCACCAGTTGCGCACCGGCAGCCAGCATACGCAAACCGAAATAACCATTACCACAACCAATATCCAGAATTTTGTGATCTTTGAGATCAAGGTGCGGTTTTAAACGATCCCATTTCCAGTCAGAGCGCCACTCGGTATCTATTTTGACACCACCCAGCTCCAGTGGTCCTTTGCGCCAGGGGTGTAAATTGAGCAACTCCCGACGCAATAGCACCGGATCGGCAACCGGCCGGCCCAGTACCGGAGCATCACGGTTCAGCTGATGGTAGCCATCACCTTCAGGCAGGCTGTCTATGGTCTCCAGCCAACGCAGCAGATCACCATGGTTTGAGTTTTTCAGTCCCTGCCAGCCGGACTCCGCCAGTTCCTGCCAGGCTGAGGTCTGTAACTGAAGATAAGGGTTTTTCACTTGAATGCTATATAGCTGACAAAACTGAAACATTGAAACCAGCGATGGTATCGGGAAAAGCCGGCCTGTTGCAGACGTTTGAAGTGGGAAGCCTCGGTTTCCGGTAGCAGAACATCTTCGAGGGCGTTACGTTTTTGGGATATCTCCAGGTCTGAATAACCCTGTGCGCGCTTGAAATCGTGATGCCACGCGGTCTGATCAATTTGTTCGCGCTCATCTTCAAAACATATTTTTTCTGAGATGATCAATACCCCTCCAGCACGCATACCCGCAGAAATTCGGTTGATCAATGACTGACGTTGATCCCGCTCAAGAAATTGCAGGGTGAAGTTGAGTACTACAACCGATGAATTTTCAATTTGAGTATCCAGTATATCCTTCAAGTGAATATCAATTGGAACGGTACCGCCTTTATCCACCAGGTTTTTTCTGCAACGGCTAACCATGGCCTCAGAGTTATCCACTGCAATGATACGGGTGCCGCTGGCTCGCACCGCAAGACTCATGGCCAGGCTGGCTGCCCCCAGCGAGCAACCCAGGTCGTAGATGTTTGAATCAGGCTGAGCGTAACGTCTTGCCAGCAAACCGATCATGGGGACCACCAATTCATACCCCGGCACGGAACGGGCAATCATGTCAGGGAACACCTTGACCACCCGTTCATCAAAGCGGAATCCCGAGGTTAACGCCCGGTTTTTGGCAAACAGCCTGTCCTTATCCTCACTCATATTCATACCTTTTGTGGAGGTTCTGCCAGTGACTTCTGGGGCATCCCAATCAAGGTGGTTTCTGATAATCTTTTCATTCGGAGAAATCGGTTAATTATGATGAGTTACCCATACCTGCTTCAAGTTAAAAAGAGGGATTGAAATGTTTGAAAACGCATTAATCACAGCTGTTGTCCTGGTATTTCTCGCCGTTGTTGTTCTTCGTAAAGCTGTCATCATCGTCCGACAGGGTTACGAGTACACGATAGAGCGTTTCGGTAAGTACAACAGCACATTTCGTCCCGGGTTTCATTTGATGATTCCGTTTGTTAACCGGGTCGGGCAACGCGTTAACATGATGGAGCGTGTTCTGGATGTGCCCTCACAGGAGGTTATATCCAAAGATAACGCCGTGCTGACCGTGGATGGCGTTGTCTTTTTCCAGGTGCTGGATGCTGCCAAGGCCGCCTACGAGGTTTTCCGGCTGGAACACGCCATTTTAAACCTGACGGTCACCAATATCCGTACTGTTCTGGGCTCAATGGATCTGGATGACGCGTTATCCAAGCGCGACACCATCAATGCCCAGCTTCTGAATGTAGTTGATGAGGCCACGACACCGTGGGGGCTTAAGGTTACACGTATTGAGATCAAGGATATTACACCTCCCATGGACCTGGTCAATGCGATGGCGAGACAGATGAAGGCGGAGCGTGAAAAACGCGCCAATATTCTTGAAGCAGAGGGCTTCAGACAAGCGGAAATTCTGAAGGCGGAAGGTGAAAAGCAAGCCATTGTTCTGGATGCGGAAGGTCGTAAGGAAGCGGCGTTCAGGGATGCAGAGGCCCGTGAACGTCTGGCCGAAGCTGAAGCCAAGGCCACAACGATGGTTTCAGAGGCAATCGCTGCCGGTGACATGCAGGCCATCAATTATTTTGTTGCGCAAAAATACGTTGATGCACTGAAAACGTTTGCCACCTCCCCGAACCAGAAGACACTGCTGTTACCGATGGAAACAACGGGTATCCTCGGCAGCCTGGCGGGTATCACTGAAATAGCAAAATCCGTCAGCGGCGATAAGATAGGCGGGAGTACCTGAAAATGATGGAGTGGTTTGACCAAATTGTATTCTGGCACTGGTGGATTCTCGCTGGATTATTATTAATCCTGGAGCTCACAGCCCCGGCCTTCTTTTTTCTTTGGCTGGGTATCGCGGCCGCGGCCGTTGGTTTGATTCTGCTGGTTTTCCCTTCCATTGATCTTGAGACCCAGTTGATACTGTTTGCCATTGCATCCATCGTGGCTGTTCTCGCCTGGCGAAAATACCGGGAATCCCGCCCGACCAAAACCGACCAACCCAACCTGAACCGCCGTGGGCAACAATATATCGGACGTGTTTTTTCACTTACTTTTCCGATAAGCAACGGTGTGGGTAAAGTGACCGTGGATGATTCCACCTGGAAGGTTAAAGGCCCGGATTTACCGGCCGGAACACATATCAGGGTGACCGGTGTTGATGGCGTTGTTTTTAAGGTTGAATCTGCGGAATAGTCATAACCCCCTCTAACCAGGTACCAACTTCATAAGAAGGCCGTTTAATCAGGGGTCGCTGAAAGAGCAGCAAACTTCACTTCGTGGTCGATTGATGAGATCCCTGTCTCAAGTGGATGGCTTTTTCACTGGATACTTTAAAGCTAAACTCAAAACCGAAGCAATTTAACGAATTTTCTTAACACGGAGGCTGCTTCTTCGGTTTCCGTGACATTGGCCATGAGTTGCTCCGGATTCAGGCCTTCCTCACGCAAAGCATCTGTCCTGTAACGAATATAGTCCGACACCACCGGAGCGGAAAACTCCGGGTGAAACTGAACGCCCCAGGCGTTTTCTGCAAATCGAATAGCAAAGTTATCATCCAGTGGGCTTGTAGCCAGCCGTTGGGCACCCGGGGGCATCTCCAGCACAGCTTCAGCGTGAGAGGCCTGTGCTGAAAATCGTTTTGGTAAATGTCCCAACAAGGGATCATTTTCAACATTATCAATAAGTTGTAAATCAACCGTTCCAATCTGACGACCAGCAGGGTTAGGTCCGGCAATACCACCCAGGGCATGGGCAAGCAATTGATGACCATAACAGACACCAAGAACTTTTATATTTGTCTGAACCGCCTGTCGCAGCCACCGGGCGGTACGCTCACTCCAGTCCAGCCTGGCTGATACCATTGCGGGTGAACCCGTGATCACGATTCCAGACAGGTTTTCCATTGCAGGTAATGATTCTTGTCTGAACACATCTATCTGCAATAGATCCGAAACACCCAATCCATCCGCAAACCAGTCCTCAAAATCCCCGTGACGCGGTTTTATCTGTTCAATTGTGCAACCCGTTTTAATCAGTGCGATCTGTTTCAATGCTTTTTGTCCATTCTTCTTCTGTCTTTCGTTATGCTTGGCTATACTAAGCGGTTAACTAGTCGGTTATCAGACCACGGGATTTTCATGACTTTTCAGGATTTTATCAACTGCCTGCAAGCCTATTGGGCAGAACAGGGTTGCGTACTGGTGCAACCACTCGATATGGAAGTGGGCGCTGGCACCTTCCATCCGGCAACCTTTTTGCGTTCCATCGGCCCGGAGCCGTGGAATTCGGCTTATGTGCAGCCATGCAGACGACCCACGGATGGCCGTTATGGTGAAAACCCGAACCGCCTGCAACACTACTACCAATACCAGGTCGTCATGAAACCGGCACCAGAAAACTTTCAGGAATTGTACCTGGGTTCACTCAAGGCTATTGGTATTGACCCCGCTGTGCACGATATTCGCTTTGTTGAGGATAACTGGGAGTCTCCGACACTGGGTGCCTGGGGTCTTGGCTGGGAGGTCTGGCTCAACGGCATGGAGGTAACCCAGTTCACCTATTTTCAACAGGCTGGCGGTCTGGAGTGCCGACCCGTTATGGGTGAGATTACCTACGGCCTCGAAAGACTGGCGATGTATTTACAGAATGTGGACAGCATATTTGACCTGGTATGGACTGATACCGGTGGTAATAAGGTAACTTACGGTGAAGTTTTTCACCAAAATGAGGTTGAGCAGTCAACCTATAATTTTGAATACGCTGATACCGGATCTCTTTTCGCCTTGTTTGATACCTGCGAGTCCGAAGCGGGAAAGCTGGTAGAGCTTGATCTGCCATTGCCTGCTTACGAACAGGTACTCAAAGCATCACACACATTTAACCTGTTGGACGCTCGCCGCGCAATTTCAGTGACCGAGCGGCAACGCTTTATTCTCAGGGTCAGAAACCTGTCACGTAAAGTCGCTGAGGCCTATTTCGCCCGCAGGGAAAGCCTGGGGTTTCCAGGATTAAGGGAGAACGCTGGTGAATAAGGCAAAGAACATGGACAGGGTTAACGATACTCAACGTTCTGCGGACCTGTTAATCGAACTGGGTTGTGAAGAGTTACCCCCAAAATCGTTATCTAATCTCGGTCAAACGCTGTTTAGTGGGTTTTTGGATCAGCTCAGGAAGGCCGAACTCACCTTCAACCCCGACAAGAGCCGGGTTTATTACACACCCAGAAGGCTGGCCTTGCTGATATCAGATGTGGCAGCGTCTCAACCGGACCAGGTGATAGATCGAAAAGGTCCGGCGCTTACCGCTGCATTTGATGCTGATAAGCAACCAACACCTGCAGCCTCCGGTTTTGCGAGATCAGTTGGCAAGTCTGTTGATGAACTCGATACCCTTAAGACCGATGCTGGCGAGTGGTTGTTTTGCCAGGTGACAAAACCCGGTCAGACACTTGAGGTTTTGCTCTTACCTATGCTGGAAAAAGCGCTGGCGGCGTTACCCGTGGCGAAACCCATGCGGTGGGCTTCCAATGATTTCAGTTTTGTCCGACCGGTACACTGGTTGATTATCATGCATGGTTCCAGGGTTCTGGATGGTAGCCTGTTTGGGCTAAGCGCCGGCAATACCACACGTGGGCATCGTATACACAGCCCCGGTCCGCATGAAATCACGACCGCTGATAATTATGAGAAAGTGCTGGAGGACGCCTGTGTCATAGCGGATCAAAATAAACGAAAGGAAATGATTAGAAGCCAGGTCGAGGCCCTGGGTGAAGGCACCGGTGGTAACGCCTTAATCAGCGATAGTTTACTTGAGGAGGTTACCAATCTCGTTGAGTGGCCACGATCCATTTGTGGAAGCTTTGATAAAGAGTTCCTCTCTGTTCCCGCCGAGGCCCTGATCGCCAGCATGCAGGATCATCAGAAGTTTTTCCCGCTGCTTAGCGATGATCAGGGCGAGTTAGTGAACAGGTTTATCGCAGTTGCCAACCTGGACAGTCTGGATTTTGATGCGGTACGACAGGGTTTTGAGCGCGTTATCCGACCCCGGCTCTCTGATGCCCGGTTCTTTTGGGATCAGGACAATAAATCTTCGATCAGTGACTGGTCTGAACAGCTGGACAGCATTGTTTTTCAAAACACGTTGGGTTCAGTTGGTGACAAATCAAGACGTATCGCACTAATTTCAAAGAATATAGCAGAAGAAACAGGTGTTGACAGTACAGCGGCTTACCGGGCCGCCAGTCTGTGTAAATGTGATCTTGTCAGCCAGATGGTGGGAGAGTTTCCAGAACTCCAGGGTATCATGGGGCGTTATTATGCCTTGCAAAGTGGTGAAAAAAATGAGGTGGCTCTCGCCATTGGCGAACACTACCTTCCCGCCTTTTCCGGTGACCGTCTACCCTCTGAAGCGCTCGGAAAGGTTATCGCACTGGCAGATCGAATGGATACACTCACCGGTATTTTCGCTACCGGGCTTAAGCCGTCCGGAAACAAGGATCCCTTTGCACTGCGTCGCGCTGCACTGGGAGTAATTCGTATATTGCTTGATGGCGAATTAGATATTGAATTTGACCGGACGCTCGCAATAGCCGCTCTAGGCTTACAAAAACAACTACCGGTTTCACCGGAGGTCCTGGAAGAACTGCGCCGGTTCATATTGGAGCGATTGAAAAACTATTTGCGTGAACAGGGCTACGAAACCAGCCTCGTTAATTCGGCACTTGATGCACCGCTCAGTACGCTGACTGACCTTATAAAACGACTTGATGCTCTGCAGGATTTCATGGGTCATGATGTTGCGTCAAACCTTGCCGAAGCCAATAAGAGAATTGGTAATATTTTGCGCAAATCAGGACAGGACATTGATAGCACGATAAAAGAAGATGTATTAATTATCAAAGAAGAAATCTTTCTTTTCGAAGAAGTTAAAAGAATTTCCAGCGATTTGAACCAGCTCTATAAAAAGGCGGATTACAGCGCTGCCCTGACATTGCTTGCTGGTCTCTCTGAGAGCATTGAAGCCTTTTTTGACAAGGTTATGGTAATGGATGACAACCCGGCAGTGCGTCTGAACCGGTTAAACCTCCTGGCCAGGCTCAAGGGTCTGTTTGACCGAATCGCAAACCTTGCCTTACTGGGCTAATCAAGGCAAAACCCGGTGCTATCAGCCCGGAAAATTTCCGGGCTTTAATCAGATATCAAGATTGGTTACGTAAAGCGCATTCTTTTCAATAAAATCACGCCTTGGTTCTACCTCGTCACCCATCAGGGTGGTAAAAACCTCATCCGCAGCCACCACATCTTCAATTGTGACTTTAAGCAATCGACGGGTCTCTGGATTAACCGTCGTGTCCCAAAGTTGCTCCGGATTCATTTCACCCAGGCCTTTAAACCTCTGGAAGGTTCTTCCTTTACGACTTTCGTTCATTAACCAGTCGTGCGCTTCGGCAAAACTCCCGATAGCCTGTTCTGAAGAACCGCGATGTACGAGGGCACCCTCCTGAATCAGGTCATGAAGTGTATCGGCCAGTTTACTGGTCAATCGGATTTCAGGAGAACGGAAAAAATCCCTGGTTAATAATGTCGTGTCTACTACACCATACGTGGATTTGCTAAGCAGTAGCTCAAGTTCCTGTTCGGTTTCCCTGGCGCGCAAATCAAAGCTGATACTGGGGGGAGAATTTTTGTTCATTGTTTCAACAATTTCATTACACCACTGCTGTGCCTCGCCCACGGTCCATTCGAAAGAAAATGCTTTATTATTAATGAGTTGTTCCAAAAACAATGGTTCAAAACGAATCGCCATACGTACGCCCGCAGCCTTAACAGCCATATAATCCCGTAATAACCCTTCCAGTGCTTCACTTGATAGAGGCGGAGCCTCCGGAGAACAAACCAGCGATGCATTGTCCATAGCACGCGCCAGCATGTACTCGTTCATCTCGGCATCATCCTTCAGGTAATATTCCTGTTTGCCCTGCTTCACCTTGTAAAGCGGTGGTTGGCCAATATAAATATGACCGCGCTCAATTAACTCGGGCATTTGCCTATAGAAAAAGGTCAGCAAAAGGGTACGTATATGAGACCCGTCAACATCAGCATCCGTCATGATAATGATGGTGTGATAGCGCAATTTCTCAATATTGAATTCATCTCTGCCAATGCCGCAACCGAGAGCCGTTATCAATGTGCCTACCTCAGCAGATGACAGCATTTTATCAAAACGGGCCTTTTCTACATTTAGAATTTTTCCTTTAAGTGGCAGAATTGCCTGAGTTTTTCTGTTTCTGCCCTGCTTGGCAGACCCACCCGCAGAATCACCCTCCACTATGAATAACTCAGATAAAGCGGGATCCTTTTCCTGGCAATCCGCCAGTTTACCCGGTAATCCTGCTATATCCAGCACGCCTTTTCGACGTGTCATATCGCGTGCTTTGCGGGCTGCTTCACGTGCCCTGGCCGCATCCACAGCCTTCATGGTAATAATTTTTGCTTCTACCGGGTTTTCGAGTAAAAAATCACGCAAATGAGACGCTACCAGCGATTCAACTACGGGTTTGATTTCAGACGAAACCAGTTTGTCTTTCGTTTGAGAGGAAAACTTCGGATCCGGGGCTTTGACTGACAGTACGGCAACAAGTCCCTCACGCGCGTCATCACCTGTCATCGAAACCTTGTTTTTCTTTGCTAAACCGGAATCTTCGATATATTGGTTCATTGTCCGGGTAAGTGCTGCTCTGAACCCTGCTAAATGCGCACCACCATCACGCTGTGGAATATTGTTAGTAAAGCAGAACACACTTTCCTGGTAAGCGTCAGTCCATTGCAATGCAACCTCGACGGAAACGTCATTCGCTTCACCACAAAAATACATAACACTCTGATGTAAAGCGGTTTTCTTACGACCCAGATGTTCTACAAATGAGCGAATTCCACCCTCATACTCAAAAATATCTGATTTTCCGGAGATTTCATCAGCCAGTTCTATCTTGACTCCGGAATTTAAAAAACTTAGTTCCCTTAAACGTTTGGCCAGGATGTCATAGTGGAAAACCGTATCTGAAAACACGTTTTTACTGGGTAAAAACTTAATTTCCGTACCTGTTTTCTTGGTTTTGCCTATTTTTTTGAGTGGTTCTACTGGAACACCCATCTTGTAGTGTTGCTGCCAGACGTGACCATCTCTCTTAATGGTTAATACCAAATCCTCAGACAGCGCGTTTACCACTGAAACGCCTACACCATGCAAACCGCCGGAAACCTTATAAGAGTTATCATCAAATTTACCGCCGGCATGAAGTACCGTCATGATAACTTCTGCTGCCGAGCATCCTTCTTCTTTATGAATATCAACCGGTACGCCACGTCCGTTGTCTGTCACTCTGACGTTACCATCCATCTCGATAATGACCTTAATGGCGTCACAGTGCCCTGCGAGGGCCTCGTCAATGGAATTATCCACCACCTCAAACACCATATGATGTAAGCCGGTGCCGTCGTCCGTATCGCCGATATACATACCCGGGCGTTTACGTACTGCGTCAAGGCCCTTTAGAACCTTGATGCTACTGGAATCATAATCTTTGTTGCTCATATAGCCTCTAATTACCGCCTTATACAAATCATTTGCCACTTCACTTGGCAGCAATAAAAATTTGATTTGTTGCGGATTTGTATGTCTTGAATCGAATCGCATTATACCACTGAGTGGCATTAAATGTCTGTTTTTTGGGCTTTTAACCAATTCACGCAGACATGGCTGTGACACTGCCGTGTTTCACGTGAAACACTGTAAAATGACGATTTAAGGATCTGATTGCAGGCGGTAACACGGTACCGGTCATCAGGATCTGTGTATCCAACTCTATCCCGGCCCTGAGTACTTTAGCTAAATGTTTCTCATCAAACTCTGAAGAAAGGTCATCCAGCATTAACACCGGCTTTTCTCCGGAATTACATATCATTTGCGCCTGCGACATAATCAACGCGGCGGTCATTGCCTTCTGTTCACCCCGGGATAATCTTTCCCTTGCGGGTACCCCGTTCAGTGTGAAATTTAAATCCGCCTTATGTGGACCCGGACCGGTAGATCCTCTCTCAATATCCCGTGACATCGATAACAGGATTGCCTCTGCCAGGCTGTCCCCGGTCCAGCCCTTTTTATATCCCAGACTTATATCTTCCAGTGTTTCGCAAAAATTAGAAAGTTGATCATGCAATATTGAATTAAGCAGGCTAACGTGTTTCTCCCTGGCAATGTGTAATTGTTCACCCAGTTGTATAAACTGATCATCAAGACTTTCCACAACCATTCTGTTAGCCTGCTTCAATGCGGCGTTTCTTTGTTTTAGGACCCGGCTGTATCTTCGCCAAAGCATCAAAAAAGTATGTTCCACGTGAAACACACCCCAATCGAGGTACTTTCTTCGCCCATCAGGTGGTCCACTGACCAGTGTGTGACTATTGGGTTCCAACAAAACGTAGGGAAGTAGTTTGGTCAGTTCACTTAATTGCGTAATATTTTCACCATTGTGACGAGCCGACCAGCTGTTCGCATCGCGCTCCATTCCCAGTTGGTGTGGAATACCCGAATGACTTTCAATTTTGCTTACAACTTGGAAATTATGGCCATCAGGACCAATTATTGAAGATATCTGACCGGTTCTGAACGACCGGCCTTTGGATAGTACACAAAGCCCTTCCAGTATGCTGGTCTTACCGGCACCATTATCACCTATAAAACAATTCAAACACGGATCGAAATCCAGATGTGTTGATGAAATATTTCTTAAGTTTATGATACTTAGGGATTTAACCCGCATATCGTTGTTATGTCCAGCTCAGAGCTTGAGCGGCATTACCACATGTCTGTTGATATCAGAATCCGGTGCAGAAACCAGGCAACTGCTATTGGCATCTTTCAGTTCCATCGATACCACTTCCGTATCAATTGCCATTAGAGCATCAAGTAGATAAGTCACGTTAAAACCGACAGCCAGACGGTCAAAATTAAATTCAGCTTCAATTTCCTCCACGGCTTCTTCATGTTGCGGGTTGTGAGCAATAATTTTAATAGTGGACCCTTCCGCTTCCAACCTCACACCCTTGTACTTTTCATTGGATAAAATCGCCGCCCTTTGCAAGGCATGGATGAATAAGGCCCTGTCAACCAGCATCTGCCTGTCTGCGCCGACCGGGACGACGGCTTTATAGTCAGGAAAACGGCCATCAATCAGTTTTGAGGTAAATGTAGTACCACCTTTCACCAGTCTTATATGGTTGCGGCCAATGGCCAGAGTGACCTCATTCGAATCATCTGACAGCATGCGGATTAATTCCATCACACCTTTTCGCGGCACGATAAGTTGCCGGTCACTATTAATGCTTACATTGCTTTCAAGATCACAAATAGCCAACCTGTGGCCATCGGTGGCGATTGCCCGTAATTGATCATTAGTGAAGTCAAATAACAGACCATTGAGATAATAACGGACATCCTGATTTGCCATGGCAAAAGAGGTTTTGTCCATCATCTTTTTAAGCGCTTTTTCAGAAACACTAATACTTTCAAGGGCTTCTACCTGATCAGTCGCAGGAAACTCTGAAGCCGGCAGGGTTGCAAGGGTAAAGCGACTGCGACCGGCCGAAAGTGTTGCCTTATCATCACTGACACTGAAAGAAATATTGGCTCCATCCGGAAGAGCCTTGACGATATCCAGAAACTTACGGGCCGGAACAGTAATCTCACCATCCTGGGCAACTTGGGCGGGTACACTTGATATGAGCTCAACTTCCATATCCGTACCGGTTACTGTCAAACGGTTATCCCGTGCAACAAGCATGAAGTTAGCCAATACCGGTAATGTTTGTCTACGTTCAACTACGCCGACAACCTGGCTGATGGGTTGAAGAAGCACTTCCCTGGATATAGTGAATTTCATACTTTGATCCTTATTTATTACTGTTTTTTAAATTATATATATAAACAGTAGTAGTAGTAGGCCCTGTTGCCTTGGTCACATAAGTCAATAATCTCTTTATATTTCATATAGATAAAAAATTCAAACCTTGTGTACATCATCACACCAAGCGTGTGTATAACTTGTGGACAAACAGGTCCTGCTTTTAATGATGAACTTATTAACAACCTATTAACAATTTATTCAGGTTTTATCCCTCTATTGTTCCACAATCTGTCACGCGGTCAACTGACGCAATAATTTAACCTTGTCTTCCCTTAAGCGTCCATCGGTTTCACACAACTCAGCTATTTTACGGCAAGCGTGCAATACGGTTGTATGATCGCGCCCGCCAAAAGAATCACCAATTTCCGGTAAGCTATGCTGTGTTAGTTCCTTGCATAGGGCCATTGCCATTTGCCTTGGACGAGCAATACTTCGTGGCCTGCGTTTGGATAATAACTCTGCCATACGTATTTTGTAATATTCACAAACTGTTTTCTGAATATTCTCAATCGTGATAAGCCTGTCGTGAACCGTCAGTAAATCCCGCAATACCTCGCGGGCAAAGCCCTCTGTTATTTCTCTGCCGGTAAACCTGGCGTTGGCAATCAGAGTATTTAAAGCACCCTCGAGATCGCGCACATGTGAGCGTAACCTATTGGCAACAAGGAAAGCGACAGGCTCTTCAAGTTGAACCCCTTTTGCCTGGGCCTTGTTCATTAAAATGGCAACACGTGTTTCGAAATCCGGTGGTTCAATAGCAACCGTTAAACCCCACCCAAACCTTGAACGAAGACGGGCTTCCAGACCTACAACTTCCTTTGGATAACGATCACAAGTCAAAACAATCTGTTGTTTACTATCCAGTAATGTATTGAAAGTATGAAAAAATTCTTCCTGAGAGCTTTTTTTGCCGGCAAAAAACTGGATGTCATCAATAAGTAAAGCACCGGCGGAGCGATAATGCTTTTTGAAACTATCAATAGCACCATGACGAAGGGCTTTAATCATGTCGCTGACAAAGCGCTCGGAATCAAGATAGAGCACCTTGATAGAGCGGTTTTCTTCACGAATTTCGTTGCCAATTGCATGCAATAAATGTGTTTTACCGAGCCCGGTGCCACCGTATAAAAGTAATGGATTGTAGGCATCACCGGGTTTTTGTGCGATCTGGGATGCCGCGGCAAATCCTAATTCATTTGATTTACCCAGGACAAAATTATCGAAGCGATAACGGGAGTTGAGGCCGGTCGATATCCTGTTTTCACCTGCTACCTGGATCTGTTGACTTGTCTCGGTAGTTTCGGCAGGTAAACCATCCTCTATACTGACCGATGACCTGGGTTGATCAAGGTGCTCAAATATATCCCGTATTCGCTCAAGGTAATGAGTGGCTATATGATCCCTTACATAGGTATTTGGCGCGACCAGGCGCGTCCGGTTCTTGCTGTTGACAACTTCAAGTGGACGAATAAAAGTATTGATATCCTCAGCTGGTAACTCCCGCTCAAGATGTTGAAGACAAAGGTGCCAGATGTTTTGCGTCATGCCGCGTTCAAGCCAAAAGGTTTTAAATTCTCCGACGCTATAGATTTATCCATACTAGTGCGTCGAATTAATTTATATTTCAATAAGTTATATTTATTATTATTTATAGTCTTTCAAGTTGTAGTAGATATGCTAAACAGACAACCTGATTAGAGCTTAGTCTAACGTGCTGTGGATAACTTGGCTACAGTTGAAAACATACTAAAGCATAAATCAAAATTCTTCCTCCAATTGCTTGAATAGTATGCTTATACGGGATACTATTCGCCTCTTGTCTCGGCTGTCTGTAAAAACGGAAAAACAGTCTTAAAATAGTATTTATTGAGGTTTTAAAAAATGAAACGTACTTTTCAGCCCAGCGTTCTGAAACGCGCCCGCCGACACGGTTTTCGCTCCCGTATGGCAACCCGCGGTGGCCGTGCCATAATCAATGCACGTCGCGCCAAGGGTCGTAAACGATTAAGCGCCTAGGTGGCGTAATCCTGATCGTTTATAAAAACGGTTAAACGGGTCCGGTTTTCCGGACCGGTTAAACGGTTTAGTAGTATCAGGTCAGGAATACCACGTATAAATCATTTACAGGCCAGGAATGATGAAATTTTCCAGGCAATCGCGACTACTCAAACCAGCCCAATTCAGATTAGTATTTCAACGGCCCATCAGGTCTTTTGATGACTATTTCAGAGTGATGGCGCGGGTCAATGGAATACAGCAGCATCGTCTTGGCATGGCAGTATCAAAAAAAGCCTGTGCAAAGGCTGTTGGTCGAAATCGTATCAAGCGCCTGGTTCGGGAAAGTTTTCGAGCAAGGATGATAGAACCAGCAACAGATCATGCACTCGATATTGTTGTTTTGCCGACCGCTCAAGCCGCGAAACAAACCAACAAACAGCTGGATGAGTCACTTTCGATTCACTGGCAAAAACTGACCAGGGAAGCCGGGAACATAAATACCGGTAGCCAGCCAGACCAATTAAGGACACAGAGATAATGGCAAACCTTCGCCCGATGCTATTCATGGGGTTACTCGTCCTCTCCTACTTGATGTGGGTGGAATGGCAAAAAGATTATGGTGTAGAACCACAATCAAAACCCGTCACTGAAGCCACCAACACATCGCTAGACACGCCTCCTTTACCGGTTCCGCAGAACTCCCCTTCAAATCCCGGTGACTTACCAGATCCAGATGCCGGTCTGGCAAGCCCGGAGCAGGAATCGATCTCTCAAGCAGTGATGACGGGTGCCAATGAGTTAGTAACCGTAACCACTGATTTGCTGGAAGTAAAAATCGACCGGGTTGGCGGTACTGTGGTTTCGGCCAGGCTGTTAGATTATCCGGTTGAGTTGAAAGTACCCCAAATCAAGGTGGATTTATTCAACATCAGTGGCCCCGAATTGTTCATTGCACAATCAGGCCTGTTGAGCCGTTCATCGGCACCCAACCATACCAGCACTTATCAAACAGATGTCATGCAATATGATCTTGGTCAGACTGCTGAAGAAATTCGCGTACCACTGACCTGGACTGATAATAATGGGATTCAGGTTACCAAGACGTTGATTTTCAAGCGTGGCAAATATGACATTACGGTGCGTCACACACTTTCCAATCAAAGTGATCAAAGCTGGTCCGGTAGCCGTTATGACCAACTGCAACGATCCATTATCGCAGACAAGGATGATGGTGGATTCACCAATCCGGGCAGGTACAGTTTTTTTGGTGTCGGCTTTTACAGCCCGGACGAAAAATTTGAAAAAGTAGACTTTGATGATATAGCCAGCGAACCATATCAACGCAGTTTTGCCGATGGCTGGCTGTCCATGGTTCAGCATTATTTCTTTTCTGCGTGGATTCCTCCCCAGTCAGAGATAAATACCTATTCAACCCAGGTTTACGCACCTGAAGGATTTCCACGCTATATAGCAAGGGCCGTATCTCCTGCGGTTGAAGTGAATGCAGGCGCGAGTCACGAATTTGAAAGCCGCTTGTATGTCGGACCAAAGCTGCAGGATGAGATCGAAGAGATTGCACCAGGGTTGGATTACACGGTTAATTACGGCATATTCACTGTATTTTCCAAACCGCTGTTCTGGTTACTTTCCCATATTCACAAGGTGGTTGGAAACTGGGGTTGGGCCATCGTATTGCTGACCGTGTTAATCAAGTTACTGTTTTTCAAATTGACTGAAGCACAATACCGTTCAATGGCGCGTATGCGAAAGTTGCAGCCACGGATTGAGCAGCTGAAAGAACGTTATGGCGATGACCGACAGCGCATGAGTCAGGCCATGATGGAAATGTACAAAACCGAGAAGGTCAATCCATTGGGCGGGTGTTTACCCATCCTTGTACAGATACCCATTTTTATCGCACTTTACTGGGTGTTGCTCGAGTCAGTCGAATTACGCCAGGCGCCGTTTATTCTGTGGATTGACAACCTGACCGCCCGTGATCCTTATTTCGTCCTGCCAGTGCTTAATGCCGCTTTCATGATGTTGACCCAGCGACTGACACCCACCGCTGGTATGGATCCGTTACAACGCAAAATCATGCAGTTTATGCCGATAGGTTTCTCAGTCATGTTTGCGTTTTTCCCGGCAGGTCTGGTGCTTTACTGGGCAACCAATGCGGGCCTGTCTTTGGCTCAACAGTGGTATATCACCAGAAAAATCGACGCAGCAGCTTAAAAGGGCTCGTAAACCACCCTGGTTTTCCGGCCGGCCCTGTTCGACTTCAGCTGAAATGCAACTTCCTGCAACCTATAGCTACCTGGCTATGGGTTGCAGCCCGGCCCTGCACCCAAGGCAAAGCTACCCATAGTTATGTTCCAAAAAAAACAGACTAATTTACGAGCTGGCGGATATCCACTAAGCTGTGCAAATGTCTGAAACTTCCTTTCAAGCAACTGCTACTGACACCATCTGTGCCATCGCAACACCCCCTGGTGTTGGTGGAGTAGGGGTGATCCGCGTGTCCGGTCCATTAAGTGCCGATATCGCGCGGCGAATACTGGGACTGTCACTACAACCCCGAAGGGCTAGTTTTGCACGCTTCAAAGATGAACATGGACAGGCTATTGATTCCGGTATTGCCCTGTTGTTTACCGCTCCGGCATCATTTACAGGGGAAGATGTACTCGAGTTACAAGGTCACGGCGGTCCACAAACTCTGCAGATGTTGATGACCAGGATCCTGGAGCTGGGAGCGCGCCCGGCGCGAGCCGGTGAGTTTTCCGAGAGGGCATTTTTGAACAATAAACTCGATCTTGTACAGGTTGAAGCCATTGCTGACCTGATCGAGTCAGGTACCGAGGTATGTGCACGTGCGGCACAGCGTTCTCTGGAGGGTGTTTTTTCAGAGCACGTCAACAGACTACAAAAGGAACTGATCGACCTGCGTGTATTTGTAGAAGCCGCAATGGATTTTCCAGACGAAGAAATTGATTTTCTGGAAGACAGCGATGTGCTGGAGAGGCTGGGCAGGGCAGGTGAACATCTCCAGACCTTGCTGGATCAGGCCCATCAGGGTCAATTACTGCGTGATGGTATCAATATTGCGATTGCCGGTTTGCCTAATGCGGGAAAATCCAGCCTGCTCAACTCACTTGCCGGGCGGGATTCGGCCATCGTTACCGACATTCCCGGAACTACCCGTGATGTTCTGCGGGAACATATTTCATTGGACGGCCTGCCCGCTCACATTTCTGATGCCGCCGGCATCCGTGAATCCACTGATATTGTAGAGGCTGAAGGCATACGCAGGGCGCGTGCAACCCTGACTACTGCGGACCTTGTTCTGCTGGTGATTGATTCTTCGCAGGCGCTTGAACCGCAATTGGCATTGCGAAGCGAGATTCCCGTGAAAGTTCCCTGTATTGAGGTCTACAACAAGGTTGATTTGACCAGTGATAAAGCCGGTGTGGATGAGGCTTCACTGAAGATCCGCGTGTCTGCTAAAACAGGGCAGGGCCTACAACGACTGATTGGCCAGATCAAAAAAACAGTGGGTGCTTCGGTAAGTTATGAGGGAACCTTCTCCGCTCGTACACGTCACCTTGATGCGTTAAAACGAACACAAACCCACATCCTGGCTGGACATCAGCAACTTGAGCAGTACAACGCACCGGAGACTCTGGCAGAAGAGCTGCGACTTGCGCAGAAGGAACTGGGAGAAATTACCGGGCAGTATTTGCCGGATGATCTGCTTGGGGCGATTTTCTCCAGCTTCTGTATTGGAAAATAGTTTTATCGGGGGTTTTGTCAGGGCCTTGTGTTGTGCCCTGGCGGATATGCACCTGTTACCGGCACAAAAAAAGCTGAACCGGATAGCTCAGCTCCTTGATAGGTATTACGTATCCGGCATTGAAGCCGGTTGTCATGATTTACCCGCTTTTACGAATAAGATAAGTCCAAACACCACCTTCTTCGTTTTGCTCTACCAGTTCATTACCGGTGGTACGACAAAAAGCCGCGAAATCAGCAACAGAACCTGGATCGGTAGATAGAATTTCCAGAGTTTTGCCACCCTCCATTGATTTTAAAGCTTTCTTTGCTTTCAGAATTGGCAACGGGCAATTCAGGCCTTTTGCGTCAAGTACTTGGTCTGCCATGGTATTTTCCTTGCTGTTAAGTGTTTAATAAATCAGATAAACAGATTGATATGGCTTTGAGTCGCCACTTCGATATAAGTTGCAGCGCCACCTATCTCGATTCCTTCTATCATGTCATCCTTTGAATATTCAAACAAATCAAGGGTCATCTGACAGGCAATCATTCGTACGTCAGCTTCAACGGCCAGATCACGGAGTTCAGGAATTGAGGCAACACCTTTTTTCTTGATCAGGTTTTTCATCATTTTAGATGCGGCAGCATCGACTCCGGGGATAGCAGAAACAATATTAGGCATACCCATATGCATACCCATCATCGGCATTTTCATGGCAGGGTTGCCCAATGACGTCACCTGGAGACTCAGATCTTTCATTAACAGGGGAAGCCCATAAAATGTGAAAAACATTGTAACGTCCAATCCCATGGCCGCTGCGGTAGTGGAGAGAATGAAAGGGGGATAAGCCCAGTCCAGGCTGCCTTTGGTGACAATGATTGACATGGTGTTTGGATCGACACCGGGTTTCATATCTGTGCTGCTCATTTCAGCTACCTCGCTCGTGCTAAAACCTTATTTTGTTATAGGTTTGGGACTCTTGATTATATATAAAACTGGTTTATTAAGGAAATCGAATATTCTAGCCGATGATGAAGGGAAAATAGCAGGGAACCACTCGTGACCTTGAAGAAGTTCTGCTCAACACCTGAAGGGCAAACAAGTTAAAAAGGCAAAAACATGAAAAAACTTTACTAAACCTTGGAACAGGCAAAGCCTTTTTAGGTAGTATGCGGAACTGTTGTTGATTTTAACCAGAGAACCGTAATGACCGATCTTGATATCAGCTTTATCCGAAGTCAGTTCCCGGCCTTCAGTGAACCCTCGCTAAAAGGTTTTGCGCATTTCGAAAACGCCGGCGGTTCGTTTGCCTGTGGTCAGGTGATCGACACGCTGCACCGCTACTATCGTGAAACGAAGGTCCAGCCAAATTACGGATTTGAACCATCGCATAGCGCGGGCTTGCAAATGGCACGGGCGCGTCAGCGTATGGCTGCATGGCTCAATGTGGAAACGGATGAAGTTCACTTTGGTCCTTCAACATCACAAAACACCTATGTGCTTGCCCAGGCACTGCGTGAGTATCTGCGGCCCGGTGACGAGATTGTTGTTACCAACCAGGATCATGAAGCCAATGTTGGTGTCTGGCGAAGGTTGGAAGCGGAGGGGGTGGTTATTCGTGAGTGGCAGGTCGATCCGAATACAGCTGAACTGGATCCGGCGGATCTGGATAAACTGTTAAACGAGAAAACCCGGGTAGTGGCCTTCACACACTGCTCGAATATCGTGGGTAGCATGCACCCGGTACGTGAGTGGACGGACAAGATCCATGCTGTCGGCGCCATCGCCATAGTGGATGGTGTTTCATATGCAGGTCACGGCTTGCCGGATGTTGATGCACTGGGTGCTGACATCTACCTTTTTTCTCTTTACAAGGTGTATGGCCCTCACCTGGGTGTGATGACCATGCGAAAAACACTCAATGAAAAACTGCCCAACCAGGGTCATTTCTTCAATGCTGACTACCCAACGGCCCGCTTTACACCCTGTGGTCCTGATCATGCGCAAGTTGCGGCAGTCAATGGTGTGATCGATTATTTCGACACTGTTTATTCACACCATTTTGGCGACGATGACGTTACGCCCCAACGCAAAGCCACCCGTGTACGGGCTTTGTTTCAACATACCGAACGCAGGAACCTCAGACCCTTGCTGGACTTTCTGGGTCAGCGGCAGTCCGTCCACCTGATTGGTAAAACCGTGACCAAAAATCGCGCGCCCACGATTGCTTTTACCGTTGAAGGTCGTGACCCGGAAGAGATCGCAGCACAATTTGCGAAACAAAAGATAGGCATTGGAAACGGTCACTGTTACGCCTATCGGCTGATGGAGGCACTGGGCATACCACCTGATCAGGGGGTGGTGCGCTTGTCATTCTTGCACTACACCAGCGAGGAAGAACAACACCGCTTAATGGAAGTACTCGATAGCATCCTTTAAAGCAAACGTATGTCACAGAATATTGAATGAGAAACATTCAGAGTGATTTGCCCAGATAAAACAGTTATCCTTGCGCCAATAGCAGGGAATATGGGAGGTTAGGCATCAGCAATGAAGCCCACCAATACAAGTAATCCTGATTACTTCCACAAGGTTGTGGATTGCCAATGGGCTTGTCCTGCGCATACGGATGTTCCTGAGTACATACGAAAGATTGCGCAGGGTGAATTCACCGATGCCTATATTCAGAACCGGGAAAGTAATGTTTTCCCCGGTATACTCGGCCGGGTCTGTGATCGTCCTTGCGAACCCGCCTGCCGGCGTGGGCGCACCAACGAAAAACCGGTTGCAATTTGTCGTCTCAAGCGTGTGGCAGCAGACCACCGCGATGATGACATCAGTGATCGTCTGCCAATCATTCCAAAACAGAAAAACGGCAAGAAAGTCGCCCTGATCGGTGCGGGTTGTGCATCACTTGCGGTTGCCAATGATTTGATGCCGGTGGGTTACGAGTGCACTATTTTTGAGGCGCTGCCTGAGCCGGGTGGCCTGATGCGATCAAATATTCCGTCATTTCGTCTACCGGCAGACGTACTCAACGAAGAGATTGCCTATATCACCGACATGGGTGTCGATCTGCGTCTGAATCATCCCATCAAGAGCATGAAAGCGCTGCTTAAAGAAGGATACGACGCGGTATTTGTGGGTACCGGTGCACCAAAAGGCAAAGAGCTGAAGGTGCCGGGCCGCGAGGAAGGTAGCGCCAATATTCATATTGGTATCACCTGGCTGGAATCTGTGGCCTTCGGGCACCTTAAACAAATCGGTAAACGTGTGCTGATCATCGGTGTGGGTAACACGGCGATGGATTGTTGCCGTACCTCGCTGCGACTGGGTGCTGAAAACGTCAAGGTCATGGCGCGCAAGCCCCGTGATTTTTTTAAGGCTTCCGACTGGGAACTGGAAGATGCCGAAGAAGAAAATGTCGAAATTGTAGTCAATCATTCTCCCAAGGAATTCGTTATTGAGGATGGCCGCCTTGTCGGCATGATATTCAAACAGGTGGAGTACGAAATTGAATATGGCCGTATCGTCAACCAATTGACTACCGGAGAAGTTACCATTCCCTGCGATGACGTGATCCTCGCCATCGGTCAGGACAACGCATTCCCATGGATCGAACGGGATCTTGGAATGGAGTTTGATCAGTGGGATGTGCCGGTGGTGGATAAAACCACTTTTGAATCTACCTTGCCGGGTGTGTTCTTCGGTGGTGATTCGGCGTTTGGACCCAAAAACATTATCTGGGCCGTTGAACACGGTCACCAGGCTGCTATCTCCAGTCACCGGCACTGCCATGGTGAAGACCTGCACGATCGTCTGCCGGTATTGATGAATCTTGGTAGTCGCAAGATGGGTATGCACGAATGGAGCTACTCTAACGATTTTGATCCCGCAGCAAGACGTAAGATGGAACACGTAGAACTGTCACAGCGTTTCAAGGATCTGACCACCGAAGTTGAGCTGGGTTTCACTGCAGAGCAGGTACAAAAAGAGGTTGAGCGCTGTTTGAACTGCGACATCCAGACGGTGTTCTTTGATGATCTCTGTATCGAATGTGATGCCTGCCTGGATATTTGCCCGACGCAATGCCTGACAATGACACCCAATGCCGAAGAGTTTGATCTGCTTGACCAGTTGAAGGCGCCAAGGGTTAATCACGATCAGCCGTTATTTGTTTCTGAAGCACTGAAACAGACCAAACGGGTCATGGTCAAGGATGAGAACCTGTGCATCCATTGCAGCCTGTGTGCCGAACGTTGTCCAACGGCGGCCTGGGATATGCAGAAATCCTTATTCACATTTCCACGCGCACTTGACCACAACCAGCAAAATAACATCGGAAAAAGCCCATGTCAGAAAACCGGGTAAATGATTTTGTATTGAAGATCGGCACGGTTAACGGCACGGGTTCAGCAAGTGCCAACGGCCTGCTATTGAAAGCGTTTTTTCGTATGGGTATACCGGTGACCGGTAAAAACCTGTTTCCTTCCAATATCCAGGGTCTGCCGACCTGGTATGGAATACGGGTCAACCACAAGGGTTATATGGCCCGCTCCAAAAACGTAGATGTCATGGTGGCGCTGAATGCCCAGACCTATCAAAAGGACATGGATAACGTCACCCCCGGCGGGTTTCTGATCTATGATTCGACCTGGCCACGTGAGCGCCAATTGAGTCGAAACGATATTACGATCCTCGGTGTACCACTGGCCAAGCTGTGCAATGAGAATTTCAGCGATGCCCGGGTCCGCATCCTGATGAAAAATATTGCTTATGTTGGCGTTTTGGCAGCATTTCTGGATATAGATACCAAAATATTGCGTGCATTGATCGAAGAAACCTTTGCCAGTAAGCCCAAGCTGGTAGAGAGTAATTTAAAGGCTATCAATCTTGGGTTTAACTATGCAACAGACAACTTCAGCTGCCCGCTTCCCGTACGTGCAGAGACCATGGGTGATAACAGCAAACACATCATGATCGATGGTAATTCTGCCGCTGGTCTGGGTTGCGTGTATGCAGGTGCGACGGTCGGCGCCTGGTACCCCATTACACCATCAACAAGTTTAATGGATGCGTTCAAGGCCTACTGCAAAATGTTTCGTATTGACGAAGAAACCGGGAAGAAAAACTATGTAATCATCCAGGCGGAGGATGAGTTGGCTGCTGCAGGTACCGTACTGGGGGCCAACTGGGTGGGTGCAAGAGCATTTACACCAACTTCAGGCCCTGGAATTTCACTGATGAGTGAGTTCATCGGTTTTGCCTATTACACTGAAATCCCTTCCGTTTTCTTTAATGTTCAGCGCGTTGGACCCTCCACTGGCATGCCAACCCGCACCCAACAATGCGACATCATGCTTTGTGCCTATGCCTCGCATGGTGATACCCAGCATCCTTTGTTGTTGCCTGCCGACCCATATGAGTGTTTTGAAATGGCGGTCGGTGCATTTGATCTCGCCGAGCGACTGCAAACACCGGTTTTCGTGTTGTCCGACCTGGATATCGGTATGAATGACTGGATGATTCCAGAGCTGAAGTGGGATGACAGTTACCAACCGGACCGTGGCAAGGTATTAAGCTCCGATGACGTAGATAAACTGGAAAAATTCTATCGTTATCTTGATGTCGATGGTGACGGTGTCGCCGCGCGGACATTGCCCGGTGAAAATGCGAAGGGTGCATATTTTGTACGTGGCTCCGGTCACAACAAGCATGGTATGTATACGGAGAGCTCCGAAGAGTACAAGGATCTCGTCGATCGTCTTCTGGTCAAGTGGAAAACCGCCAGGACACTGGTACCCAACCCTGTATTGATAAAAGCGAAAAAAGAAACGCCCACTGGAATTATTGCCTATGGAAGTTCGCATGGCGCGGTAATCGAAGCGCTGGATGAGCTGCGTGAGAAAGGTATCGAAGCAGACTATATGCGTGTTCGCGCCTTTCCGTTCAATGGGGAGGTAACCCGCTTTGTCGAGCAGCATGAAACAATATTTGTAGTGGAACAGAATCGTGATGCACAACTGCGTTCACTCTTGATCCTGGAAACCAACACCGATGCCCGCAAACTGATACCGGTTTTACACTACAGCGGTATGCCCATTCCAACCTCGTGCGTGGTTGATGGGGTTTGTGAGCATTTGTGTGAGAAGGACGTGGCATGAGTTTTATAAAAAAGCCAAAAATCAACATACCCGGCCAACTACATAATGAAATTGGCTTGCTCAAACGTGACTACGAGGGTGCATTATCAACTCTATGTGCGGGTTGTGGACACGACTCCATTACCGCAGCCATTGTTCAGGCTTTTTGGGAGTTATCAATACCACCGGAGAAGGTAATCAAGCTTTCAGGTATTGGCTGTTCATCAAAAACACCCGCCTATTTCCTTTCAGGGGCCCATGGCTTCAACTCGGTTCATGGCCGTATGCCTTCAGTCGCAATTGGTGCTCACTCCGGTAATCGTGACCTGGTTTGTATAGGCGTTTCCGGTGATGGCGATTCGTTGTCGATTGGCTTTGGGCAGTTTGGTCACGCCGTCCGGCGTAATTTGAATATGTTGTATATCATTGAAAACAATGGTGTATATGGTTTAACCAAGGGCCAGTTTTCAGCAGCAGCCGACAAGGGCAGCAAGTCCAAGAGGGGTGATATCAACCAGTGGAAAAATATTGATGCCGTATCCACCGCAATATCAATGGGCAGCAGCTTTGTAGCAAGAAGCTTTTCAGGTGATCGTGAACAACTGGTCACCCTGATCAAGGCCGGTATCCTGCACCCCGGTTGCGCCATCCTCGACGTGGTTTCACCGTGTGTGACGTTTAACAACCACCCCGGTTCAACCAAGAGCTACACCTACACACGTGATCATTACCA
>JASJFX010000078.1:0-10086 GCA_033791845.1 Lysobacterales bacterium | reverse complement strand
GGCACCCTCTCGACCGCTTCGCGGCCTCACCTTGTCCATGTGCTCTATCGCGATATACCGTTCATACCCCAGGGCACCCTCTCGACCAGTCCCTGGCAGCCCAGGCTGGCTTCTCGACGGGTTCCCCGTCTCACCTTCTCTCACCTTGTCCTGAACATAACCCTACGGGGATTCGGAAAATGGTATTGGCTGGGGACTTAGCTCAAAGCCGTGTTGGCGAAGAATATTGAGCAACCCTTCTTCACCCGGCAGGTGTAATGCACCCACGGCCACGAAGACTGTTTTGTTTTCGAGTTGCTGCAGCAGGGCTTGTGCCATGCGCTGATTACGCGCGTGGATGCCTGATTCCATAAAATAGTCACTGGCATTCTCACCTACGGCCTCAAGTTGCTCATCAGACAGCAACTGTAAAGCCACCAGGTTGTTTTCCAGGTAGGTGTCGACCATCTGGTCGTGGACTTCAAGCACCTGGCCATATTCTGCAATCGCCTGATCCAGCAATGATAATTGCATCGGCATTGGCATATTTTCAAGAAAAGATAATTGCTGCTCGAGTGTTTCCAGACCCACTAGCTCAAGGCCGCTCCCGGATGCCCTTAACGAGAGCGAAAAATCCATAAAAAAACCGGTTTCAGGTCGCGGTGTACTCAGCGCTATCATGGCTGCCCATGGCTTCATACGGCTGAGAAATTCTGCTGGGACCTGATTACCCGATAAGGCTGACTGAAGGGCGGTGTAACGCTCGTTACCAATGACGGACTCCAAGCTTTTTCCCGGCGGGTAATTCATGTAAGCGGTCAGCCGCTCCAGCGTGGGTAAGTTCGGAATCATTTCCATCGCAAACACTTCATTTTCCTTGAGTTTGTGTAGAAAGTCCTCTGAAAAATCAAGCACGCGAGGGTCTTCGCTATGAATTGTCCCCAGCAGGTAACCGGCCTGCTGACCATTTTTTTGAATAGACCAAAACAATGCTCGGTCTGACTCACTATTCTGGCCAGCTGGTACGACAGATGGCCCCATCAACATCAGCAAGCCGACGAACAGATGGATAATTACTGACGATCGAGTCATTTTAAATGGCATTTTGAAACACATTCCCTTATTCTCGCAGGCTTTATTGCCGGAATCCAATATGCCTCGAATTGCTGATCGTTTCAGGGGTTTCTTACCAGTTGTTGTGGATTTGGAAACGGGTGGTTTTAATCCGAAAACCGATGCCATCCTGGAAATCGCCGCCTGCATACTGTGTATGGACGACTTTGGCCGCATTAAAATCGCTGAAACCATTGCCACAGAAGTCGAACCCTTCAAAGGTTCCCGAATTGAACCAAGCTCGCTGGAATTTACCGGCATTGACCTGAATAACCCGGAACGAAACCCTGTCAGCGAAAAAGAGGCCATAGCAAGTATATTTTTACCTATTAGACAGGAGTTGCGGGCCACCGACTGCCAGCGAGCCATCCTGGTAGGGCACAACCCCTCATTCGACCTTTCATTTCTCAATGCGGCCATTGACCGGGTCAGCTACAAACGCAATCCGTTCCATCCATTCAGTTCCTTTGATACCGCAACACTTGGCGGACTGGCGTTTGGTCAGACCGTACTGGCACGCGCCGTGCAGGCCGCCGCTATCGACTGGGATGAATCATCAGCACATTCGGCGGAATACGATACCGTTAAAACTGCGGAATTATTCTGCGCCATCGTCAACCGCTGGAAAATCCTCACCGGTTTATAAGGCAAAACAACTGTCAACCAGTGGCACAGTCAGCCCGGAAATGCGAAGCATTATCCGGGACCTCCTGAAGCTCCCGGAATAATCCCAAAAAAATAGTTTCTACAAAGATAATGGAAAATGGATGGAGTTCCCGGGTTCCGCTACTCGCGGCCCCGGGATGACGTTGCTGCTTGCAAACATTAATCTCTATTCGGCTTTGATTTGCGATTTCTTGCCGTAGCCGCCGCCACCCGGTGTATTTATCGTTAGTGTCTGTCCCGCAAGTGCTTCAAAGCGAATCTTGCCCGGCAATTCCTGACCATCCAACTCATTACGGCCGCACTTGCCCGCTTGCCCGCCTTCCAGACCCCAGGGTGGATATCTTCGGCGTTCTGTCAGCAGGCAAACTTCAGCATCTTCAAGGAAGCGGTATTGACGCGTCACACCGTCACCGCCCCGGTACTGCCCCCCACCCCCTGAGCCCCGCCTGACGGCATACCGTTCAATTCTCAACGGGTAATTCAATTCCAGCACTTCTGCCGGTGTATTAAGCGTGTTGGTCATGTGACTGTGGCGGGCAGATCGTCCATCGCAATCATTGGATGCGCCCATACCCCCGGCCAGTGTTTCATAATAGTCCCAACCCTGGCCGCTGCGGCTGCCCATTGCCAGGTTATTCATGGTGCCCTGGCTGGCTGCGGCAAACTGACTGGGCAGAGCCTGCGCCAGGGCGCCGCACACAACATCTACAATCCTGCTACTGGTCTCCACGTTGCCGGCAGCAACAGCCGCGGATGAACGGGCATTTACCAGGCAACCCGCCGGGGCACTGATTGCGACGCCCTGTAAGGCACCGTGACAGGCCGGTGTATGCGAGGGCATTAAACATCGGAAAACATAAAAAACGGCTGCCGCGGTCACCGGCATGGGGCAATTCAGGTTTCCTTTAACCTGTGCTGCCGTACCGGTAAAGTCCACCTTCACTCCTTCGTCGCTAACATTGAGTGTTACCTTAACGGTAATATCGTTGTGGCCATGTCCGTCATCATCGAGATAGTCCTCAAATTGGTACTGGCCGGCAGGTATGCACGCAAGGCTTTGAAACACCAGCGATCGCGCCCAGCTTTGCAAACGACCTTGCTGTTGTTCAAACTCAAGCGGGCCCAATTCCCCGACTAAATCCTGCAACCGTCCTGCCCCAAGCAAATTAGCTGCAATCTGTGCGTTAAAATCCCCCCGGGATGTATCCGGACTGGTTAACTCCTGCAGTATGGACTGCAGAAAGCTCTCATCCACTTTCGCATCTCTCATCAACAGGGTCGGCGGTATGAGAATGCCCTCCTCTGCCAGTGTCCGGCTCACGGGCATGGAACCCGGGGCATCAGAACCGATATCGGCGTGATGTGCCCGGTTGGCACAGAAACCCACTAACTCCTTAGAGACAAAAACCGGGGCAACCAGGGTGATATCAGGCAGGTGAGTACCACCCTTGAAAGGATCGTTAAGAATCAACATATCACCGGGATGCCATTCGCGGCTTTCAACCAGATCGACCATGGCGAAGGCCATACTGCCGAGATGCACAGGAATATGCGTGGCCTGACCCAGCAAGTGGCCATGCCGGTTAAAAAGCGCACAGGAATAATCCAGGCGGTCACGAATATTGGGAGAAAAAGCGACCCTTCCGAGCATTGCACCCATCTCTTCACAGATGGCCGCAATTCTGCTCGAAAACAGACCTAACTCGACACTTTTGAATGGGCTGGTCTGCTGGGTGCTCATACCCCAGGTTTACCTGGCGTAGTGTCAACCCTAAAAGGTAGGATAGTCTCAAAATTTAACTCTGCTGCTACGCCGAGTTCACTGGCGAGTTGTGCGGCCCTGGCCTTCAGCCCGGTGTCACTTTCAGCTGTCACCGTCACATGGCCTATCTTGCGGCCTTCACGCGGGGTCTTGTGATAATCATGCCAGTACACACCCTGGGAAAGGAATTGATCATCGGACTGTTCGTTGGCGTATGCCGGCATATCTCCCAGCAGGTTGAACATCACGGCAGATGAAGTATTGTGGGTCTCACCCAACGGTAAGCCGCAAATGGCGCGCAAATGGTTTTCAAACTGTGATGTGTGGGCGCCGTCGATACTCCAGTGACCTGAATTATGCACTCTCGGGGCGAATTCGTTGGCCAATAGCTCGCCGTCCATGAGAAACAGTTCGAGGGCCATCACACCGGTGTAACCAAGATGATCCAGCAAACGCTGAATCATGGCTTCTGCCCGTGCCTGTAAGCGCAGGTCGAAAGCCGGAGCCATACTAATCGCCAGTATGCCCTCACGGTGCAGGTTTCGGGTCAACGGCCAGTAAACGGTTTGACCCTCCCGGCCTCGCGCGGCAATTATCGAACATTCGGCCTGGAACGATACGAAACCCTCGCATATGAGGTCAGAATCACCGAGTAACTGCCAGGCACGTTCCATATCCTCCTGGAACCTTAAAACCACCTGGCCTTTCCCGTCATATCCGAAGCGGCGGGTTTTCAACACACAGGGCAATCCGATTTTCTCCACTGCAGCAACCAGATCAGGACGACTCGCCACCGGATAAAAAGGCGCCACCGGTATGCCAAGCTCCTGCATCATGGTCTTCTCACGCAACCTGTCCTGGCTTTGATACAGGGCATGCGGTAGCGGATACACAGGGCACAAGGACTCAATCAGACTGGCTGATGATTCAGGGACATTTTCAAAATCAAATGTCACAACATCGGAGCGTTGACCCAGGTCTGTCAATGCAGCTTCATCGTCCCAGCCGGCACAGATATGTTCACCGAACTCTGATGCACAAGCATCACCGGCAGGATCCAGAAATATGAATTCCAGACCCATCGGCAGACCTGCCTGTGCCAGCATACGTGCCAGTTGACCAGCGCCGAGAATTCCTACCGTTTTAATCATTCGGGATTCGGCTGGCTCAAAACCGCTTCTGTACGCGAGAGCCTGAACTCTTCCAGCGCACGTCGAACTTGCGGATATTTGTTACCCAGGATTGCTGCCGCCAGCAACGCGGCATTGGTCGCACCTGCATCACCTATCGCGAGTGTTCCAACTGGAATACCGGCAGGCATCTGCGCTATGGATAATAGAGAGTCCACGCCATTCAAGGCCTTGGATTTCACCGGCACCCCAAGTACAGGCAAGGATGTTTTGGCAGCAACCATTCCCGGCAGATGGGCCGCTCCGCCGGCACCGGCGATGATGACCTCCAGACCGCGATCAATCGCAGTGGCTGCATATTCAAACATCAGGTCTGGTGTCCGATGCGCCGAAACCACCTTGATTTCGTGAGGGACTGCCAGTATCGACAGGGTTTGGGCCGCATTTTTCATGGTTTCCCAGTCAGACTGCGAACCCATAATCAGACCAACTAAAGCTTGTTCATTTGCCACATTGACACTCCGGCAGGAAAGCGCCCAATTGTACCAGTGTGCCGCTTCCGCAAACAGGGTCGTTCATCAACTGCTGAAGGCCTGATACAATACCCTTCAGCCAACCATCCGGATCAAAAAATGCCTGTTAATGGAAAATTACTTGAGATTCTGTGCTGCCCAGTCAGCAAAGCTCCACTGACCATGCTCGGACGGCAAAAACTGGATAAACTGAATGACGCCATAAAAAGCGGTGAGGCCTTATTTGTTGATGGTGAAAAGGTCACGGATCCATTGCAGGAAGCTTTGATCACCGAAGATGGCAAAGTCGTTTACCCGGTGCAGGATGACATCCCTGTTCTGTTGGAAGAAAAAGGCATAGGTACCACACAATTCCAGGATTTCTAGACACCTCCCCCACTGGAATGATGGTAACAAAGAGCAGCAACGCAGGAACGGTCTGCCGGGAAGATCATGTTGGAGCCAGCGGGCTGCTGCCTGGCGACTAATTCAGACTAAAACTCCTTACTGACCGACTCCCACACAAGCTGTCAGCAAGGGGCGGTCAATCAACTTTGCATTGAATCAATAAAGGCATTGGCTTCCGCGATGGCTTTTTGCATTTGCTTAATCAGGTTGGCCGTGTCGCGCTCAATACTGTCCAGCTCATCACGCAATGCACCGATAGCACGGGCGTTGAGATTATGCTTGAGAAACAGCACCTGGTCTTGAAAGGCTTCCAACACCGGTTCCATGCTGCGCTCAGCGCGGCGCATACTTGCCATTAGCTTGCCGTAACGTGTACGTGTATCCTTGAGTAATGAAGCACTGGTGCGGCGCATATCCGCCCTCGAATACTGATCCAACTCCTGCTCCCATTCACTGAAAAGGTCTTCCGCGACACTTTCGACCGCATTGATGCGTTCACTGACATCCTCGGCTTCAGCCGAACTGCTCTCGTATTCACTATTCAATCGATCATAGACTTCTTCAAGATCACCCCCGTCGAAATTGACAGTGGCACGGAACTGATCAAGTGCGGAGGCGAATTGCTCACTGGCTGAGTCCTGGGCATCGCGAGCCTCCTCCACACGGTCGACCAGGATGTCGCGCTTTTCGACTCCGAAACTTTCCATCGTTTTGTAATACGCGCTTGAGCAACCACCCAACAAGGCCAGAACCAGGACAGAACCTGCAAGATAAATTGATTTTTGTAGCACTTCGACCTCCTCAGATCTTCCCGCACAATGACGCTGAAACCACCTCCCTTTCGGGACAACCGTAGCCGTTAAGCACGACAGGTCAGACACATTCCTGAAAACTGCCTGGATTTATGACTCTTCAAGATCAGGAATCACCAGTTCCTGACCCGGGAATATCCTGTCGGGACTATCCAGCAATGATGTATTGGCTTCAAAAATTTTCATGTACTTACCGCCACTGCCGTACATTTTCTCGGCGATCTTCCAGAGCGTATCACCTGACTCCACCGTATAGGTGCGCCCGGGGATTTCCTGCTCCGGTTCAGTGGCCTGACCGGTCGCAACTTCCGCTTCTGGAGTGCTTACTTCCGGTTTTGGCTCGGCGACCGGTTCAGGGGCGCCAACGATCATTTCGTTTCTAACACCGCTTACATTGGGTATTCCTTCTATCACCTGGCAAATACGATCGCACTCAAACTGATTAGAGGCATTACCGGCGACGGTCACAGAGCCATCCTGACCAAAAGAGAATTTAAGACCTGAAGGATCAATACCATGCTCCTTCAGAGTAGCGCTTGGACCTTTAACGGTTTCAGACTGCGCAGATTTATCACCACCAAGAATCTTACTGAACTTATCCATGAACCCCATTACGCTAAACTCCTTTGCAAAAATTGATACAATCTTTAGTCTAGCCATGAAACGGTGGTTGTAAAGAACTAAAATCGGTTTGGGGCACTTGCAAGTGTGTAATGTTGTTAAAAGTGTTAACTATCGTGAATAATCGATGAATCCTCTTCCAATTCGCTGTTGACCGGACTAAATTAGGGGTTCGATATTAAAACCACTGATGATTCGGGGTTAAGTTACCCGAACATAGTAAAAAGGAGTAATTCATCATGAGCGTAGCAAGAACAACTGAGATTTCCTCATCATCCAAGAAGGGTTTTGAGGCGGCCATTGAAAAGGGCATCAAGCGATGCGCAGAGACCATCGAAAATGTTGAGGGCGCCTGGATCAAGGAACAGAAAGTTGTGGTGAAGGACGGGCAGGTTACAGAATACCGCGTCACCATGAAAGTAAGCTTTGTATTGAACGACTAACAGGTAATTGTTTCACTTAGAGAAGGAGAGATAGAAATGGCAGGTAAATTTGAATGTTATAAAGACAAAGCAGGTGAGTTTCGCTTCCGTCTGAAAGCTGGAAATGGCAACACCATTCTTTCCAGCGAAGGTTATAAATCAAAATCAAGCTGTGCAAATGGTATCGAATCCGTCAGGAAAAACAGCCAGGATCCTGACCGCTTTGTCAAAAAGGTTACGGATAGCGGAAAATTCCGTTTCAACCTGACAGCCAAAAACGCTCAGGCCATCGGTGCAAGCCAGAATTACAAATCAGAATCCGGTTGCAACAATGGCATGAAGAGCGTCGCAACCAATGCCCCTGACGCAGTGGTAGTGGAAGTCTGAGCTAAGCTCACCCGACTATCCTGGCACTATGGGATATGCAGCCCGGTACGAACCGCAGCTGCATATGCCTGTTACGTTTTAAGCGGGGTCAATCAAGCCATTCCTGACTGGCATTTGCCCCGTCTCAACCAAACCAGACCGAAACAGGTTTTAAGATCCATCATCAGACATCAAAACATAAAGGACACATGCAAATGAACTTACTCGATTTATTGGATAGCGTCGGCGGGCAGCAAAGCCTGGGCAGTCTTGCCAGCAATTTGGGTCTGGATGCCTCTACGACAAATAACCTGGTTGGTGCCCTGGCACCTGCTTTAATGGGCGCCCTGAAAAAAGAGACCAGCTCCCAGGATGGTCTCGCCAGTTTTAAGAATGCCCTGCAAAACGGCAAGCACCAGGAGTATCTCAGCAACCCGAATAGCATGTCTTCGCCGGAAACAGTTCAGGATGGAAATAACATCCTCGGCCACATTTTCGGTAGCAAAGATGTCAGCCGTAACGTTGCAGCCCAAGCGGCCGAGTCGACCGGTATTAGTTCCAGCCTGATCAAAAAAGCATTGCCATTCATTGCGAGTCTGGCGATGGGAGCCATGAGCAAGACCAGCAACGCGGGGCAGACAGTCGATAGCTCTACCAGCGATATGCTCGGAAGCCTGATGGGTGGTGATGGTATTGATATGGGCGATGTGCTTAATCTTGCCAAGAAGTTTTTCTAGCCCGCATATTCAATAGTATGGCCCAGGCCAGTCTCTCGACCACTTGGTGGCAGCCCAGGCTGGCTTCTCGACGGGTTGCCCGTCTCACCTTCTACCTGATCAGGCTTACCTGGTCAGGTTACCCCGAACAAATTAATAATCGTCAGTCAATGACCGGTTTGTCAGCCCAGTAATTTACCCGGGTTCATGATGTTCGCTGGGTCAAATACTGCCTTGATGCCGCGCATTCTTTCTATATCCTGCTCAGAGCGGCTATAGGACAGATAGGATCGTTTCAAAAGACCGATACCATGTTCCGCTGAAATACTGCCGTGGTGTGCACGGGTCAGTTCAAAGACATCGGGATTAACCCGTCCGCAGACTTTCTCAAACTCCTCCACCGGCATATCCGTTGGTTTCAGGATATTCATGTGCAGGTTACCGTCACCAAAATGTCCATACCACAGCACTTCAAAATCCGGATAACGTGACTGGGCCAGCTCGTCCAGATCACGCAAATAGCCGGGAATTTCTGAAATTCGCACGGACAGGTCGTTTTTATAGGGTGTATATTTCGTGATGGCTTCGGATATACCTTCCCGATAACGCCATAAATCTGCAGCCTGGGCTTCACTCTGACTGATCACACCATCAAGTACTGAACCATCTTCGAGACAGAACTCAAATCTTTGTAAAGCCGTATCTTCGGTACCGGGGTCAGGGCAATCAAACTCAAGCAAAGCATAATAGGGAGTTTCGGTATCCATGGGCGCCGGCAGATCATGCCCCAACCGTACATAGGACATTGCTGCTGCGGACAAAAACTCAAAGGCCGTGAGGTTCAAAGCATCATTAAACTGTCTGAAAACCGTCATCATCCCATCAAGACTGTTAACTGCCAGCAGCATCACACGGGATGGTTGAGGCGGGTCGGTCAAACGCAATGTAGCCTCAACAATCAACCCCAGCGTACCTTCACTGCCAATAAACAGGTGTCTCAGGTCATAACCGCTGGCGTTCTTGATCAAACCGCTATTGCACTCTATCAGTTCACCACGGCCATCAATAACTTTGAGCCCGACCACCTGGTCCCGTGTTAAACCATATCGCAAAACACGGATACCACCGGCATTGGTGGCGATATTACCCCCGATCTGGGATGAGCCTTCCGAAGCAAAACTGACCGGATAATACAGGTTCTGCTGACTCGCATACTCCTGTATCGTCTGTGTAACCACACCGGGCTCAACCGTCAGGGTCCTGTCCACGGCATTGAATCCAATGATCCGTCGCAGCCGGTCAAACGACACTACAACCTCACCCGCATCTGCAATGGCACCCCCGCTCAACCCCGTGCGTCCTCCGGAAGGAACCAGTGGAATCTGATGCTCCCTCGCCAGGCCAACAAGTTTGGCCACTTCATCGGTGTTTCGGGGAAATACGATCGCTGCGGCATCAGGTGTTCGAAACCTCGTCCAGTCGCATCCGTGGCTTTCCAAAACCGCCGGTTCTGTATTGATTTCCAGTTCCGGGCAGTGCATTTTCAGGAGTTTTAAACGATTGTTTTTTTGTTCAGTAA
>JASJFX010000077.1:0-3023 GCA_033791845.1 Lysobacterales bacterium | reverse complement strand
ACAAAGCTGACCGGGCTGCTTCAAACCGGCAGGTATGATCTTCATTCTGCAGGTTGATTTTGAGCAGGGGCATCAGATCCCGGCGCTTCAGTTCCCCAACAGCCTTCAGTGCCTTGGATTTCAGAAATAGATCCGAGTCTTGTATTGCGCTTTCCAGGTAAGTTTTCGGATCAACGCGACGGATACCACAGGCAGCGATGCCAAGGCGACGGTATATGTGAGAATTAGCACGGACAAGCTGCCCAATTACCGATTTAAATTGGCGGTCATCCAGCCAGCCAAGGCCGGAAACCATGGCCCTGAACGCAGCGCGGGATTTGCTACCTATGCTGATGACTTTGTCGATTCGCTGGCCGTCACGGCTTTCAAATGCGATAACAGATCCTGTGAACACGGAACCAGGATCATCTTCCTCCATTCCCTCCTCGCACCGCGCCCAGCCATGATCTCCTGCAACACGCAAACCATCGATATGCGCCTCAACGCGGTCGTCTAGCCTGGACAGGTCCTGCAGATCATAGTGGGGATCAGTTACAGCTGCATCCCGCTGTGACCAAAGAAATGAGGCCTCCTCGAAATGTTGATCGACGATAATTTCTATGATTGTGCTATTGGTTGCGGTCATGGCTCAGATGATCACGGGGAAGCCGGCTTAATTGATCTGCACAGAACCGCCCTTGATGCGGTTCACGCCGGTGGAATAATTTGACAGGTAGGCACCCTTGACGATAATTTTTCCGGCCCTAGTAAGTGTGATGCTTGATTTGCCGCACTTAAGGACGATTTCCCGATCTGCCGTTAAGGTGAGCTTTTCACCATCGATGTGAACATTTACCTTTTCATCTGTGGTGGTTTGCTGCTTAGGCCCGATTTTCTGGATCAATCCCAGAATGATTGGCCGGGTCGGGTTTCCCTCGACAAAGCTCAGGGCAACTTCGTGATCCAGATCCTGCTCTGTCATCTGTACGGTTGAAATTGCCGGCACCGGTTCACCGGAAGGGTTGCCCGGGTATTGCACCAGGGGCTGTCCGTTTTCTGCTTGCTCCGACAATGTCCCGATTATCACGCCGCTGATGTGATCCACGATCGGGGTATCCAGCTTGTTCGCTGCACGCGGCCTTGAAAGTACAGCCTGCATCACTTCACTTGCCAATATGGCGTCCGTCGGAGAACCCTCCTTTGATTTAGTGGTCGCTATTGCTGATTGCCTGGATTGTTTAGAGGTTTTGCTCATTCATGTATTCCTAAGAATGTGTTTCCCAGGGCCCTAACAAAGCGGAGAGCGGCTTGGAGACAGATTGGAACCGCAACAACCTTGCCATATCCCGGTTACGAAAGCTAACAATCGGCATAATCCCCAGCCCGAGTATCGCCTCGGCTGAGCGTTCCGGCAGCAACAATTCGGCACAGGGCATTAACTTCTGCTCACCATCGAGTTCGTAGCTGTAAGCAGGCAGGCCGCCGATGTCAGTATTGTTGTCCGGGCTCATATTCCAGCCATATTCGGTAAAGCTTTTGGCCAGAAGTTTTCCGCACGCCAGTGTAGGATTGACCCATAAATAGCTTTCATGCCCACTGGCATCCTCATTTCCGACATGAATTTCTTCAAAATCAAAGCTGTCGATTTCCTCGGCATTCCGCCCATAGGGCAGGCGGCCGAGAACGCGCGGTAAGACCAGTCCGATACGCCCGGCGACCGGGCTTTCCCTGAGTTGGCTCCAAAACGGGTTTTCCGCCTTTGACCATTCATTGGCCGCAGGCTGCTGTGCCAGCGAGTAAGCGCCGATCAGTTCACTTTCGGCCGCAGCGATCACTGCCGCATCCTGTTCTTCAGCAAGGGCTCCCATTATTGCCAGCAAAGCAACATCATTGGCATCACCACCGAAGCTGTAGTTACACAGCAACACGGAAAAGCCATCATCATCGGCAGCGCGCCGGAACCTGCCGACCAGTAACTGGTAGAGTCCGGAGTCGGCCATGGACTCTGCTGAATCCGGTAAACCGGCCAGTAATTCGTCTTTGCTGACATTGCAGACCTTAAGTTGCAGTTCCTCGCCGATTTCCGATTCCTGAACAAGGTCGTAGAGTGTGCGCCAGGCACCTTCCAGTTGCTGAAAATCAGGATGGTGAAGTATGTTCCGCATGCTGGCCGCAATGGCCAGGTCAACTGCATCTACGGCAGTCTCAGCTTTGGGGTCAAGTTCATAGACCACGTGAGGACTGACCACTCTTTGTAGAAAACTGTCGAGTTTGGATTGGGTTGAAACTGCTGGTGTCGAGGTCGTTGTAGCTTGTTCCGGGTGCTCTCCCAGTAGTCTTTCGAACATCTGGTTGCCACTTTCTGCCTCTTCCTGCGTCCGATCACCCTCCGTAAACTGGGCTGATTGATCCGATGCCTCGGCTGCCTGGCCTGAGGCGGTCACTTCCGCCAAAGCTTCGGCTGACGTCACCGGGTCCAGTAGGCGCTTGCGCAACTGCCGTAGCTCAGAGAACAACGGTAGTTGTTGAAACAGTTGATCAGGGTGGAAGTCATCCAGATCACGGGGTGCTAATTCCACGTGATTGCCAGCGATATCGAGCTCAAGGGCGGGTGTAAAAACGCTCCATAGCTGATCAATATTGTCGATATCGACCTGCCTTACCGGTATCTGCATCAGCAAAGCCGGATCAGGGCGGGTGTTGTCGCGGGTATTTCCAGCGAAGTTGCCCAATACCAGCATCACAAATGGTGATGACTCCTTCCTCTGTGGCCTATTGCCACCCGCTGAGCCAAATTCAAATTCCGTTATACCTGGCATGTTCAATTCCCCTGCTTGGCAGTCAACTCAAATTATCAGGTACTGACGAAAAAGAACGGTGCACCCGCGTGACCGGTGTTTTTTATCTCGGCAAATTCGGGATCCTGGTCAATATTCAATGATGATGCGGAAATCCCTACACCCCGGTTAACCTGTTCATCGAGCATCCAGCTTTCAAGCACGCCCCGGTTGTTTTCCAGGGTCCTGATCAGCTGGTTTGCAAAT
>JASJFX010000076.1:0-7531 GCA_033791845.1 Lysobacterales bacterium | reverse complement strand
ACGGGTTTGCAGATGACTTCAGCTGGGGTTACCGGATGCTCGCTCGCGCTACCTACAACGATGCGTTTGGCGCAGTGACCCTCCTGCCCAGAATTGCCTGGGCACAGGATGTCAGTGGCACAACACCCGGCCCGGGCGGTTCGTTTATTGATGGCCGTAAAGCACTCACATTGGGCCTGGGGTTCAATTATCTGAACCAATGGGTTTTTGATCTTTCCTATACCGATTACTTTGGCGGTGGCAAATACAACCAGCTTTATGACCGGGACTTCTTTTCCGCCAGTGTCCGTTACTCATTCTGATCGCCGGAGAAATTTATGCGAACATTTACAAAATATACACTTTCGATCTGCATTGGACTGACCGTTGGAATTGGACAGGCAGTTGCAGGAGCCCAACCTGACCAGATTCATCGTCTGAGCGAAGACCTGACCCCGATGGGGTCCGAAAGAGCAGGTAACGCAGCGGGTACGATTCCCGAATGGACAGGGGGTATTACAACGCCACCGGCGATTTACCAACCCCGTGACCACCACCAGGATCCATTCCCGGAAGACAAACCGTTGTTCCGCATCACCGGTGCCAATTACACGGAATACGGTGACCAGCTGAGTGTCGGCCAAAAAGCGACTTTCGCGAAGTATCCCGACACCTATTACATGGATGTTTATCCAAGTCGCCGAAGTGCCTCTTTCCCGGAACACATCTATGAAATGACGGCCAAAAACGGCTCCAGCGCGACGCTGGCCGAAAATGGCGAAGGTGTGTTGAATGCCGCTGAAGGTTTTCCGTTCCCGTTCCCGGAAAACGCTTATGAATTGATGTGGAACCACAAGCTCAAATACAAGGGCACCGGTGGTGTGCGTTACAACACCCAGATAGCACCGACCGCATCCGGCAAGTTCTCAGTCACGGTCATACGCGAAGAATTGCTGGGCCTGTACTACAAGCGCGGAGTCACCATTGAAGAGATCGATAATATCCTGCTGTACTTCTTCCAGGAAGTGGAGTCCCCCGCGAGACTGGCAGGTAATATCCTGCTGGTGCATGAAACCCTTAATCAGCAGGTAACACCGCGCCAGGCATGGATTTACAATCCGGGTCAACGCAGGGTACGGCGGGCACCGAACGTTGCTTATGACAATCCCGGTACCGCGTCCGATGGTCTGCGTACCAATGACATGACCGATATGTTTAACGGCGCCATGGACCGCTTTGACTGGACCGTAGTTGGCAAAAAGGAAATGTACATTCCCTACAACTCCTACGGCGCCCATGCAGAAGGCATAACTAACGATGAATTCGTTCAGCCGGGTCACCTGAACCCCGATCTGATGCGTTATGAATTACACCGTGTGTGGGTTATCGACGCCAATCTGAAAGAAGGCATGCGGCACATCAATGCGAAGCGTACCTACTATCTTGATGAAGACAGCTACCAGATTGCGCTGATCGATCATTACGACGGACGTCTGCAATTGTGGCGCGCATCGGAATGTCACATGATCAACTATTATGATGTGCCGACCATCTGGTCAACCATTGAAACACATATGGATCTGCAGTCCGGCAGGTATGTCGCACAGGGTTTTGACAACACCACCGCGGTAAATACCTTTAATGTCGAGCTGGCGCCAACTCAGTTCACGCCACAGGCGCTGCGCACACGCGGCCGCCGCTAAGCAGATAGAAAGGGCCGGCCTTTGCCGGCCTTTTCCATTGGCAGGAATCATAATCACCCAATGACAAGATCAAATACGTTTGTTTCGATCATCTGTACCACCCTCGTTGCAGGATGGTTTTCCCTTGCTGCAACTGCGGATCACCACGTGGATGTTGAGTATGCGGAACAAATGCCGCTGGCCACAAAATCCATGTTGCTCGATATCGCCCGTTCCGGAAACGTCCTGGTGGCGGTGGGTGAGCGTGGGCATATTGTGACCTCAACGGATGGTCAAAACTGGAAACAGGCCGAACATGTACCCACCCGTTCAACCCTGACCACCGTCTTCGGTATCGACGGCCGCTTGTGGGCTGCCGGGCATGATGCGGTCATTCTCACAAGTGGGGATAATGGCAAAACGTGGACACAGTTATATTCTGATCCCGAGCGCAACCAGGCAGTGATGGATATCTACTTCACAGACAAAAACAATGGTGTTGCTATTGGCTCTTATGGTTTATACCTTCATACCAGCGACGGTGGTAAGACCTGGGACGAAGTGACGGTGGACGAAGAGATAGATTATCACCTCAACAGTCTTCTGGATTTTGGTGATGGCCGTTGGATTATTGCGGGTGAAGCCGGGTATTCATATCGCAGTTTCGACAGTGGCGAAACGTGGGAAGCCATCGATATGCCTTACCAGGGGTCGATGTGGGGAGCACTCAAAACAGCCGATGACTGCATGCTGTTTTATGGTCTGCGTGGTCACGTCCTGGAAAGCTGTGATTTTGGTTCCAACTGGACCGAAGTAAAAACGGGTTCGGAGTCGAGTGTTTCGGGTGCTGCCGAATTTGAAGAACTTGTTGTGTTGGGCGCCAATAGTGGAGTTTTGCTGATCAGGGACGACTCCAGTGGTTTCCGTGTCCATCACCATTCGAGCGGGGTGGATTTTTCCTCAGTGCTTTCGGTTGGAGACGGTAACTTCCTGCTGGTCGGCGAGGATGGTGTGCACCGCTATCCTGAAACAGTCAAACAGGGAGAGGGTGATGAGTAACTCTGAAAATACACGCCTGCACCATATTGCCACCTTCCTGATTAACAATCGTTATGGCATCGTTGCTCTTTTCCTGGTCATAACCATCGGCATGATGTTCGCAATGTCACAATTGCGCATCGAAACCGGATTCAAAAAGCAGTTACCGCTTAAACACGAGTACATGCAGACCTTCCTGCAGTACGAAAAAGAATTTGGCGGCGCCAATCGCGTGCTGGTTGCGCTGGTTGCGCGCGATGGCAATATGTTCACGCCGGAATTTTTAGAATCTTTCGAAACCATCACCGACCAAGTGTTTTTTATACCGGGTGTTGACCGTGCCAGTGTGCGTTCGATATTCACACCCAACGTCCGATTTGTCGAGATCGTGGAGGACGGCTTTGCCGGCGGCAATGTCATTCCATCGGACTATGCCCCTTCGGAGGAAATGTTTGAGCAGGTGCGTTCAAATATCGTCAAGTCGGGCGAGGTGGGGCGCCTGGTTTCGGCTGATTTTTCCGGTGCCATGGTCTGGGCCAACCTGCTGGAGGAGAACCCGCAGACCGGGGAAAAACTGGATTACCGCAATGTCGCTGCGCAACTCGAGGCCATCCGTACCCAGTTTGAAAATGAGAATTACACGGTTCATATCATCGGTTTTGCCAAGATCGTTGGCGACATATCCGATGGGGCCCAGGCAGTAGGCTGGTTCTTCCTGATCGCCCTGGTGATGACCGCCTTCCTGCTTTACATGTATTCGAGATCTGTCTGGTTAACAGCGCTGCCGTTGGCCTGCTCACTGGTTGCCGTGATCTGGCAGATGGGAATATTGAGCCTGCTGGGCTACAGCCTGGATCCGATGAATATTTTGACGCCTTTCCTGATTTTTGCCATCGGTGTCAGCCATGGTGTGCAAAAAATCAGTGCGTGGACTGTGGAAAAAGAGTTTGGTGGCCGTACACCGGATGATTGGGTTAAAAGTGGGGTTCATACTTCCGAGCAGATCAGAAATATCCCGCGTCGGTCACCCATGCATGGTTCGCGCGAGACCATCAAGAAGCTATTGGCGCCTGGTGTCATCGCACTGGTATCCGACACGATCGGATTCCTGACAATTTTGTTTATCAGTATTCGCATTATCCAGGAGTTGGCCATTACCGCCAGCATTGGTGTCGCGGTCATCATCCTGACCAATTTGCTGCTGTTGCCGGTATTGCTATCCTGGGTAAAGCTGAAGAACCCTCAAAAATATCGCGAGCGTATGATCAAAGAGGCTTCAGATAAGTCTCCGTTGTGGGAATACCTGGCAGGATTTACCGAGCCTAAACGTGCCGCCTGGGCAATTGCAGTGGCAGTCGTGCTGTTTTTGGGCGGCCTGTGGTTTGCGCAGGGTATGAAAATTGGAGACTCCGAAGTCGGTGTGCCGGAACTGCGACCGCAGGCGCGTTATAATCAGGATGCTCTTTTAATTTCACAGCGTTTCTCCCTGGGTGTGGATGTGCTGACCGTGGTTGCTGAAACCACTGCCAATGCCTGCACAGAAAATTACCAGGTCATGGAAACCATGGATCGCTTCGCCTGGAACCTGTCCAACGTACCCGGTGTGCAAAAAGTGATTACCCTGCCGATGGTGGCGAAGGTGGTTAATTCGGGTTGGAACGAAGGCAATATCAAGTGGCGTATTTTACCCAGGGATAACTACGTATTGCGTCAGGCCCTGAGTGGTATCGACACGGCTACGGGTTTGCTGAATACGGACTGCAGCGCCATGCCTATCATGGTTTTCACAACCGATCACCGGGCTGAAACCATTGCCAGGATCGTTAGTCGCGTCAAGGAATTACGTGACGAAATGAATATGGGCGATCTCAACCTGAAGCTGGAACACGAAGTCCTCGAAGAAATGGCAAGCGAAGATGATGTATCACCAGAGAGTCTGCAGTTTCGCCTGGCGACCGGCAACGTCGGCGTGATGGCGGCGACCAATGAAGATATCGCGGCAGCAGAAAAGCCCATGCTGGCGCTGGTTTTTATTTCCATCATCATTCTCTGCCTGATAACTTACCGGACAGTGCTGGGCACCCTGTGTATCGTATTACCGCTGGTCGTTGTTTCAACGTTGGCTGAGGCCCTGATGGCGATCTACGGCATCGGTCTGAAGGTGAATACCTTACCGGTCGTTGCACTGGGTGTTGGTATCGGTGTGGATTATGGTATCTATATCTATAACCGGCTGGATATTCATCTCAAGGAAGGTTTCGATTTACGCGAAGCCTATTACCGAACACTCAGGCTGACCGGTCGTGCAGTGATTTTCACCGGTTTCACACTGGGCGCCGGTGTGGGCACCTGGGCCTTCTCCTCGTTACAGTTTCAGGCTGATATGGGTATTCTTCTGTCGTTTATTTTCCTCGCCAACATGGTTGCTGCAATTGTTCTCATACCTGCGTTGGTTCGATGGTTGATGATGCGTGACAGGGATACAATCGCCGACAGACCAGTCGCTGCGGAAAGCCCTGTTTTAACTGAAGCTTGATGGCTTTTATATGAGCATTATCAACCGGGGGAATGCCTCCGATCTTCGCGGTGTCATGCGCCTGGCCGTGGACGCGACGGTCGGTGTTACCGATCTGGTTGAAAAGATGCACCACACGATCCAGTTGGCTCACCCGCCTCTTGGCGCTTCACGCGCAGGTCGTACCGGCGCTTTGACGGGGTTCGTTTACCGTAGTATACGTGGCACAACCCGTTTGCTTGGTCACGGGCTCGATGCAGGCATGGCTCCTGTTATGGCACTGCTTCCGGAGACGCCGTCGACCGCCACGCGTGATGCTTTGATCGCGGCGATTAATGGTGTGTATGGTGATTACCTGGTAGAAACAAATAATCCGCTCGCTGCCAAAATGAGTTTTCGCCACCAGGGAATTGAATTGGATCCGGAACAAGCGGTTGCGGTGCCTGCAGCCAATGGAAAAATACTGTTGTTCATACACGGACTATGTCTCAACGATGAACACTGGACCCGCGATGGTGTCAATCACGGCGAGGTGCTCGCCAGGGAGCTTGGCTACACCCCGCTTTACCTGCGTTATAACACCGGTCTGCCCATCGCGAGCAATGGCCGTGAATTGGCCGCAAGGCTGGAGGACCTGCTTTGCAATTGGCCTGCTGACATGTGTGAATTGACGATTGCAGGACACAGCATGGGCGGCCTGGTCGCGAGAAGCGCCTGTCACTATGGCCGCCAGGCCGGTCACAATTGGTTGCAGAACCTCAGCAAATTGGTATTTATCGGTACACCACATCATGGTGCCCCGCTTGAACGCGGTAGTAACTGGGTTAATTTCGCGATGGATCTGAGCCCTTATGCGGCGCCGTTCACACGTGTTGCCAAAAGACGTAGTGCGGGTATCTCAGACCTGCGACACGGCAGCATTTTGGATGAAGCACCGGATTTTGTGCCGCTCCCGATCGATGTTGAATGTTATGCGATGGCAGCCACACTGGCTAAAAAGCCGAGCCGGATTCATGAACGTTTGATAGGCGATGGTCTCGTACCGGTCGATAGTGCGCTTGGACGCAGCAGGAACCCGGCCACTACGCTGAAGATTCCTGACAGCCGTCAATGGCTCGGTTTTGAGACCGGTCATATCGAAATGCTGGGGCGGACGGAACTCTACAAGCAGTTGCACGACTGGCTGGAATAGCGTATTAATTCCATGGTTTTTCAATCTTTAAAAGCTGCATGCAGGTGAACATTAATGACTGATCCATGCCTCCTGATCGGTGACATTGGCGGTACCAACGCACGTTTTGCGCTGGCTACGCCCGGTGCTCGTGGTTTTTCCAATGAGCTGACACTGGCTTGTGCTGATTATGAAACGGCAGAGCAGGGGGTTGCAGATTATCTCGAGCGCAGCGGTTGTGGCGAGCCCGATGTTATTTGTCTTGCAGCAGCCGGTCCGGTTGTAGATGACTGCGTACGTTTTACCAACAATCACTGGGTGATTGACAGTCACGCACTCAAGGAAAAATTCGTCTCATCCAGTGTGCAATTACTGAATGACTTTGAGTCCATTGCCTATTCAATTCCGATGTTAGAAGAAAATGATGTTGCAACAATCGGACTGGTGCCATTTGAGCCGGATAGACAGGGGGACCTGACGTTCGGGGTGTTAGGACCGGGAACCGGCCTGGGTGCCGGTGGATTGCTGGTTCGGAATAAAGGTATTTACCCGATCGTTGGTGAAGCCAGTCATGCAGGTTTCGCGCCTGAAACCGTGCTGCAGTTCAAGGTGCTAGAGCAGTTACGACAGCGTTTTGACCGTGTTTCGAGCGAGCGGTTGATATCCGGTCCGGGACTTGAAAACATTTACTGGGCCCTGCGCAAGATTCGTGGAGAACCCGTCATCGAAATTACAGCTGCAGAAATATTTTCCCGGGTACTGGCCAATGAGGATTCCTTTGCGGTAGAGGCTACGCAGTTGTTCTTCGAAGCACTGGGGCAGGTTGCCGGCAACCAGGCGCTGACACTGGGAGCGTTTGACGGTATCTACCTGGCCGGTGGTATTGTAAAACGTTATCCGGATCTGCTTAATTCCAGCAGTTTCCGATCCGGTTTTGAAAACAAGGGCCGTCATCGCAGCTTGATGGAGAAGATCCCCACTTTACTCATTTCGCACCCGCAGCCTGGTTTGCTGGGAGCCAGCTATTGTGCGCGCAAGCTTTCCATTTGGGGTAAACCGGACTGCGGCTCCCCCACCGGCGGCCAAAGGCAGGTTTAGCATATCCCCCCGCATAAACTCACGTTCCTCAATCACGATTGAGTAAGG
>JASJFX010000075.1:0-51352 GCA_033791845.1 Lysobacterales bacterium | reverse complement strand
TCTCAAACAGAACCGTGGCAAAACCATTTGCTGGATCCAGAACCTTGACAAAAGCCGCTGTGACCTCAGCGTTGGCAGGTGCACTGTCTCTATCCTGGGCTACGTCAAATGAGAATACATAATTACCGGCCTCCGGCGCGTTCATTTCCTGAAAAATCAATGTCCGCTGACAATTCCCGTTGGTGTTGTACTGGTTGCCGTAGACCCGCAACATGTTGGTCAGTGCGCCATCCCAGGCCGGAACTTCGAGCCCTGCACGATAGTAATCGCCAGTCCCCTCCGGAACGGTAAAGAAGTTACGGTTTGCCGCCTCATAGTCACTTCCGTCGCCATCATCGAATGGTCCAAAACCGGCGGTGGCATCACCCGTGCAGCCGTCTTCTGCAAACCACTGGTCATACCATGTCCAGTTGTTGCCGATGAGGGCCTGATCTTGTAAGCGGTCCTCAAAATCGTCGGTGAAGAACGGATCTGCTGCAGCCTGGCTGCTGAAGCCACCCAACAGCAGACACGCGCTGCACACCATCGTTAATTTACAAACATATTTACTCATACTATTTTCCTTTGTTTCTGTAAGGTTACGCTACTCACCCTTTTTTGCGGGAGCGCAACTGTGATCCACCAAAATACGCCAGCAATCCGGCTATACCGAAAAGCGCCCAGGTAGGTATTGGTATGCCGTCAACATCTTCATTTTCTGGTGGCGGCGCTACTACGGCCGGGGCGAATTCCACATTGTCATAAAAACGGCCTGAGGGCAGATAATTAGACGCAATGTTTGCGAACCCCCACTGCACAAGTTTTCCAGCGTCGTCTGCAGTCAGGCTCAGTGAGAGAGATTTTGCTCCCCCGGTTTCTGTCGGAGTTTTCTCGAAAACAAACGTCTCATATGGAGGGTTCGGGTTAATCAATTTTATGAATCCATACGTTTGTACATCTTGGCCCAGTGCGTCCGTTACCTGGGTATCGAACCCGAATGTGTACTGGCCGGCGTCCGAGGCAGTAAGCAAACGCTCCTGGAATACATTTGTTTCTACACAATTGCCGAGAGGGTGCTGGTCACTACCGTAATCGCTGAATACGTTCAGTGCCTTACCCGTGTCTCCTTCGCCAATATTGGAAACGTAGTATGGGTCGTTGCTATTTGGAGCAGGATTGGGTCCAAAACCAAATAGGTAGCCATCACAGACCGGAAAAATTGGATAGGCGTTAAGAAACCAGATCCAACCGCCGCCAATAACACCGCCATCGGGAAGGTTGTAGCTTTCAAAATCATCGCTGAATTCAATTACAGCAAATGCTGGGCTGCTTATTAAGGTTGTAGCTAACAATATCAGAATATTTTTTACTAATCGTTTCATTTTATTTTTCCTGCTAAGTTGATGTGACATCAGAAATCATAACGAAATTTCATTCCATATGAACGCGGCGGTGCGTAGCTCGACTTGATGTACCCCGGGCCATAATCAGCCCAGTTTCGTGTACGCTCATCGAAAGCGTTATAAACATAGAGTTCCAGGCCCCAACGATTTTCTTCATTGATCAATCGCAAAGACGCGTTCACCGTTGTGTACGCCTTTTGACCGCTGTGGAAGGGTCCTTCATCAAAGTTGTTATCCTGGAAAAATATCTCATCCTGCCAGTGGATCGTGACAACTGGACTCAGGCGCAAACCATTATCAAAGTACCAGTTATGTTCTGCGGTAATCGTTGCCGACCACTCGGGTGACCAGGGCAGTTGATTGCCTTTGAAGTTGGTGGGCCGGATGTTGGGTGCATTGGGGTCGGAATTATCAACCTCAGGCGGACACTCTGTAAGACCTAAAAGAGCACGCTCAAAACAGAACCACCCGTCACCGGCAGGCATGTCTTTGATCTCGGCATCAAGATAAGCGAGCCAGCCGTATACGCGACCACCTTCGTAGGGGTACCAGTCCAATTCGAGTTCAAAACCGCTAATGGTGGATTTCGCAATATTGGTGGTCAGGTTGGTACCAATATCATTTCCACTGTTGATGCTCTCACCCACGATAGCGAAAAACGTCCTCTGCATATCATCGTAATGACTGTAAAAGACGGTACCCAGCAGGTTCAGTTTGCCATCTGCCAGAGTGGACTTGAAACCCAGCTCATAGGTGGTGACGGTTTCAGGATCGTAATCAAAGGTGGTCCAGTTACCACATTCACAGGTATCTACATTGTCTCCGAAACCGCCTGCTTTATAGCCGGTGGCCACATAACCATAGAAAAACAGGTTATCTCTCGCGATGTAGTCGAACCCCAGTCTCCAGGTACCCTTACCCCAATCGGCTTTATGACTGTTATCAGTGCCAGGAACTCGGCTTGTAAAATCAGCACCAAGCGTGCCATCGTTGGGGCCGAGGTCATCAGATTGATAGTAATCGGCCCAGTACGGCTGATCGAAACCGTAATAGGGAATTCCGTCACCAATAAACGTCCAGCTCTCATACCAGAATGTATCATCCGGGTTTTCAGAATACAGACCGGGGTTGGTCCAGTAACCCGTGGTAGAGTGGGTTGAACCATTCTTGTCCGCTTTCTTATCCCAGGTATAACGATAACCTGCAGTCAGGTTGAGCCGGTCATTAACACTGTAATCAAACTGGGCAAAAAGCGCTTGGGACTCAACCGTTCTTTTGGGTTGTACAAAGGACTGGGCAAGCGGACGGATGAAGGCACAGCAAAACGGGATTTCCACATTGAACTTGATTTCATTGTCTTCTTTCAGATAAAAATAGCCCGCCAGCCATTGCAGGTCCGAATCTGTCTCTGACTTGAAAATGATCTCGTGAACCGTTGATTTATAGTTTGAGTACTCGGTTTCCAGGGCGAGGTCATCAAATGGCTGCATCGCTACCGGATCAAAACCACGATCAATGAATGCCTGTGGATCACGAATTAAAACCCCGTTGACGCCACCAAATATGGTGCCTTCAATGGCAATACCGTATCCGGGGTGATCAGGGTCGGTAAATGCGCCACCATCCTGATCGAATAATTGTGAACGATCCTGCTTTGAATGCGCAAAGCGATACTCTGCAGAAACAGACTCTGTCATATCCCAAACAAACTCAGACCGGATGGTCTTGATTGACATGTCCAGTTCACCAGGGGTATTAATCCTGACGTCAAATTCGTCGTGATCGCATGCAAAAAAAGTACCTTTTGCTTTCTGGCAATCTTTCAGGAAGGGCACACCCGGGCTTTTGTCCTTGAAATATTCATAGGTAAGCAACCAGTCGGTCTCATCCGTTGGGGTCCAGCGCATACTCATACGGCCAGCCCAGCGATCAATGCTGCCGTAGGCGCGGGAATCTTTTTGATGATGGTTCCTGCGTTGGTCTGTATTGGGTATACCATCGGCTGGAACATCATTCGGCCCATCGGTATTGCCATCCAGATCGACATCCCAATTGAGATCATACTCATCCATTTCCTGGTTGAGATAGGTATCAGCTTTTTGTGCCATGAAGGATGCACGAAACGCCAGGTTTTCTGTCGCCGGAATATTTAACCAGCCACGGAAGGCCCGGTTTGAATAATTGCCTGCTTCAAGCTCTGCCGAGCCGGCGACCTCTTCAAATTGCGGTCTTGCGTTGATAACGTTGATGGTTCCGGCTGTTGAATTGCGACCGAACAGGGTTCCCTGCGGTCCGCGAAGTATATCGATACGTTCCACATCGAACAGTAAAGCCAGGCCACCCTGTGGTCTCGGCGAATAGATACCATCGAAGTGAATACCGACAGTGGGGTCACCCAACTCGGTGAAATTATTTGATGTAATACCCCGGATCGCAATCGATACGCCGGAGTCTGAAGGTGACAAGCCCACCTGCATATTTGGCACAAGGTTGCCGACATTGAGAATATTATTGACGCCTTCCCGGGCCAGGGCATCGGCGGTAAGTGCCGAAACTGCCAGCGGAGTTTCCATCAGGTTGGTATCGCGCCTGACGGCAGTTACAACGACTTCTTCAAGAATTAACTCTTCCGCCGAGATAACCGGGCTGATGGCTGCGAATGCTAAAAGGGTGAATAGTGCCCGGTGGAATGTTGGTTTGAACATGTTATCCCTCTCATATTTCCCCCAACTAATTTCTTGGCGGATAGTTTTATCACCAATAGTCCGGCAGTTTACTGACCCGTGCGTCTTAAACAATGTGAAAACGATGAGTCGGACCAGCGATGAGATCAAATGGACAAAGATACTCACCGGCGTAATTGAACGGCCTTCAATCACACCGGCAAGATAGCGTTTTGGTCTTGCTATTTGCGTCGCGTTTAAGAAATGGCAGAAAAAATCAGGGCCGATTCATCGAAGCAAGAAACGTTTTTATTGCACCACGATACTTACGGCTCACCTTGATCCGCTCACCTTGATCAATTTGCAGGAAGTACTCTCCCTTGGTATGCGGGATAACTTCCTCAATACAGTTCAGGTTAACGATGGTGGAGCGATGCACCTGCTTGAATACGGAATCGTCAAGGTCCTTGAGCAGTTGTTTCATTGTACAGCGCATGATGTACGTCTCGCCCTCTGCATGGACACACATATAGTCTCCTGCGGCATCAACCCAGGCGATGGTATCAACCTTGATCAACCTGATAGAGTCACGATCCTTGATGGTGATTTTCCGCACCGGTTCCACCGGTGATGAACTGACCCCGGGCTCATCCAGCAACGGTTCATGTTCAGTGACATCCGTTGTGATTGAATCAATAGCACCGAGCAATAAGGCTTTGTTTTCACCCAGGTGCTGTTCCTCATGAAAACGGGCAACGGCCCGTTTCACAGCCAACTGCAAACGCTGCTCATCCAGTGGTTTGACAATGTAATCAACAGCGTGCACATCAAACGCATCCAATGCATAACGCTCATAAGCAGTGCAAAAAATCACCATCGGCAACAACTCCGGCTGGATTTTTTTGATCACGTCAAAACCATTCAAGCCTGGCATCCTGATATCAAGAAACATCAGATCAGGCTCCAGCTCTAACACCGTTGCCACTGCTTCGCGTCCATTGCTGCACTCGGCCAGAATCTCTATCTCAGGCAACTCTTCAAGACATGACAATATCAGCTTGCGTGACATCGTTTCATCATCAACAACAATCGTTTTTAGCTTGACCATGGGCCTCTATACAGGATCGTACGGGATACGGATGTTGATCTTCAAACCACCCGACGCGCGCAGTTTAATATCAAACGTATAAGCATCATTATAAAGTGTTTTCAGACGTTCCAGCGTATTGTGCAGACCCACCCGCCTGCCTATTCTTGGTGTTGGCCGGTTACCCGCTGTACCGGGACCGTTATCTGCCAGTTCGATGTGTAGCTCATCGTCCTGCACGGTTGCCCGGAGACTGATGGTGCCGCCGCTCTCATTGGCCGCTATCGCATATTTGATCGAATTTTCAGCCAGGGGTTGCAACAACAGACTTGGAACCTGCGCCTGGCTGGCTTGCTCGTCGACATCAAACTGCAAGGTCAGCCGTTCGCCAAAACGCGTTTGTTCAATATCCAGGTACAACATCAGGGCTTCAACTTCCTGCTGCATAGAGATTTTCAATGCCGGATCATTATCCATTGAGTAACGCAAAAAATGACCTAACTGTGTAATCATCCGGTGCGCTTTTTCGTTTTCCTTGAACTTCACAAGGGCACTGATGGTATTGAGTGTATTAAATAGAAAATGAGGATTTAACTGGTAACGCAACATACCCAATTGCGCGCTTTTTGCATCGGCTTCAGCATTCAATCTTTTTAATTGCTCTTCTTTGACAGCAACTGCCGCGTCCTTTCTTTTAGCGTACTCCAGCTCGGCCTGGTAATAATATTTATTGCCGTAATAAAGCGCCACCCAGCACAAATAGACAAGGAAAGAGGAGAAATACCAGCCACCAAAATCTGCCCATATACCCCCTGATCCCGTAATTAACATGAAGGTGTAAATTCGTAACGCTGTCCATAGCAAAGACAACACAACGACCGCCAGCAGGCTCCAGCCGAAGCGCGTCAACATCGATCGCTGCCAAACCGCCAGGCAGACCCAGTGCAACGGTACGGATAGCAGCATTCCAAGAAGGGATTGCACGATGGTGTGGGAGACATGGGACCAGGTCGCGGTGGCGTACCACAGCGTCAGACTGAAAAATGTCACCATGCCGAGTCCCCCCCAGCCGATAATCTGCATCAACCAGAACTGGTAGGTACGACTATTGTAGACAGCGTTTACGATCGCCTCGAACTGATTTGAAGATCGATTGATCAATTCCCTGCTACCCCTCTCTTTTTTGGCCGTTACATGTAAATGGGATAGGAGTTGCTACCCACTAAATTCCCTGTTGTCGTGTTTCTGGTCCAACCTGACGCAAATACAGTTCACAGCATAAAGGCGACCGATACACTAGGTTCCAATACTTTAAGTATGCCTACAAATGACTACACAGTCTTGAGCACAGACGATTTTATGCAATGAAGGGTTCAATTCTACAAGACCAAACCATCAGCCAGAGAGCTGAGGCAATGCTGTCTGAAATGACCCTCGATCAAAAAATCGGGCAGATGACGCTGGCCGAGCGGATGACCCTAACCCCGGAAGATGTGATGCAGTATCACCTCGGCGGTGTTCTGAGTGGTGCCGGATCGAGCCCCGGCAACAATCAGCCGGAAGACTGGGTGAACATGAATGATGCTTTTTGGGCTGCATCGATGACGCAAGATGCTCAGCATATGGCAATCCCCATCATTTATGGCGTAGATGCCACTCACGGGAACTGTAATGTCGAGGGTGCGACCCTGTTTCCGCACAATATTGGTCTTGGCGCAGCCAATGATCCGGATTTGGTTAAGCGTGTCGCCACGGTCACTGCACGTGAACTTCTCGCTACAGGCGTTGAGTGGGGATTTGCACCGATGCTCGCCGTTGCAAACAATATTCAGTGGGGCCGGACATACGAAAGCTATTCCGAAGACCCTGCGATCGTCGCATCCTTCGCAGGGGAATTTGTTAAAGGGTTTCAGGGTTCTTTGGACAACGATGGTGTGGTGGCCTGTGTAAAACACTGGGTCGGTGATGGAGGCACTAACAATGGTATCGACCAGGGTGAAACCACTCTCACATTGACCGATCTGGAAAGAACACACATGACACCTTATAACACCGCCATCAATGCGGGTGTACTGACTGTCATGGTGTCTTTTAACAGTTGGAACGGCGATAAATGCCATTCGCACAAGTACCTGCTCACCGATGTTCTGAAAACCAGATTACAATTCAATGGATTTGTCATTTCCGACTTTGATGGCATTGACTATCTTTCCGAGGACTACTACGAAGCAGTTGCCATGGCAGTAAATGCCGGTATTGATATGTTCATGATTTCTGAGTCATGGAAAGAGTTTATCGTTCACCTGAAACGACACGCACAACGTGGCACAGTTTCCATGCAAAGGATCGACGACGCTGTGCGCCGGATCTTAAAAGTGAAACTTGCTTATGGCTTGTTCGAAAAACCACGTCCGTCAGAAAGGTCCTGGTCAAACCACCACAGCTTTGGTGGCCCGCAACACCGGACTGTAGCCCGTGAAGCGGTGCGGAAATCTCTCGTCATGCTGAAAAACCAGGCGTCCCTATTGCCACTGACAAAGCATGCCCGGATACTGGTCGCAGGCAAAAACGCACACAACCTTGGCCACCAGTGCGGTGGTTTCAGCATCGCTCTGCAGGGCTCTTGCGGCAATGAGCTGGTTAAGGGTGGTACATCAATATGGGACAGCATCAAACAGGTGTCCTCAACGGCGGTTTTGAGTACTGAGTCTGATGGTGCTGATGCTGATCCGCATTTACACGATGTCGCCATCGTCGTTATCGGTGAGTGTTCCTATGCAGAAGGCATGGGAGATGTGCGCACCGGCGATCATGTCCTTGTAGAGGCCGGTTCGCAAATCAAGGGTATTATGAATGTGCGGCAGCCCTACGGAAATACATTGGAACTTGCCAGTCTCCACCCGGAAGACCTGCAAACAATTAAGACCATAGCTACAAAAGGAATTCCCGTAGTAGTGGTGTTGGTTTCAGGAAGACCATTGGTAGTAAACCAGGAGATGGACCTGGCGACTGCGTTTGTGGCCGCCTGGCTGCCTGGAACGGAAGGTCAGGGTGTCACCGACGTCCTGTTTGGAGATTTTGACTTCCAGGGCAGGCTTTCTTTTTCCTGGCCGGAATACTCCGACGACATTGCACATCATAGAAAGAGCGGCCGGAAACCGCTTTTCGCCCTTGGATATGGACTAAGCTACCTGGACTAACGGTTAATTCAAAATCTGGAGCGTTAAAACCATGACAAACCTGAGCAAATTCAAATCCGTTGGCAAAACAACAAGCCGCTCGTTCTGCCTGCTGTTGATAAGCCTGCTTTCCGGCGTAGCTTTCGCGCAAGCTGATGAAGTCGTTTTCTCCGCCTCCGGCGGCGCACCCTGGCGAATTTACCTTGGTAGCAGCAATAACTGGATGGTTCCTGTGAGCGGTCCGGTCACGACGTCTTATAAAAGCAAGGTCGTCACGGTGAATAGAATCGACAACGAGGGTAAAGCAGACGCAATCCAGGCAGTATGGAAAAATGGCCTTGGCCAGGTTTACTGGCAGGAAGATAACCCCCGGGATTATCGCGAACTGTCAGAACAGGGTGGTTCCCTTAGCATGGTGATCCGTGTTGATAAAAAACCAAAAAAATCAGTCGACATCAAGATGGACTGTGGATATCCGTGCGCCGGTTCCCTGGATATGACAAAGCTGCTCAAGAGTGTTCCGGAAAAACAGTGGTTTCGGATCAGCTTGAAACTAAGTTGTTTTGAACAGGCTGGTGCTAACCTGGGCAATATCATCGCGCCGTTGGTGGTGGCGACAACGGGCGCTTTCAAACTGAGCATTTCTGACGTGCGCCTTTTAAGAAATGCGCCGCAAGAGTCAATGATTGCTTGCGGCTGAATCAGCTTCCGGCCTGATGGTAAAGAAGCAGGTTGCCCCATACATCTGATTTAAAAGACCAGGCCGGTTTGATCCAGGTTGTTGCTACCGACTCTGTCAGAATGTAAGGCCCTTGCAATGGTTCATCGCCCTTCAAATCGTGGCGATTGCACGACCGCACCTTGGTGGAAAGCTCAGCCATGTGGATCATATCGATCACACTGGAACCCGTTTCTTGCTGTCGTATGTCGATCGATTTAAGAACTGCTGGGGCCCGGGCACTCAAACGTAAATTCACCAACTCAACCGGATGTGGCAAACGCAAACCACTGGCCTTTTCATGTGCTTCATGAAAAGTTGCTTCATGATCACCTCCACCTGACCAGTTGATGCCGATGGTTGCGCTCTGGCCCTTGTAACGAAGCTCAAGCTGGCGTCTGAATGTCACGCTATCGGCCTCGCAACCCTCGTTGATCAACTGTGTTCTTGCGTCGGTCTCAAGCGACTGGAACCACTGGCGGATATCATCGTCGGTCAAAGTTGCCATTGGTGCCAGCACTGCCTTTGACAGCTCCCTGCCAGGCTCACTGACCAGCATACCCATGGCCGAAAACACACCTGCCCGGGCCGGAATGATGATACGTTCCATGCCCAATAACTCAGCAAGGTCACAGGCATGCAAACCACCTGCCCCTCCAAAACATAACAGGGCATAATCAGCCGGATCATATCCACGCTCAACGGAGATAACCCGTAAGGCCCGCGCCATATGTTCATTGGCCAGCCGCACTATACCCCGGGCCGCATCCAGTACATCGCAGCCCATATCTTTTGCCAATTCTGCGACAGCCCGCTGCGCCGCCTTTAAATCCAGCGGCAGGTATCCTCCCAGCAGAGTGGCTTCCGGAATCCGGCCGAGCACCAGGTTGGCATCCGTTACCGTGGCCCGTGGCCCGCCTTGCGCATAACAGGCCGGTCCGGGACTGGCGCCCGCCGACTCCGGACCCACCAATAACATTCCGGCTTTGTCCACCCGGGCGATTGAACCACCGCCAGCACCAATGGTATGAATATCTACCGAGGGGATCGACAGCGGCCAGGCACCAAGCCGGCAATGTCCGGTCAATGGGATTTCACCATTGAAAAGGGAGACGTCAGTCGACGTGCCGCCCATGTCAAAACTCATCAGCCGGGGATTAGCGGTTTGCCGAGCTATGCTACGGGCTGCGGCCAAGCCACCGGCTGGGCCGGACAGCAATAAACGAACGGCCTGATCTGCGGCCTGGTCTGCCGCGATGGTCGTTCCGGCACTTTGCATAACCGCGATGCTGGCACCGGGCAAACGGGTCTGAAGGCGATTCAGGTAACGGAAGATGATCGGTCCTACACTGGCATTCAACCAGGTCGCCATACCCCTTTCGTACTCCTTTACCTCTGGCAGGATTCTGCTGGAGCGAGACACAAACCAGTGGCCATCGAGCTTTTCGGCAATTCGTTGTTCCTCTTCCGGTCTTAAAAAGGAAAACAACAGGTTAATGGCTACTGATTCAACCTCAAGTACCTCAAGACTGTTCTTGAGTTGTGTCAGTTCTTCATCACTGCTCTGAGTCAGCAAGCTGCCATCTGCAGAAATACGGGTTGACACTTCAAGGCAAAGGTCCATGGGCACGGGTGGTGCTGTTTCGGCTTGCCTGAGTTGATAGACCTGCTCCCTTTCCTGGCGTCCAAGGGTGAGCACATCTGCAAAACCCTCGCTGGTCACATAGGCAACACGTGCACCCTTGCCTTCCAGCACTGCATTGGTGCCAACGGTGGTGCCATGAATAATCTGTAACTCCTGGTTTTCCAGACCCAGCTTTTTCAATCCCTCAACAATCGGCCTGGATGGGTCTGACGGGTCGGAAAGCACTTTACAGTGCCGCATACTGCTGGCTTTTAAGCCGCGCTCAAGTACGACGATATCGGTAAAAGTACCGCCCGTATCAATGCCAACCAGTGTAATATCATCCATAGGATCAAATGCTAACATCAGCCGGTTTACAATACTGCAACCCCACAGGTTTTGAGTATAAATGCCCGAATTACCAGAAGTCGAAACAACCCTCAGGGGCATAGAGCCACACCTTCTTGGTCAGCGGATTACACGTGTCATTGTCCGCGACCCAAGACTTCGCTGGCCGGTACCTGCACAGGTCAGCAAGGCCGAGGGGCAGTCGTTTGTCAGCCTCCAAAGACGTGGAAAATACCTGTTGCTGAAGCTTCAGCAAGGCGGGTTGATCATACACCTTGGCATGTCCGGTTCTCTTCGCATTTTGCAGCAGGTAGTGGATCCGCAGAAACATGATCACGTTGATGTCGAGATGGATAGCGGTGCGTGTCTGCGCTTCAACGACCCCCGCCGCTTTGGTGCGTTTTTATGGGTGGATGGTGAGATGCAATCGCATGAATTACTGCGAAACCTTGGCCCGGAACCCTTGTCCGGAGAATTCACTGCAGACTATTTGTACCAGCGATCCCGCAATCGAAACGTGGCGATCAAGAACTTCATCATGAATGGCCATATCGTCGTAGGTGTTGGCAACATCTATGCTTCCGAAGCATTGTTCATGGCGGGAATTCATCCACAACGCGCCGCGGGACGTATTTCAAGACAGCGCTATGAAGGCCTGGTAGCAGCGATTCGTGACGTACTGGACCGGGCGATAAGACGGGGTGGTACGACCTTACGGGATTTTGTGAATTCAGACGGAGCACCGGGTTATTTCGCCCAGGAATTACTGGTCTACGACCGCGCCGGAGGCGACTGCTTCCAGTGCGGTTCACCCGTAAAACAGAAAGTCATCGGTCAAAGGTCAAGTTACTATTGCCCTGCCTGTCAGCGCTGATTCACAATAGCCATCATCACTACCCAAACCGAGCATTTATTTTGAAAAAATCAACACAAGCCGTACACGCAGGGACCCATCGTGAAAACAACATGGGAGGCCTGAATACGCCACTGCTGTCTTCAAGCGCCATCGAGTATCTGGATGATTCTGAAGTTCGTTATCCACGCTATTTCAACACGTTGAATCATGACGTGGTTGCCGAAAAAATGACCGTACTCGAATATGCCGAAGCGGGACTGGTCACCAGTTCAGGTATGGCAGCCATCTCTGCCATCCTGTTTGGACTGCTGGCGAGTGGTGATCATATTGTATTAACCGAGGGTTTGTACGGCGGCACTCATGCCCTGATCGTCAACGAATTAGAGCGTTTTGGTATTAGCTACAGCTTTACGAAACCCTCCGTTGACTCCCTTGCAGCGGCCTGCGGGTCTGATACCCGGATGATTTTTGTGGAATCACCCAGCAACCCCTTACTGACGGTCGTAGACCTGGCGACGGTTGCAGCATTCGCAAAATCCCGCGGGATTCTTACAGTCATTGACAATACTTTTGCCTCCCCCATTCTGCAGAATCCGCTGGTAGATGGTTTTGACCTGGTCATGCACAGTGGTACCAAGTATCTCGGTGGCCACAGTGACCTGTGTTGCGGCACCGTCAACGGTTCTGCGATGTTAATCCGGAAAGTCCGTGATCACGCGGTTGCCTATGGCGGCTGCCTGAATGCCCAGGACTGTTACCTGCTGGAACGAAGCCTTAAAACACTTGAGATCAGGGTGAGCCGGCAAAGCAGTAATGCGGCCATCGTTGCCGTGCGACTGGATGAAAGTGAGCACATCAATAAGGTCTACTATCCGGGCCTGAAAGACCACCCGGGTCATGAAATCGCAGAGCGGCAAATGCAGGGCTTTGGCGGCATGCTGTCGTTTGAGTTGGCCAATGGTATTGATCCGGTCAGTTATATCCGCCGTCTGAAACTGGTGAACTGTGCAATCAGTCTCGGTGGTGTGGAAACCACGATTTGCCAGCCGGTAGCGACATCGCACCAGAAAGTGTCTGAGCAGGAACGCCAACGGCTTGGGATTACCGCTGGTTTGTTAAGGTTATCAGTGGGTATCGAAGACGCAGATGATATTTCCACTGATCTGCTTCAGGCTTTAACTTAACAGGTGAGGTGAGCGATCTTTGCGTGTCTGATCACCGCCTGAATCAAGGCTGGATGACTTAACAGCATCCACACCAATATCCTGGCTTACCACTAGCCCCCGGAGTCTTTATCTACCTGTTCATCCATCTGCTTTTGACGCTCTTTGGTGGCATCCAGGTAGGATTTTTCGAACCCCTCCGCCTTGTGCAGAGCCTTGACAGGGCCGCCGATAATACCCTCTTCGATCGGGGGTGGTTCGACCTCTTCAATACCTCGGATATACCAAAGAACCGCGAATACAATGATCAAAAACAACAGCCAGCGCATCATCGCTCTCCCGTCACCTGAATGATGACTTCATGACCTGACTATAGCAGCCTGTCGTTCTCTTGTTCATTTTCCGCAGCGCTCCCGTCTTCGGGTTCGTTGGCTACCGGCTCAATAAACTTGATACGCTCACCGCCGATAAAAACTTTTTTGAACTCTGCCCGACTGACCGAAACGTAACGTTCGTTGCCGCCGATCTCTAGCTGCGCCCCTTCTTTTATGGCATAACCTTCATCATCAACCCTCACCACCATGTTGGCTTTACGGCCCGTGTGGCAGATGGTTTTAATTTCAGTCAGCTGATCGGCCCAGGCCAAAAGATACTTGCTGCCTTCAAACAACTCACCCTGAAAATCGGTGCGTAGACCAAAACACAGGACCGGGATATTTAAGCGGTCGACGATCTCGCTTAACTGGTAGACCTGGTCACGACTCAGGAATTGTGCTTCATCAACCAGCACACAGTGGATATTCTGTTCTTCCAGTTGTGCCAGCGTGATTTCAAACAGGTCGTCTTCCGATGTGAAAATAGTGGCCCTGGCTTGCAGACCGATTCTTGATTTGATCCAACCCACACCAAAACGGTCATCAAGTTTTGGTGTGAACAACATCGGCATCAGGCCACGTTCACGGTAATTGTGTGCTGATTGCAGCAAAATCGTGGTTTTGCCGGCATTCATTGAAGAGTAGTTGAAAAAAAGTTTAGCCATTCAGGGTTCCTGAGGGATCTTTCTATTTTGCCACAAATTCCTGGACCAGATGCGTCACTTCAGCACGCTGGGTCAGTGCCAGCAACACCATGCAATCACCCTCCTGCGCAGAACCCAGTGCGTATTGAACACCCTCAACCGGGCTGTCAAACCGCTTCACGGCTTCCTGCGGCAGACCTTCAGTAATGGCGAGTTGGCATATTAAGTCTGCCACCTGGCCGGGTAAGCGGCCACGCTCGTAACCCGGAAAGTCACAGACCAGCAGCGGCGCGGGCTCCAATTCGCATGCGGCGCTTAAGAAAGCGCCAATTTCCTCATTAGTACGGTCACCTGCCTGCCCCATCAACACGATGTTCCGGGAAGCCTTGAACGCCCTGACAGTATCGGCGACCGCCTTGAGACCGTGTTCATTATGTGCGAAATCGATGAAAATCCGTATGCCGTTTTTCTCGTACAGGTTGCCTCGTCCGGGGTTAACACTGGCATCACCACTGAAGGACTTGAGCCCCGTGGCCAGCGATTCGTCATCCGCCCCCAGAACGGAACACAAGGCCATGGCACCAAGCGCATTGCTGATGTTGTATCGGGCCACGCCGCCAAAGGTGATGGGAATATCTTCAGCCCGCACAACTTTCCTGGCTTTGCCGCCTTCAGCGAGGACCAGCCAACCATCTGACAGGTAAGCCGCCTGACCCTGTTTTTCCAACTGGCTCCGTAAAACCGGATGACTGGCATCCAGCCCAAACCAGATAATCCTGTTTTCCAGTGCTGCGGCCATCCTGACACTTTCCGGATCATCGGCATTCAGAATAAGTGGTGCATCCTGACTCAATGCGCGCCGCACAATGAACTTGGCCTCGGCCATTTCACCTACCGTATTGATGCCGTACTCACCCATATGGTCTTCTGCGATATTGGTGATCAGCGCCGCATCAGCACGCTCCACACCTATACCACGGCGCAGCAGGCCGCCGCGTGCCACTTCAAGCACTACGGCTTCGGATTTCGGGTGTCTTAGCAAAGTACGTGCACCGCCGGGACCGGAATAATCGCCCCGATCCAGTATTTCCTCACCGACCCGTATGTAATCAGTCGAGGTAATTCCGGCACGAAGTCCGGCAGCAGCCAGAATCTCCGCTGACAGTCTGACGGTGGTAGATTTTCCATTGGTACCGGTGACAATACCGAGCGGGATCGAACTGATAGCTGACCAATCTACACTTTTCGGGTCAGGCAAACGCCCCGCGGGCCACGTAATGGCGGTTTTGCCAAAGCCAACCGATACCTCGTCATCATCCCAGAGGAAAGGTACATGGTGATGGGCCGCGGCAGCCTGCAAATCCAGCAAAGCGGGCTTGCTTTCGCTGGTTATCAAACGGGACAAGCTTGAAACGGAGTCGCTCAAATCGGCCAACGGTTCACCGGCCAGCCTTGCGAGGGCCCTGTTGAACGCGACCTCGTTGAGTTCACAAGCGGCATACAACACGTCTATCGGCGCATTGATGACCAGGCTGACGCCTCCATCAAAAACCCGTGAACAGATATGTTCGCCAGGCCAGCCAACCGCTGCCATTAAGACCCCAACCTCTTTTGACCAGGTCGAGATCAGCCGGTCTGCGGGTACACCTTCAATGGCCACGTCCAGTATCGCGCCCGGCAACCCCCAAAACAGGTTTGGCCCGGTCAGACGCCGACTATCAAGCAACCCGATGTTCATTATCTAGTGTGGTGTAACGTATAAATGGTACATATCAGAGGCCCACACTCAGTCGGACTCTTCTTCCCTGGCCACACGTACACCACGCTCATCCCTGACCAGGCGTACACTGGAATCCAGTGAGAACGCATCTGGATCCGCCTCCACAAAACTGTGCACAGGTTTGGCCATTTCAGGGCTGACGGTCTCGGTATTGTGGTCTTCAAAATGGATCACCTGGTTCCAGCAACGCTTGACATTATCGACAAACAAGACCACCAGATCGCCTTCCTTCGCCACATCCAGCGCACCTTCAACAGCCAGTACTTCATCGGGAATAATATCAATGGCACCCGGGTCAATACCATTGGCCACCAATTGGTCACGTAACATTTCCGGCACCTCGGCTTCATCCCGTCCACGCCGACTATCATCTGCACGGCAAATGTAATGATCAAAATGGCCGCTGGCCTCGTTGGCAATGGCCTGGATATCTTCATCACGACGATCGCCAGGTGCAGCAAGAACACAAATTCGCCGACCCGCCACTTCGAGCCTGTCAACCAACTGACAGATACTGCCGATAGCGGCAGCATTGTGGCCATAATCCAGGATCACGCGGAATGGATGTTCATCAAATACATTCATACGGCCGGGAGCCTGGAATATAGTTGAATTGAAGGTGCGCAGGCCGTCACGGATATCATCCAGTGACTTGTTCAGCGAATAAGCCAGCGCGGCCGCAAACATTGCGTTCTGTACGTTGTGAGTCGCCTTGCCATCCATCGTTGCCGGTATCTGATGTGTCCAGACCAGTTGATAGTGGCTGCCATTGTCATACAAGGTAATCATGTCGCCATTGAAACCCTGTTCAAGCACCACCGCCCTGCCACCTGCCCGAACGTGTTCTTTTACCAGCGCATGGGCCGGGTTCATGGTGACATAACAGACATGCTCGGCCTGTGTGTAATCGGCCATTCTCAGACATAACTCATCATCTGCATTCAGCACAGCCGTATCGCGGGCAACCTCGATGACGATTCTTTTGACCTCCGCCAGCTGTTCCAGCGTGTCGATGCCCTTAAGACCCAGGTGATCAGACGCAACATTCAGACAGGCGGATACATCGCAACGGCGGTAACCCAGACCTGAGCGCAGCAAACCGCCACGGGCTGTTTCCAGCACGGCGATATCTACGGTCGGATCGCGCAGCACAATGTGTGCAGACGTCGGCCCGGTCATGTCACCTTTAACTGTCAGGCGACCATCAATATAGACACCATCCGTTGATGTCATACCCACTGTATGGCCTGCAGTTTTTAGGATATGGGCAAGCATGCGGGAGGTTGTGGTCTTACCATTGGTACCGGTAATACTGGCGACCTGAATACGTGTTGGTGTGCCCGGCGGGAACAGCATATCCATCACCTTGCCGGAGACGTCGCGTGGTTCACCTTCAGAAGGGGCAACATGCATCCGGAAACCCGGTGCCGCGTTGACCTCTACAATCGCACCACCGATTTCCTTGTAAGACTGGGCAATATCCTGGGTAAGAAAATCAACGCCACCCACATCCAGACCCACCGAGCGAATTGCCCGCTCTGCCATTTCCTTGTTATCGGGATGAACCACATCCGTCAGATCAATGGCCGTACCACCGGTCGATAGATTGGCAGTATTGCGTAAGTAGAAAACCTCACCTTCGTGCAATACGGTATCAGCGTCATAGCCTCCCAGTTCCAGAAGTTCGAGAGCCGGCCGGTCAAGTTCGAGTCTGGTCAGTACTTTTTCATGTCCGATACCCCGGCGCGGGTCTTCATTGACCTTGTCTACCAATTGGGTAACGGTACTTTTTCCATCACCAATGACATGACCTGGCACCCGCTTGGCGACTGCCACCAGTTCGTTATTCACCACCAGCATACGGTGATCAAAACCTTCGACATAGCTTTCAACCAGTACCGCCCGGCTGCTGCCGTGCTCCCTGGCAAAAGAAAACGCGCTCTCAACCTGCTCATCAGATGTCAGGTTAATTGAAACACCACGGCCGTGATTGGCATTCAATGGCTTGAGGACGACAGGAAAACCGATGCTGCGTGCCGCACGAATGGCTTCACGCGGGCTATAAATCATTCTTTGTGAGGGGACCGGCAGACCAAGATCGCGCAACAGATTATGCGTGTCTTCTTTATCACAGGAAATTTCCACGGCGATATGCGGTGTTTTACTGGTTATCGTCGCCTGGATTCGCTGCTGATAGGCACCGTGGCCAAACTGAACCAGCGAATACTTGTTGAGCCGTAGAGAGGGGATGCCCCTTTCTTCTGCCGCATCGACCAATGAGGCCGTACTCGGCCCTAGTTCTTTGTGCTGAGCAAATAAAATGAACTCATCGCGGTCTTCTTCATAGTTAAAATTTTCATCGATATCAGATGAAACCTCCTTTTTGAGGTTGTCCGGCAGAAGACTCAGTAACAACTGGAGCGCAATACGAGCAGCCTCAAGACCTACATCACGCTGCTTGTACTGAAAAACCATGTTGTACTGACCGGTCTCCCCAGAACCACGCGTACGTCCAAATGAAACAGATGAACCTGCCTCATTTTGCAGTTCCAGCGACGCATGCTCCCAGATGTGAGCCATCCAGGTACCCTCATCCTCACGCATACGACGGATAAACCCACCAGGCTCACCATAGGAGCAACCATGGTTTTGCAGACCCGGTAATGCCTCGACCAGGGAATTAATAAAGTCCTCTCCAAGCCTTGCGGATGGCCACTCTTCGAGGATACCCAGGTCCACATGGTGACGAATAACCGGGAAATGTGCGTACAGGCTGGGGCCGACGTAGACATTGGTGGAGAGAATTTTCATAACGGGACCCTCAAATTTGATGTCATTGCAAAACCATTTAGTTAATAACCATATCATGCTGTACCCGGTTCGCATATTGAACCGGTTTCAGGCTGGTTATAATGTTGCCTTGCGGGTCTCAAGGTTAAATTGAGAACCATGGGCCAGTACATGCAGTTTCAATCCGATCAGCGAGACGGCCTCGGCCTTACGTACATAACTCATGGAAGAGTGACGCAGGTCCGATGGATCGACCACCGTCACGGTTCCGTGGCCAACGATCTCCATGGTTCCATCCGGCGCAATAAACCCCGCAGTATTCTCGTCGATACCCAGGCCGCAGGCAAAAGGGTTGAACGACAGTGCCGCAAGAAGCCGACCCATGCGGCCTCGCCGGTTAAAGTGCTGATCAATGATGACGCGATTGGTTAAGCCCAATCCGGGAGCTAATACAACACCACTTTCACGCGGCGACGGACCGCCACGACCACCGGCAATCATGTGTTCAGAAACAATGGCTGCGCCGGCTGAGGTACCTGCCATGTGAACCCCTTCAGAGTTCAACCGGCGAATGGTGCGAGCCACCGGTGTTCCACCCAGTATTGTACTCAGACGTAACTGGTTGCCACCCGTGATAAAAACCCCCGTAGCCCTTTCAAGCGCAGCTATTGTTTCTTCCTGGTAGCAGTCATCACGCTCTTCAATCGGGATACACATCGCTTTGGCACCCATGCCTTCAAACAACTCCTGGTACAAGGGACCGGTTTCGTCCAGAAGCGACGCGGTAGGAATCACCAGAACACGGGCGTCTTCACCACCACACAGCGCGATGAATCGCTCCAGAATAACCGGATCTTTGTGTTTTGCTTCCGCGCCGCCAATGGGAACGATATACCCACGGGATTGATTTTCAGTTGGTGTTGCCGGACACATCATTTGATACCTTTGAAATCGGGGCAGACATTGTAGTTGCTTACGTCCTGCTTTGAAACGAAGACGATAAACAAATCAATAAAAGCCGCTAAAAATATGGTCAAAACCGCCTTTTAATTCCAGTTTGCGTATAATGAACGGTTACCAACCAAGGAAGATAAAATGAGTCTGCAACAAGTCCCTCCCGGAAGAAATATACCCGATGATATCAACGTGATCATCGAAGTCCCGATGAACAGCCCGGCTATCAAATATGAGGTAGATAAGGACTCCGGTGCAATTTTTGTCGACCGGATGCTAAGGACTGCCATGTACTATCCATGCAACTATGGCTATGTACCCAACACCCTGTGTGGTGACGGCGACCCGGTTGATGTCCTTGTTGTGCTGCCCTTGCCACTGTTGCCTGGCACCGTCGTGCGCTGCCGTCCGGTTGGTGTGTTGCAGATGAAAGACGAGGCGGGTGAGGACTCCAAGATTCTCGCGGTTCCGCATACCGAGGTCACCGGCAATTACGTGGATATCAAAACATATAAAGACCTGAATCCCATGCTGATTGACCAGATCGAACATTTCTTTGAGCACTACAAAGATCTTGAACATAACAAATGGGTAAGAACCGGTGACTGGGAAGGCCTCGACGCCGCCCGTAAGGAAATTATCGAGTCCGTCGAACGCTACCAGGCAGCACCGGATAAGCCCGCTTTCTAGTTAATTCGTAGGGTGGGTAACTTGTTACCCACGCGGATTTCCAAAGTTAAAAGCCAATGGTGCTACAAGCATCATTGAGCAATCCCTGTCCTGTCAGTTCTCTCGAGGCTTCATTGTTATTTTTGTCTCGATGATAGGGGGCGCTGGGGTGGGTATTGCCTGCCAGAACACGCTGCGAGTACATCCCTGTAAGCTCATCCTCGACATCCCTGTCTCGTAAGGTTCTGGCAGGCAATACCCACCCCAGCTTCGACCGAAACAGCTTACATCTACCTGAAACCTGTTTTCTTCGATTGGGCACAAAGCCGAGGGTGTACGGTACCTTGCTTCAGGACCTTACGAGACAGGGATGTCGAGGATGAGCGACACATGGACAAGGTGAGACCGTGAAACGGTCGAGAGGGTGCCCTGGGGTAAGTGTTTAAGCGAGTCCTGAAGCAAGGTACCGTGCGGCCTTGGCGCCCTGATAGAAACCGTTAACTTTTGTGTAACTATCAAAAATGATGATTGGATTAAGACATGGTGCGTAACAAGTTACGCACCCTGCGGATCACCCCCAAAATTGTTCTGCAACGTGCCAAATTCGCCATTGGGCGGGGTCTGTGGAAAGGTGCTGGTCCAGAAACGCGGCGTACTGCTCAACAAACTCCTGCGCATCGCTTGAGTTAAACGGCCCCATCAGTTCAAGTTTTTTCCTGACCATGCCGCCCGCTTGGAGGTTAATAGCGTAAAAAACATATTCTTTGTTGTTATCTGTAAGAATATCTGGGAAGCCTGCTTCAAAGTTGGCGCTTTTACCGATCACCTCGGCGTTCAACGTCGGCTTGCCTGCCTTCGGTGGTGCATCCATCACCACGATAACACTGCCCGGTTGATCCATCATTGAGCGTAATCTCTTCCCCGCACCACCAATCTCTACCGCCCGATCACCCATGGTTTTTACGATATGCCGGGTCGCGAGGCTCACGAATATGTAAAAAAATGGCCTTATCCGGAGTATTTCCCGTTCCGGTTTGCGGTATGGCAATGCCGGATCAAGACCGGCAACCTGCAATAACTTCAGAATGGATATGGAAGGCCCCCAGTGCATACCGATCAGGACCCTGTCCCTGACGATCTCCAGATCCGTGTCGCATTCAATTTCTCTCAATACAGAGCGTGTACGGCCAAAGCTCATCAGGTACAAGTCGCGTGCATCCAGCATCTCAACCTGCTTCCAGCGTGTTTTCCAGGCCTTCTCATCGCCCGTATCGACATACCTGGCGGCGTTTGACCAGGCGGCTTCGGCCTCCGTTGACAACACCCAGTTGAGGTTAGAGCTACGCGCCAGAAGTGCACGTGACCAGGCTGATGGCAAAACAACAGAGACCAGCGGTAACGCCAGGTAGACGATGAAGTCGACCGACTGTCTGCGAATGGCGCTACCGAAATTCATAGATTTTTTAGGCCTCTGGAAATCTGTGTTGTATGTAAAATTCTAAATGGCCTGTCGAAGACTGACTGACGGAAAGAGTATATTATCCAACTCACTTACCAAAGTGTCATATAGTTTCTTGCCAGTGCAGAAAATTTCAAACCGGGTATCACATCTTGAAAGCAGCCATTCTTACCTATCACTCCCAGAATATCGCCGGTAGTGAAACCGGAAACAATGATCATGTCGCCCTGGCGGCCGATCTGGATGCACTGCACAGCGCCGGTTGCCGTTTTATATCCCTTGAAGCTCTCGTAGCAGGTCTTTTCGATGCTGCTTCTTTACCTGCAGGGCGTCCACTCATCTGCCTGACTTTTGACGATGGTTGTAATTTTGACGTACGCACACTGGAGTTTCCCGGACAGGGTTCACAGGCGGGTTTTCTACAGATCATGGAAAAATTCATCGCGGTTCATGGCAGTGAAAATCAGCCCGGTTTACATGCCACCAGCTTTGTCATCGCCAGCCCGCAGGCACGCCAGGTCATTGATCGCAAATCACTGTTTAACCTGGGACATATGTGTGATGACTGGTGGCGCAATGCAGATGCCCATCCATTGCTGGACATCGGTAATCACGGATGGGATCACAACCACCCTGACCTTGAAGAGGGGGACTATGCACGTGGTGGTTTCGAAATGGTTCGCAGTCTTGAACACTGTCGTGAACAGGTAGTCCAGGCTGGTGAATATATCGAGAGGAAAACCGGTCGCAGACCCTGCTTTTTTGCCTACCCCTTTGGCGAATCCAGTGAGTATATCCGCAACGGGTATTTTCCGTTACACCGTGACGAACATCATTGCCTGGCTGCCGTCGGAACCGATCGCGGCTTAGTCACCACTCAGAGTAATCGTTGGAATTTGCCACGATTTGTCTGTGGCAGGGACTGGTCTACACCGAAAAAACTCCTGGCTAAACTGGATCTAAACCCCTAAACCCCACGCGATGAAATATGCGGGTTAGCCGAGTCGGTAACAGTCAAAGTACATTGAGATGGCGTTCTCTGGCGAGCGCAAGTCGAGCCCGCGTAATTCGGGAACCTCACTTTGCTGAAATTCGACCCTGCGGGCATCGTATCCACAGCGGAGTGTGAGTGCCTTGAATGTCTCTTCGTCATATAAAAAAGTGTGACCGGCAAACCGCATTCCCATATTGAAGATTTCACCTTCGGTGTCCAGAGACAAGGGAATACCAATAAAAGTCCTCCACAGGGTTTTAAGCTGCAGCGGATCGTTGAGGTACAGATGCGCCAGTTTCCTCATATCCGGTGTCAGTACACGCAGTACGCCACCCGGGGCCAGGATTCGGTGACACTCGAGCAAGAATTCGGCAGCCTGCTCAAGCTCCAGTTGATCGATAAAATCCTCGGTGTGCATCAGGCGTGCAACACCGCTGGCAAAGGGCAGGCCACCCGCCAGGTCGGCACAAACATCCGGTTGGCTTTCATGGTCAATATCCACATTGATCCAGTCTTCCAGCTTCCAGTGGCCTGAACCAAGATTGATTTTTACCTTAGCTTCCATTCTTTATTCCTGTCAAAAGCACCCAGCCATCCAAAACCTTTTTATTCAACCCGGGGAAATCACTCGTATAGGCAGACTCAACTTCTTCTGCCTGGGTTTCAAGAATACCAGACAGTGCCAGTGATCCTCCTGGCCGGAGAGATGCGCTTAGACGTGGCGCCAGTTCAACCAGCGGGCCGGCCAGTATATTGGCGAGTACCACGTCCGCTTGTTGTGGCTTGAATTGTTCCGGTGACCGGACTTCAACTTTGTCCTGTACGTTGTTCCTTTGCGCATTATCAATGGTTGCGGTCAAGGCCTGGGGATCGTTATCGACACAGATCACGGTTTTAGCATCCTTAATGGCGGCTGTAATACCCAGTACACCGGAACCACAACCGTAATCTACTACCTGTTGAGAATTGAAATCATGGCCATCCATCCACTCAAGACAAAGGTGTGTGGTCGGATGTGTGCCGGTGCCAAAAGCCAGCCCGGGATCCAGACGCAAAGCGTACAAGGCCGAGGCCGGTATCTGCGCATCACCGGGTACAATCCACAAGTCAGAACCGAATTGCATGGGTTTGAACCGGTCCATCCAAACCCGTTCCCATTGCTGATCTTCAAACTTTCTGAAATTGACCTGCTGCGGCCGGTCCACTCCCGGCAAAAGGCTTAGTAAACGAGTCAATGGCTTAACCGGTGTATCACCACTGAATAACGCAGTGACACAGACGGATGGCCACAATGGTGTTTCACCAACACCCGGTTCCAGCACAGGATCGTCTGCATCATCCGTCAGTGTTAACGCCAGTACCGGCTCGTTTTCAAGGAGACTTTCAACCAGCGGCGCGTTCTGCCGCGATACCCGAACGCTGAGCTCCAGCCATGACATCAGGATCTGGGGCCTTTCGACACCGACCGGACCGCTATTTTGGCGGCCGTTGTGACGCCCGGTCTGTGAGGCGCTTTTCGAGGTAATGGATATTGAAACCGCCTTTGACAAACCCCTGGTCCAGAAGTAACCACTTGTGTAGCGGAATGTTGGTCTTGATTCCGTTTAATACCGTCTCATCAAGTGCCATCCGCATACGGGCGATAGCTACCCCCCTGTCTTCCCCATGGGCAATGAGTTTTCCTATCATGGAATCGTAGTCAGGGGGCACTCTGTAACCATCATAGATGTGCGAATCCACGCGTATACCGGGTCCGCCCGGGGCATGGAAACCACTGATGGTGCCAGGGCATGGCATGAAGCTTTCCGGGTCTTCGGCATTGATACGGCATTCTATCGCATGGCCCCGGATGACAATGTCGTCCTGTGTATAAGAGAGCCTGTCGCCGGCGGCCACGCGGATTTGCTCCTTGACCAGGTCCACCCCGGTGATCAGTTCACTGACCGGATGCTCGACCTGTATACGGGTGTTCATTTCAATAAAATAGAAATGACCATCATCGTACAAAAACTCGAATGTGCCGGCACCACGATAGCTAATGCGTTTACAGGCTTCCACACAAACACCGCCAATTTCTGCACGCTGTTCCGCTGTGATGCCAGGTGCGGGTGCTTCTTCGATAACTTTCTGGTGACGACGCTGGCTTGAGCAGTCACGTTCGCCGAGGTGTATGGCGTTACCATGCTGATCAGCGATCACCTGCACTTCTATGTGACGCGGACTGGTCAGGAATTTTTCCATGTAAATGGTGCCATCACCGAATATTGTCTCCGCCTCGCGCCGCGTTAGCTGCAATGCATTGGACAGGTGTGCTTCGGTATGAACCACCCGCATACCCCGACCGCCGCCACCGGCAGCCGCCTTGATTATCACGGGATATCCGATGCGTTGGGCAATGGCCTGATTCTCCGCGAGGTCCTCGCCTAATCCACCGTCGGAACCCGGCACGCAGGGCACTCCCGCATCCTTCATGGCCTTGATAGCTGAAACCTTGTCACCCATCAGGCGAATGGTTTCAGGCCGTGGACCAATGAAAATAAAGCCGCTTTGTTCAACACGTTCAGCAAAGTCCGCATTTTCAGCCAGAAAACCGTAACCCGGATGCACCGCCACCGAATCGGTTACCTCGGTTGCAGCAATAATGGCGGGAATGTTCAGATAACTGTCCGTGCCGGGAGCAGGACCAATGCAAACCGCTTCGTCTGCCAGTGCAACATGTTTCAGATTGCGGTCGACGGTAGAGTGCACGGCAACGGCCTTGATACCCATGGAGTGGCAGGCCCGCAATATACGCAGTGCAATTTCACCGCGATTGGCAATGACGATTTTTTCAAGTACGGCCATTTTATTTAGTCCAGGATTATCGAATCACGAATAATGGCTGGTCATATTCAACCGGTTGACCGTTTTCGACCAGTATCGCAACCACCGTACCGGACACATCGGATTCAATCTGGTTGAACATCTTCATTGCTTCGATGATACACAGGGTGTCACCAACTCCCACTGCCTGTCCCAGGCTGACAAACGCTTCGGCACCGGGGCCGGAGGCCGCGAAAAATGTGCCTACCATGGGCGAAAGGATCAGTTCACCTTCAGGTACCTGGTCTTCATCATCTTTGGCCGGTTCAATTACTGGTGCCACTGCCACCGGTACCGGCGCAGCCATCTGAGGTGCAGCGAAGGGCATAACTGGTGCGTGCCCGCCACGCGCCAGGCGCACAGACTCCTCACCTTCAACAATTTCAATTTCTGTAAGGCTGGATTCTTCCAACAGCTCAATGAGTTTTTTAATTTTCCGGATATCCACGTGCCGTCGCTCCCGATTCAGGGTTCAATTCGATTCAAAATAGCCTGTAAGGCCAGTAAATAACTCTCACCGCGGAACCCGCTGATCACTCCGATGGCAATATCGGAGAAGTAGTTGATCTGCCTGAAGGGTTCCCGCGAATTCACCGCGGAGAGATGGACTTCAACAAAAGGTATCTCTACTGCCAGCAGCGCATCACGTATAGCGACACTGGTGTGGGTATAGCCTGCGGGGTTGATGATGATGTAATCAACACCGTCTTTGCCCGCCTGTTGTATGGCATCTACCATTTTTCCTTCGGAGTTGGTCTGCATATGATCCAGTTGCAGACCACAATCAGCAGCGAACTGCTCAAGGCCCTGCATGATATCCGACAGGCTGCGTTGCCCGTAAGTACCAGGCTCCCGCTGACCGAGCAGATTCAGATTGGGACCATTAAATACGCGAACTTTAACCACGGATCAGCATTCCTCGTCTGGGGGCAGACAGTCTGCCCGATAAGGCAGCATTTGTCTACCGTTCGCTACCGTATTGAAGAAGATCACCACATAATCGGCACAACAAAATATTAACAAACCAGAAAACATCTTTGTTAACCGCAAGAAAAGCCCTAAAAGAAGGCACCGTCATCCCCGCTTTCGCGGGGATGACGTTGCCTTCGATTGATTTATTGCGTGTGTTAGAGCAACTCGCTCAACAGGCCGGAGATCTCGTCATGCTGGACGATGCCCGCATACTGCCAGCGTACAATACCTGCCTTATCCACGAGCACACTGTAGGGCAACACGCCCTCCCCGTTTCCGTAAGCCAGGCTGGTATCGAAAACATCGGCGTCACCAATCAGTATCGGGTAAGTGATGCCATAGGTTTGTATAAAGCCCTTGACGGCTTCGGCATCGTCAAGTGCGATTCCCACCACTTGTAAGCCGGCTGATCCATATTGCCGTTGCAGATCCATCAACATGGGCATTTCATTACGGCAGGGAACGCACCAGGTCGCCCAGAAGTTGATCAAAACCGTCTTACCGGCATAATCAGCCGGGGTAACAGATACACCGGTACTGTTGCCCAGCTGAAAGTCCGGCCGAAAGCTTCCCACCAGGCTGCTGCCAGATGCTGGCTGAGCAACAACAATGGGTTCTGAAAAATGACGCGCTGACAAATAGAACCCGGCTAACAACGCCGCTATTGCAACCAGTGTAACGGCCAGCTGCCGCATTACTGGGATTCCAGCACACTGCGAAGATGTTCTGCGAACTCTTCAGGTTCATAATACCCGACCAGCCGGTACCCACGCATCTCCTTACCCTGTCGATCGAAAAACAGAATTGCCGGCGGGCCGATAATGTCATATTTCTCCATCAGCGCCTGGTCTGTGTCGTCGTTGAGGGTTACATCAGCCTGCAGCGGTTGAATTTCTCCAAACAAGGCCTGAATTTCCGGCTCCCCGAAAGTGTTACGCTCCATACGCACGCATTCAACACACCAGTCTGCATAAAAATCCAACATTGCCGGTTTACCGGCCTGATTCGCCCGGGCCACAACGGTTTCCAGATCACCCAGTGACTTAACCCGCTTGAAAGAAATGTGTTCGACGCTGTTGACCTGACCGCCGGTACGCAATGTGTTAAGTGGTTTCATCCAGTTTTCACCACCGCTTGCAGCACCGATAATTTCGATTGTGCCAATCAGCAACAGCACCAGGCCCAGTGATTTCCATAGTCGGTGCCACCCCGAAGCACCCTGGGGAATGGACTCGAGAGCACCGAGGTACACCCCGCTGGCTATCGCTAGCATACCCCACAGCAGCAGGATCACCGGACCTTGTACAATCCGTTCCAGCATCCAGATGGCCAGCGCCAGCAACGCGATCCCGAATGCGGCCTTGATGCTATCCATCCAGGGACCGGCTTTGGGCACCAGTTTCCCAGCGGAAACCCCAAATAATATCAATGGCAAACCCATCCCCATGGAAAGAGCGAACAAGGCTGTACCACCCAAAAGAGCGCTGCCAGAAGCACCGATTACAATCAGGGCTGCAGCCAGTGGCGGGGCTACACAAGGACCCACGATCAAGGCAGACAGAAAGCCCATCACCGCAACACCGGCAAGACTGCCGCCTTTTTGTTGATTACTGGCATTTGTTAACCGGGTTTGCAGGCTGGAGGGCAACTGCAGTTCGAAAAACCCGAACATGGAAAATGCCAAAGCGATAAAAATGGCGATGAAGAAACCAAGAATCCAGGGGTTCTGGAAAACGGCCTGAAGATTCTGCCCAAATAGTCCGGCCAATACACCCGCCACGGTATAGGTCACAGCCATGGCGAGTACATAAACGAGCGATAACCAGAACGCTTTTGATGTCGTCATGCGGTCACCCTGACCCGCAATAATGCCTGAAAGAATCGGTACCATCGGAAATACACAGGGTGTAAACGCCAGCAGGATACCGGCAAGGAAAAATGCAAACAGTGCCCCGGTGGGATTCTTCAGCAGCATCTGCGCCAGTGCATCCTGCTCTGACACTGGTGGCGTGCCGGAGCGGAGAACCGTTGCAGGACTGGTTTTGGCCACCGAAGACCGGTCGGTAAGCTGGCTTTCACCTATAACCTCAGCCGAGGCAGGTATGAGCAGCTCAGCACTTGAGGTTTGAGGGGGATAACAAATATCACCGTCCCGGCAGCCCTGGTAATCTGCTTGCAGGCTAATTTTCTGTTCCGGTCCTGCCGACCGGTTGATGTGCACCGGAACTTCTATCTGCCCGAAGTAAACCTCGACGGGACCAAATTCCGGGTCATCTTTAATAGTGCCAGCAGGAAGCTCGGTACCACGAACTTCAAATCCACTGTCACCCATCACCCTGAATGCAAGCTTGTCCCGGTACAGGTAATAGCCAGGCTGGGCGGTAAAACGTGCCAGGATCGTTTCGGGAGAAAGACCAATGGCCTCGTATACGAACGCCTCATCCGGCTGCAGGGCCGGTTCTTTATTGATCGAGTCCTGCCCCAGGCCGGTTAGCGGCTGATTGAATACATCGGCCAGTGTTGTCGAGGCTTGAGGCTGTGTTCCAAGCGCAGCAATTTCTACCGGGGCCGGTAAATTGACCACCAGCAACTGTTCTGTGGGGGGATAACAAAATACATCTTCCATGCAACCCTGGGAACGCACCTTCAAGCTGACGTTCTCAATAGAGGACCCCACGGAATCCAAAGGCAGACTGATCGTCAGGCGACCGTGAAACTTGATGACCTCTTCACCCAGTAACTCATCAAACTTCTTTTCACCTTCCGGTATTTCAGCCTCACCGAGAACAACACCGGCGGTTTCGGTCTTGAACTTCAGGAACTTGTTGTTATACAGGTAATAACCATCGGCAATCTTCCAGCTTACTTCGATTCGCTGCCGGTCATTGGCATTTGCGGAAACCTCAAATACCTCGCCAAAATCCTTGATCTCGTCGAATTCCACTGCGGTTGCCAATGAGGACCAAATCAACAGTAAGACGGTCGGAAGCAGCCTGGAGAAACGTACAAAGTTTTTATTTTTCATCATCGGATAAGACCGTGGCCTGGTTAGTTTGCGTTCACTGCCCCGCAATAGACGCCGCATTTGCCTAGTAGTTTCAAAAGACAGGGAGGAAATTTTACCTGAACAGGCCACCTGGAGCCGAGCTTTTCTTGTTAAGGTTTCAGAACGGGATTATACTTACCGACCGTTCGGTCAGTTTACGAGAATAAAGCCTGATACCCATGAAAAACCAGCCTGACAAAAAAACAACTCAATCCGATGGTGAGCAAGCCATTCTGGAAGCCGCCGAAAGCCTGTTTGCCCAGAAGGGTTTTGATGCTGTCTCCATGAGTGCAATCGCCCGTCTTGCCAATACCAGCAAACCCAACATATACCATCACTTTAAAAACAAGAACGACCTGTACCTGGCGGTGATGAAAACAGCCGTCCAACGATCTTCGGCTTTGCTTGATGCACTGGAGGACACGCCTGGTACATTCGAACAACGCCTGACCGGGTTTTCCGCCGGTCAGTTACACAATATTCTGGATCACAAGCGCAGCACCCAGTTGATCTTGCGGGAAACCTTGTCCGAGGACTCGCCACAGGGACAGGAAATTACCCGGCTGGTTATGGGTGAGGTTTTTAACAGGCTTGTGGAAATGGTTCACCAGGGTCAGCAAAGTAAAGAGTTTCGGGATGATATTGACCCGACACTGGCTGCATTTGTGATCGTGTCAACGAACATGTTTTTCTTTCAGGCTTCCCCGGCCATGCAACACATTCCTGAAGCCGAATTTATCGATGACGCCGCTACCTACAGCAGGGGTGTCATGGATGTACTGGTCAACGGCATGCTACAAAGGGGGGATAGCTGATGCAACATCATGCCGATAACACATTTTTACCCAGGGCCTTGTTTATATCGTTACTTGTTCTGTTTCTCAGCGCTTGCAGTAATGAGGAATCAACCGGGGACGGTGCAACCACCAATGCCAAAGCGGTTCTGATTTCCACTTCGAGGGCAGAAGCCAAAGAACTGCCTATATGGCTGGAAACGGTCGGCCAGGTACACAGCCTGTCCGCGCCAACCCTTGCAGCGGAGGTTGAAGGACGCATCACCAGGATTACAGCGGATACCGGTGATCACATTGAAATTGGACAACTACTCGCGGAAACCGATACTTCAACGCTATTGCTGAGACAACAGGCGGCACAGGCCAGTCTCGAACGACTTGAAGTACACATCGCCAATGGCAAACGCCGGGTTGACCGGCTTGAAAAACTCTCTTCAAAAAACCTTTCTTCTCAAACCCAGCTTGATGACGCCACCGAGCAGTGGCAGGCATACCAGGCAGACTACAAGGCAGCTGTTGCCCAGCTCGCCATTGTCGAAGACTCACTAAACAAATCTCGTGTCATCGCACCGGTTTCAGGTGTTGTGCAAAGACGCTTCATTACGACCGGAGATTTCGTAAAACGTGGGCAGGCCCTGTTTGAAATCACCCGCACTGATCTGCTGCAGGCCTGGCTGCCCTACCCCGAAACAGTCGCCTTACGGATTCAAATAGGCCAACCCGCAAAAATTTACAGCCCGCTCACACCGGGCGTATTTGCTCCCGGAAAAATTACCGAACTGCAGCCAACCATCGGCAACGGCAGTCGTGCTGTTATGGCTATCGTTGACCTGGAAAACCCGGGTGATCTAAGACCGGGTGCGACACTTTCAGGACAGGTGCTGGTGGAAACACGCAGAAACGCCGTCATGGTTCCGAATCTCAGCGTTGTGCGCCGACCTGCAGGACAACTGGTCTACGTGATCAATGGCGACAAGGCAGAAGCCCGGTTGGTAGAAACCGGCCACAATGACGCTGGCTTTGTTGAAATCACCAGCGGTCTCAAGGGTGGTGAAACAGTTGCAACCGATGGTGCAGCATTTCTGACCGATGGCGCCAGTGTGAAAATTGCGGAGCCGGTCAGTTGAACCTACCCGAGATTTCCATCAGGCGGCATGTGTTCGCCTATATGCTCTCCGCGGTATTGGTGCTGTTCGGCATCATCAGTTACAAGGATATCGGGGTTGACCGCTACCCGACGGTTGAATTTCCGATGATCTCCGTGACCACGATCCTGCCCGGCGGCACACCTGAAATCATTGATTCCAGTATTACTAACCTGATTGAATCTTCGGTCAACAGCACGCCGGGTATCGATCACATCAACTCCGATTCCTCGCCCGGGATTTCAGTCATCAAAATCCGTTTCAATATGGACAAGGACGTCAACGTCGCCTTCAACGAGGTACAGGCGCGTGTTAACCGGGTGTTGAGAGATCTGCCTAATGACGCCGAGCCACCAGTAGTGGCAAAAATTGAGTTCGGCGCCCTGCCCGTCATGTGGCTTGTGTTGACCGGTGACCGCACCTTGCAACAGTTGAACCAGTACGCCCGCAATGTCATCAAGAAACGGCTGGAGACCATCGATGGTGTAGGTGAAATTCAGCTTGGCGGTGAGCAGCGCCGCACCATCCGGGTCAACCTGAATCCCACGCGTATGAAACAGCTTGGTATCACCGTTCCCGATGTGATGCGTATGTTCAACCGCGAACACCTGCGTCTGCCGGGCGGCTTTCTCATCAGCCAGGGAAGGGAAGAGTTACTCGAGTTGGATCTTGAATACCACAGCCCTGAAGAACTGGGTGAGATGATTGTCGCCTACAGCGGTGGTGCGCCGCAGCGTTTACACGACTTTGCTGACATCGAAGATGGCGTGGCAGATTTTCGACAACTGGCGCGGTTCAATGGAGAGTCCACAGTGGGTCTTGGTATCGTCAAGGTACAGGACGCCAACACCGTGGCCATAGTCAATGAGATCAACCGGCGCATGAATGAAGAGTTGATACCAAGCCTGCCTCCGGGAATTGAACTGCGGGTTGCTCATAATGACGGCACACTGACACAGGGGATTATCGACGCACTGGAAGAGCACCTGATCTCAGGCACATTGCTGACCGCCCTCGTGGTCCTCCTGTTTCTGAAAAATTTGCGCTCCACGTTTATCATTGCAGTGGCCATTCCCGTATCGCTTTTGGGTGCGATTGCGGTCATGTACTTTCTCGGCTACACCTTCAACACCATGACCATGCTGGGCTTGCTATTACTGATCGGTGTGGTGGTGGACGACGCCATCGTGGTACTGGAGAATATCTATCGGCACGCTGAGGAACACGGCTCGGGCCGGGTTGACGCAGCCATACACGGAACACGGCAAGTTGTGTTTGCAGTGATGGCGGCCACACTGACGCTGGTGGCAATCTTTGCCCCGGTGATATTTATGCAGGGGGTTATTGGCAGATTCTTCGAGGCCTTTGCAGTGGTGGTCACCTTTGGTGTACTGGCCTCCCTGTTTGTATCACTGACCCTGACACCCATGTTGTGCTCGCGGTTTCTCAAGGTTGAGAAGAAACATGGAAAACTTTATATGCTGATAGACGATGGCTTCAGTGCCATGGACAGGGTTTACGCCAAATTGTTGAACTTCGCACTTGGCAATCGCCGCTTGGTTGCCTGGATCACACTGGCGGTCGTGCTATCGAGTGGTTACTTCTTTAGCCATACCGGCTCAGGTTTCATGCCCGTGCAGGACGAGGGCCGTTTTATGATCAGCGTCAAAACACCATTGGGCTCCTCCATCAGTTATACGGAGGAAAAACTCAAGGCTATCGAAAAATTACTTGAGCAGCATGATGATATCGCCGGCTACTTTGTAACCATTGGTTCCGACCAGTCCAGGCAGGTCAGCAAGGGCAGTTTCCTGGTCCGGATGGTGCCATGGGAAGAACGTGATATTACCCAGGTAGAAATGATAGAAACGCTGCGTGACGAACTGGCCTCAATAGCGGGTGTGCAGGCCTTTCCATCACCCATGCCCATGGTGGGCGGCCAGCGTGGCGAACCGTTGCACTTTATTTTGAGCGGGCCCGATCTGAATGAGGTCGCCCGCCTGGCGGAAATCGTCCATCAACGACTGGCAGAGGAACCCGGCATCGGTAACCTGGACCTGGAGTTACAACTTGATCTCCCGCAGTTGGAAACCAGGATGAGAAGGTCGTTGGCACGCAGCCTGGGTCTGTCTTCCGATGAAATTGCACTGGCCATCAACGTATTGGCCGGCGGTGTTGATATTGCCCGTTTTAACGATGACCCCGGTGATGGTGAGCGTTATGACATTCGTCTGAAAGCAGGTCAGGGTCAGCTTGATGACAGCGATGATATTTCCAAAATCTACCTGCGCTCCTCGAACGGTGAAATGGTGAGCCTGGCCAACCTTGTCACGTTGGAACCCAAACTGGGGGCTGCCGTCATTTCACGTCATGACCTTCAATATGCTGCCAACTTCTACAGCACACCGGTCGTGTCGCTGGGAGAGGCTGTCACCCTGGTCAACAACGCGACCGCCGACCTTCTGCCGTTGGGCTATGAAGTCAATATGTCAGGCCGGGCGGAAGAATTTGGAAAAACCACTTTCTACATGCTATTTGCCTTCGTGGTTGCCATTATCCTTGTGTACATGGTGCTCGCCAGCCAGTTCAATTCATTTATACAGCCTTTCATCATTATGGTGGCCCAACCACTCGCCATCATTGGCGGGGTTGTTGCTATCTGGGCCACCGGGCATACGCTCAACATATTTTCGATGATCGGACTGGTCTTGTTGATGGGCCTGGTAGCCAAAAACTCCATTCTGCTGGTCGACCTGACCAACCAGCGCCGCGAAGACGGCAAGAGCATCGAGCAATCCCTGAAGGAAGCTTGCCCGATACGTCTGCGCCCAATTCTGATGACATCACTGACCATTATTCTGGCCATGCTACCCGCTGCTTTTGGCGTGGGTGCAGGTTCAGACAGCAATGCCCCGATGGCAGTTGCGGTCATCGGTGGAATGATCAGTTCGACCCTGCTCTCGCTAGTCGTAGTACCGGCGGTCTATTCGTTGATCGAGGGGGCGCTGGAGCGCAGGTCATAAACGGTCCGTCACTAAGATGAAGGAAGCAGGAAATGACGGAATTAAATATTGAGCAATAATGTTAAAACACCCTGGCATCTTTGGGTTGTGGGTATCGTGGGATTCCTGTGGAGCGTCATGGGGGATACCTTCTCCCTCGTTTTCACCGCAATTCTCTTTTTGGTATCAATTGGGTTGTATCTGTACGCCCGCGCCATGCAGAAACGAGGCGTGCTTAGATAAGCAGTCGCTTAAATGGGAGCAAAAGCCCTACTGCCCCACATAATCTGACTCTTCCAAGTTGAAACATAGGCTAGTCACAGGTCTGTGGTAAGAAGAGTAATCGTGGGGCATCAAGTTCTGATCAGTCGGCCCCCTCGTCTACGATCGTGCCCTCAGAACATTTCAAAAGGTAATGCCACCCCGGCTCCCCACTCGATAACACAGTGGGGCAACAATTCGGTCAAAGGCTTTGTTTATTGCCAACCACTAACCCATTTACTCGAGCTTTTTAGCGTCCGCCATTGAATTGAAAATGATCGTTTTGTCATCACTGACTCAATCAGACAGTGGATTACCTTGCCATTCTCGTCATATTCGACTTCTGTGATTAAGAAGTGTTTTTCCTTTCGCTCCGGGTTAACTGCAGTCCACTTGCTGTTGAGAAGCTTTTTCGGGCTCAGTGCGTTCATTCCGGCAGCCTGCTGTTAAGACCCCTCCGATGGTTCCGTTCTATGGTGTCAGTTCTACCAGGATTTCATTTCGGCGCATGAACCATGGTGTGAACGGTGCATTGTAGCGGGCCCATACGGGTTCACCAGCAACCTTGAGATCGTTCTGCTCGATCCACTCCTGTAAAGAAGCCAAATGTTTCTTGTAGCTTTTTTCGCTCCACCCGCCAGAATAACGGATTGCCCCGGCGCGATAGGCAGGTATTTCCCGCAGGGTCACGGAGGGATCGTCCGGTACCGGAATGGTTTCCATCGTATAGGACGCTGGCATCATGAAGCTGACCGCCCAACCCTGGCCCGACGCACGCTGACCCACTGGTGATGTCATGGCAATTTTCTCCGGTTCGGCTTTTTGTGACACCGGACTCGTCATTTCAATCCTGTCGCGGCGGGTATTATCGCCTGATATGTATTTGAACAGCTTTCGGAATGCAACATTGGAGGCGTCATCAAAATCTGCGTAGACAATGACTTCCGCAACGATTGAGGGTGCGTACTCACGAATTTCGAATTTGTCCTGTTGCAGTGAAACGCTATATTCAGCTTCTTCAGTCGCCATCAGGTTTCCCGAAACCAGGGTGCTCAGTATTGAGGTCATGAGAACAGCCATACTTTTCATAGGGCTTATCTGACAAGTGCCAGTTCAACTGCGGTAACCAGGTCAGGATCATTGGGTTGAGTACGCGGGCTGAACTCGGCAATCAACTCACCATCACGACCGATCAGGTACTTGTGAAAATTCCAAGTGGGGTAGGTACCGGCAGAGTCAGCAAGGGCCGCATAGAAAGGATGTGCGTTGTCCTTCTTAACCGACGTCTTTTCGAACATAGGAAACTCAACACCATAGGTGAGACGGCAGAACTCTTCGATATTTTCCTCCGTGCCAGGCTCCTGGCCCATAAAGTCGTTGGACGGAAAGCCCAATACGACGAGACCTTCTTCACCATATTGATCATAGAGTTTTTCGAGACCGTCATATTGAGGTGTGTTGCCACATTTGGAGGCCGTATTAACGATCAGCAGAACTTTCCCGGCATAGGCTTCGCACAGGTTGACCTCATCAGTTGACGCGAGGCGCCTGAAGTCCTGATCGAGTAGTTTACTATCGCAGGCCATGGCAGGCAGGCCGAGCAAAGTAAGCATAAGTGCAAACAGTATTTTCATAGTTTTTCCTGTTAATGTAAGTCATAACGTATAAGTATTGTATATTATATAAATAATTTTATATAGCTTTTTAATAGAGCTATTGATAAATAGTGTATAATTGTTGTATATTATATTACACATACTATACAAATAACCTTATACCAATCAATCAATCCAGGATTGCAGCCATGCCAGAGTTAAATAGTTACACCAACAGATCTCCGCAGCCATCGTGCGCCACGATCAACATCAAGAACTTACGCTTGCGTACATTTATCGGGTTCAACCCCGATGAAAGAACCAAAAAGCAGGATGTCGTCCTTAATATTGAAATCAACTATGCCATTGAAGGTTTGGTGTTACAGGATCACATCGACGATGCCTTGAACTATAAAACGATCACCAAACGGGTGATCAGTCACGTTGAGGAGGGTAAGTTCCTGCTGTTGGAAAAGCTGGTGTCAGATGTCCTCGGTATCTGTAGCGAACACCCGGGTGTTCAGTCTTCAAGCGTCACGATTGACAAACCGCATGCACTGCGTTTCGCGGATTCGGTCTCGTTGACCTTGCAGTATCGTGCTGAAGTCGCCAGCACTCATCAATTTTTGGAGAAAGCATCATGAGCGTAGAGCCTTATTATCTCACCAACCTCACCCAGGCTGATAATGACGGGTTGAGCACGGAAGCAATTCTGGTGCGCGATGCCCTGATAGCGCGCGGTCTGGAAACACCGATGATCGAAACCGGTCTCAGCCCGGAACAAAAATATGACCGTATCCGGGACTTGATGGCCGACGTGGTTGAGACCCTGGGGCTTGATCTGAACGATGATAGCCTCGCAGAAACCCCACACCGCATTGCGAAAATGTATGTATATGAAATATTTTCCGGTCTGGATTATCAGCACTTTCCGAAACTGTCACTGATAGATAACAAGATGGGTGCCAATGAGATGGTCAAAATCCGCAATATCGACCTGACCAGTACCTGTGAGCATCACTTCGTTACCATCGATGGCGTAGCCAAGGTTGCCTATATCCCGAATGACAGGATCATTGGTCTTTCCAAGATCAATCGAATCGTACGCTTTTTCGGCCAGCGCCCGCAGATTCAGGAGCGCCTGACACAGCAGATACTGGTGGCCATGCAGACACTCTTGGGTACTGAAGATGTAGCGGTAAGCATTGATGCTACGCATTATTGTGTTAAATCGCGCGGGGTGATGGATACCAACTCACAGACCAGCACGACCGCGCTGGGCGGCTGTTTTAAAGAGAATATTCATACACGGGCAGAATTTCTTAACCCGTGATGTAGTGGAGAATTGTCAGAGTCTTTGAATAATTAGCTTGACCAGATCAAGCTAATTCCGTGCCGAGCCTGAACGGCTCAGATCAGCACTGTTACAACCGGCTCCACCCGGCAATGATCGGCAGTGGGTTTTTTGGAAACTATGAAAGTTGAATACTTACCTCAATCAAGCACACGTTGCTTCTTCACTGCCAGTTGTCGCTCCCGGCATTTCGGGTTTTAAAGCTCTCTTTTAAAGAACCGGAATAAACCATTCGGGAGATATCAGATATATTCGAATATTCTAGAATATTAATTGACATAAATATTCCGTAAGTGTACTTTTCACCTATGGAACTTGAAAATGCTGCAAAACAACTAGAAGCGCTGGGTAACCCCACCCGGTTGGAGATCTACCAGTTTCTGGCCCACGGTGACCCGGATGGCTGCCCGGTCGGTGAAATCAGGGACGAACTGGACATCCCGGCCTCTACACTGTCACACCATATCGCCAAGCTGGTCAATACCGGACTGGTAACCCAGGTGCGTGAAAGCCGAACCCTGGTCTGCCGGGTTGATAGCAGGAACATGGATACGCTGATGGAATTCCTGGTGCAAAACTGCTGTACCGAGGACTGGTATATTCAATCAGGTTAAAGAAAACCCCAGTAAGTATATTTCTAATATTCTGGAATTATCAATTATTAAAGGGCCAAAGCCGGGCATGAGCAACGATATCAACAACCTTAAACAACAATTACGTGAATTTGCCGACACGCGTGACTGGAACCAGTTTCACTCACCCAAGAACCTATCCATGGCGCTGAGCATTGAAGCCGGGGAAATCATGGAGCATTTTCAATGGCTCACCGAGGAGCAAAGTAAAAACCTGCCTGCGGACAAGCTTGATGAAGTTGCAAGTGAGCTTGCCGATACCTTGCTCTATTTGATCCGGTTGGCGGACAAACTCGATATCGATCTACTCGCGGCCGCGCAAAACAAGATCAAACTAAACGACCAAAAATACCCCGTGGAGAAATCAAAGGGTAATGCAAAGAAATATACCGAATTTGCCTGACGAATTTTACCGTCCGGTCAGCCGACTAGCGTTTGGCAGGGTCCTGCCACTTCTCCATTAAGAGTTTAAATCGAGGTTGGCCGAGTATCGGGTCAAGATACTTATCCATATTGAGCAGCACGACACCCGAGTCACCGATGTTCCAGGCCTGCTTCAGGGCGTCAAGTGCTTTATCGATTTCCCCCCACTGGGCAAAAATCTCACCATACTGGTAAGACGCCTGCTCACCATAGGCATCAATGAGTTCTTCCAGATTCTGCTGCGCTCTGTCTTATTGATCTAATTTATTGATGTAAATAATTATTTACATTATGTATATATTTATGTACTATATGTTCATTATATTTTACATTAAAAGGAAACAGATCATGAAATCACTGAACATCTCATTCGAAGAGAAAAGCACATGGGTCTCACTGGCTATCATACTTATAGTTTATAGCGGATACTTTTCACAGGTTTACGATGGGTTGCTTAATGGCACCCTGGACAAGGCGGCTGTGACCGGGCTTTTTATCGGGGCTGTTATCACGTTGGTCATATTGGAAATTGTCCTGCATATCGTGATTGCCGCTTTTAACCACAAAGACGCGGATCAGCCCCGGGACGAAAGAGACCGCCTGTTCACGATGAAGGCTGGTAATATTTCCGGTTGGGTCCTCGGTATAGCGGTACTAATGATTGCCGCACATACGTTCATACAGGACCTGGATTCAACCTGGGTCGCAAACCTCCTGCTGTTCGCGGTGTTTATCTCACAGGTGACAAGCTACATACTGCAACTCATCTACTATCGACGGGGTTATTGATATGAACCCCTCAATTACCAACAACGTCCGAAAATTGCGGTTTGAAAACGGCGAAATGAGCCAGCAGGCGCTGGCTGATGCCATCGGCGTCACCCGGCAAACCGTATTCGCCATAGAGAAGGGCAAGTACTCCCCTTCACTGGAGGTTGCCTTTAAAATTGCAGAAACGTTCTCTGTTACGCTTGATGAGGTGTTTCAATACCAGGGCAGCGAAAAGTAGAGCCTGCCTGAAACAGACAGCCCCGGCTTTATAAGTATTCTAAGCCGGACCGTTCAAGGTACGAGAATGGTTGGTCCTTTGATTGACCATATACTTGAAACCAGGCCCAACCGAATGGAGACTTCGGCGACGGACCCGAATCATACCAGCCACAACCAGGAACCAGGCGATGCGGAAACTGCTATCAAGCTGTTGTTTTACAATTTTGACGCTTGTTCTGTGCGTGGCTCCCGGCCATGTTGTTTCCCAGGCTGAATCGAAAAATTTCAAAATTCTCATCTATGGGGCAACCGGTAAAGTGGGAAGCCAGGCTGTCAAAGAAGCCCTGAACCGTGGCCATATCGTGACCGCGGTCTCGCGTGATCCCTCCCGCATCACCCAGGTTCACAACAACCTGTCGGCCGTGCAGGGAGATGTTCTTGTTCCCGAAAGCGTTGCCAGCCTGGTTGCTGATCAGGATGTTGTCATCATTTCCGTCCGGGGAGTTCTGGGCAAATCGAAAGACCCCAATGATGCTGTTCCCTTTATAGCGGTCAAAAACCTGGTCAGCGAATTGCGTGATATGGGAGACACGGCACCCCGGTTGATTCATGTCGGTGGTTCGGGTTCGCTCGAGGTGAAACCCGGTGTTGTTTATGCTGATACTTTACCGATGCTATTCATACCAAGAAAACTCCAAACGGAGATTGAGGGGCAGGTATTAGCACTGGAATACCTGCGATCGGTTACCAATGTAAATTGGAGCTATGCCACACCCGCAAAGAACTTCACCAACGGCAAGCGTACCGGTGTTTTCCGGATTGGAGGCGACCAGTTGCTTGAGAGCCCGGGCGGCAGGAGCAGGATATCCCGGGCTGACTTCGCCGTCGCCTTGATAGACGAGGTCGAAACGGCAGCACACATCCAGCAGCGCTTCTCAGTCGTGTACTGAAGCTGGAGAACATCAGTTCTTGTATTGATACCCAAATTCCGAAATATATTCTTGCTCCCACCGGGCCGTATAGTTCAGAACTTCAGTCATACCCCCTTTGAACGGATAGTTTACCCACAGAGAAGCACCGAAAAAATCGAAGTACGTAACCTGGTTAACACGGGTTCCGTAACCCAGGGCTTCCAATTGAATGTAACCATAATGATACTTTTGACCGCACTCCTCCGGGTTTAGCAGTTCATACCTGAGAAGATGCTGCTCGGGAAAGACCGTGGTTTGCCATCTAAAAACCGCCCTGGATTTATGGGAATACTCGGTTTCTGTAATAACTACATTATCTAAATGGCTGACAAGCCGGTGGGAATTGATAAACTTGTTTCCCAACAAAAGCGTACTGTCAAAATCAGTTTTGAATTTCCAGAACATATCCAGTGAAGCACCCACTGAATAGGTTAATTTAAAACCCCTGCCACCCTTCCTTTCCGGCTTAAATTTAGCAATGACCGGATCGCCGTTTAAAAATTGTCCTTTGGAGGGTTCAGTTACAGCAGACTCTGATGCGATGCTGCTGGCGGCAAAAAGTATGGTAACCAAAACACCACCAAGATGAAGGAGATGCAAGCGGGACATCTGGATCACAGCAGTGTTTACTATCACTGGGCCAACGAGATCCTCCTTGTTTTGACCATCGTGATTTCGGTGGTGGTGGTGGTGAAACCATTTTGAGGAAACCGTCATAGTGGCTTGGCGACTGCCTCTGTTTAGTCTCAAACAGCAGTCCAGGCACTGCACCAGCCTTCGCCGTTAACCAGTTTGCCCTGAAAAATGCTGCAACCGCCCCAGCCGTCAGCGCCAGCCTGGTAGAGTTTGCAATTGTGACAAACTTGCTTCTTTCCCTCTGGCGTAACCCGGTTGGGATACTTTTGGGTGTCAACGCTGCTGGCGTCATGTCGATAACCCAGCGCTACGGACATGGGGTCTGACTCGTCTGCTTTCTCGTTGTTGGCTTTCAGAATAATTGGTATCCCAGCCAATGGAATCGCTGAGCTGGCAACCAGTGTATTGCGCAGGAATGTGCGTCTTGCGACTTTGACATTACTCTTCATAAATGACTCCTGTTACAGTTAATACGCGCTCAAATTCAAAGTTAATCGGATTAGATCTCACCATAAACGCATACTAGTTGGTATTATAGTATAATATTTGTATAATTAATAGATGCCTTATTAAAAGGAATTATTATAATTGTGAGCCTATTTTGTATAAGTATTTTTAAGCGGACATGAAACTATTTCTTGCGACGCTGATGATGGTCTGTCCACTGTATGCTGATGCTGAAGATGTATTGACTGCCAGCTTCCCGGATGGCTTGGATGACGTACAGGTCAGCCTGTGCTTCGACGGGCCCGCACCGCTTCGCCTGTACAGGCATGAAGAAGCGGGCGCGGTTTCCAACGGACCATTTTATGAAGGTAAACAACTCAAGGTTTCAGACAACGGCTCCGTACTTGGCTTGCCCGCCCTGCCTGAAAACGCCTGTATTAACTGGCAAACCGGTTTCACGGTGGCACTTAAAAACAGGGACTACCACTTAATCATGCAGACAGGTGACGACCTCGTAATGAGCACCAATCTCTGGTTTTGGAAAGGGTCAAAAAGCCGGGACATGGTCGTTGATATCAATCTGCCCAAAGGTATGTCAATTTCGACACCCTGGAAAGAAGTGGAAAAAACGGCTTCAAAGATCCGCTTCCGTCCTGATAAAACTTCTGCAGACTGGGAGTCGAGGGTGGCCCTGGGGAAATTTGACGTAGATCTGATAAGAGTGGCAGGTGCCAACATAAGGCTGGCAGCGCCGGGAAACCTGTCAGCATCACAGAGGATAAAAATCCGGCAATGGATCGAGCAGACGGTTGACTCTGTGACATCGGTTTACGGATATTTCCCGCAACCCCAGCCACAGGTGCTGGTCGTTCCGATTGGCACGAGAGACGAAGCGGTCGTAACGGCGCACGTGATTCGGGGCGGTGGTCTCGCAGTTGTGTTTTACATTGACGAAACCCGCCCGCTGCAAGAGTTCATGGATGACTGGACCGCCACCCATGAATTCAGCCATATGCTGGTCCCGTACGTTTCCAGCCGTGACCGCTGGTTATCCGAAGGCCTGGCTTCGTACTATCAGAATGTTTTACGCGCACGGGACGGCCGCTTGAGTGAAACCCAGGCCTGGCAAAAATTATATGACGGATTCAAACGGGGTGAAAACGGCACCCAGGGCGGATCATTGGCACAGGCAACACGCGGCGGCAGAGGTTCAACCATGCGAGTGTACTGGTCAGGTGCCGCCCTGATGTTGATGGCAGACATGCAACTTCGCGAAACCACTGACGGCCGTCAGTCGCTCGATACCGCGCTGCAATCCCTTTCCGCCTGCTGCATGGCAAATGGGAAAACCTGGCGGGCAAGGGAATTGTTTGAACGACTGGATGAATTGACCGGTACTGATATTCTGACGGGTTTGTATCAAAAGCATGTACATGAACACAGTTTTCCGGATATGCGTTCGACCTGGGGTGATCTTGGTGTCAACACCCAGAACAATAGGGTCAGTCTTTCTGAAGACGCGCCACTGAAAGACGTGCGCACAGCGATCATGAAAGGCTGAGGCCGTATTCAGACCGTCGGCCTTGATCTCGGACAAGGAAATACTAAATTTTCCCTGATATTCTCGCCTGATGAGCAGAACTTTCCGAGAAAGTGAAAAGGCCCTGGCTACAGCCAGCAGCTACGCCGAATGGTATGAGGCGGCACTTGAGCTGGACCAGCATGAAGGGCGCGACAAATGGCGCGAGGAACTCGAGTCTGACGACTACGACTACCGCTTGCTGGCTTCCCGCATCAGGGTGCTGAAAAAATTGCGGCGCAAGCGGGACGCTGATCGCACGATTTTCCGTCTGCGCGAGGAACTGCACGGCAACCTGGGTAACATGGCCAATCCGGCGCTATATCAACATGCCCGGACCGGCACCAAGAAACTGATTAATCAATACCTGGACGAGGTATCTACCTGTCTCCAACTTCTTACTGACAGCGATCCCGAGGCGCTACCGGCGATGCGCAAACGACGTTTTCTGAAGCGTGCGGCACGCAGTTTCGGGCGTTCCTGCCTGTTACTCAGCGGCGGCGCATCACAGGGCCTGTTCCACCTCGGCGTGATCAAGGAACTGGAGGCCGAGGGCATCATGCCGCGTGTCATCACCGGCTCAAGCGCCGGCGCGGTCATTGCAGGAATCGTCGCCACCCATACCGATGAAGAGCTGGAAGAATTGCTGGTTCCAAGCCGCATGGAAACAGAATGGTGCCGCATGTTCGGTATTACTGACATGATCAAGGGCTCCGGGGTGCTGGACCAGTCACTACTGAAAAAATCGATAAACCGCAATATCCCGGTAATGACTTTCCTGGAAGCCTATGTGCACACCAACCGCATCCTCAACATTACCGTATCACCGGCGGATCCCCATCAGTTCCCACGGCTGCTCAACTACCTGACCGCACCAAATGTCCTGATCCGCAGGGCTGCGCTAGCGTCGGCCGCAATTCCCGGTCTTTTTCCGCCGGTGCAACTGCGGGCCAAGAACTTTGCCGGCAAGTCCGTGGCCTATATGCCGCAAAGCCGCTGGATTGACGGCTCGGTGCACGAGGATATTCCAAAAGAGAGGGTCAACCGGCTTCACAACGTCAACCATTACATCGTCAGCCAGACGAATCCGCACGTGTTGCCTTTCTTGAGCGATGATATGGACGAAAAAGGTCTGCTGCCCTTCATCCAGGACGTGGTCATCAAGGGACCCATGGTGCAGGTAGAACACTTCCTGGAGGTGGTTCACCGGCATTTCGAATTGCCGGGTTTAAGCTCCATTATCAAAAAAGCGCATGCGATGGCGCGGCAAACCTACAGTGGCGACATCACCATCTACCCGGAACGGCACATGGTAAACCTGGGAAAAACGTTCACCAACTTCGGGCCGGTGGAAATCGAAAAAATACTTTGGGAAGGACGCCGGGCCACCTGGCCAAAAATCGAACGCATCAGGAATACCACGCAAATAAGCAGGACATTCGATGATTGCCTGCGAAGTATGAGTGAGCGCTACCGTTACGTGAAGCGTTGAACTAACATGCTAATCGTAATTCAAGGAGTTTAACGAATGTATCTTTTAAGTCGAATCAGGGTGGGAATCTTAGGCCTGGCTGGGCACGTACTGAATTTTCCCAAACCCTTTTCCTTCGTGGGGCCTGACGCCTCCTTGTCACTGGTTCGCGAGATTATCGGTCTTGGTGTAAAACGGGTGATGGTGATTACCGATGGGCAACTGATCCAACTCGGGATAGTGAATCCGCTCATTGAGTTGATGAAAAACAGTCAGGTCGAGGTGGAGGTGTTCAGCGAGATCGAACCCGATCCGGGCTACGAACTGGTGCTCAAGGGCGTCGAACGCCTCAAAGGTTTCAAGCCCGATGCCGTTCTTGCCGTGGGCGGCGGGTCGTCAATAGATGGCGCAAAAGCGATTCTGCTGAGCCATGCCAACAACTGTCACCCATCCCGCTTGACCGGGGTCTGGCTTTATTCCTTACCACGCAAGCGTTGCCTGCCTTTCTTCGCTATTCCAACGACTGCCGGAACCGGTGCTGAAGTGACCATCGCGGCCGTAGTATCAGACAAGGCCGCTCAGATCAAATATGCCATTATCGATCCCAAAACCGTACCAGCCATGGTCGCGCTTGACCCCAGGCTCATGGTCGGGCTGCCGCCCTTCATCACGGCACCCACAGGAATGGATGCCTTGACCCATGCAGTCGAGGCCTACGTCTCCACTGTTGCCACGGCAGAAACCGATGAACTGGCACGCATGGCATCGGCCAGCATCATGCGCAATCTCATCCTCGCCTACACGGACGGCCAGAACCTGGAAGCCCGTGAGCGCATGGCGGTGGCGGCCTCAATGGCCGGCCTCGCCTTCACACGTGCCGGGGTCGGTTATGTGCATGCCATCTCGCACCAGCTCGGCGGCCTTTACCACGTGCCGCATGGATTGGCCAATGCCATCGTGATGCCCTACGTGCTGGAATTCTCCAAACCGAAATGTGCCCACCGCCTGGCCGAGCTGGCCCGAAACTCTGATATTGGCGAAAGTGGTATGTCGGACGCAGAACTGGCAGATGCCTTCATCACGCGAATCCGCAAACTTAATTCGGATATGCAGATCCCCAAGTCCATCAAAGAACTCAAGCGCGAAGATTTCGACAAGATCATTGACCGTGCATTTGCCGAGGCCCACGGTACCTACGGTGTACCTCGCTACCTGACGCGCGCTGATGCCAATGCGCTACTGGAAAAACTTCTGCCTTAGTTTCAGTCATCCCGTACAACGGGGGTCAGAGTAAAGCGCCAGAGTTACACGCCAGTACTTTTTCATCCAGTCCTTTGGCGACATGCCGGAAGAACTACTCACGGCCAGGGCACAGCATAAACAGGGAATACTGCTGTTTTTTGAGGCAGATGGATGTTCGAACTGTGCGGCCATGCTCAAGGGAGTATTGAGTCAAAAAAAGGTTCAGGACTGGTATCGGGAGCGCTTTTCAAGTGTTGCCATCGATATACGCGGTGATGTGGAAATAAAGGATTTTGATCAAATTACCCTGCCTGAAAAAGTATTCGCTGAACATCGACAGGTCTTCCTGACGCCAACACTGTCTTTTATAGATCTTGATGGTGTCGAAATTTACCGCCACACGGGTATGGTAAAAACTACGGAAGAATTTCTTGTGATGGGAGAATACATCGCGGGTAAGCATTATTTTGATACTGGGTATAAGGTTTATGCAGAAACGCGCGGATTGCAAAACGCTGGACATGCGCTTGTAATACCAGCTCAAAAAAGTACAAACTAGACGGGTATTGAGGGTAGGTAATTCATACGGGCGGGCGACTCCGCCGGGCTAAAATAAAAAATCTGATTCTGGAGCAAGACAATGATGGAGTGGGAGCCGGTATACAGGGTAGCCATGCTGAGTTTCCTCGTGGGAATCGTATTCGGTGCGGTGGTTAACAAGACCAACTTTTGCACCATGGGTGCGGTCAGTGACTGGGTAAATATGGGCAACAAGGGCCGTTTACGCGCCTGGTTCCTGGCGATTGGCATTGCAACCCTGGTGACGCAAACGTTGCAGTTCAACGGTATCATCGATCTAAGCGAGTCGATCTACCTGACGCCAAACTTCGGTTGGCTGGGATACCTGTCGGGCGGGTTTTTGTTCGGTGTTGGTATGACGCTGGCCTCGGGTTGCGTCAATCGGACCCTGGTCAGGGTCGGGAGCGGCAACCTGAAATCGCTGGTGGTGTTGATCATTATCGGTTTGACGGCCTATATGACCATGCGCGGCCTGCTTGCGCTGGTGAGGATCAACGTCTTTGAAGTAACCAACATCAACCTGGCTGAACATGAGATTTCCAACCAGGGTATTGGAACGCTGGTCAGTAGCGCGCTGGGTTTCGTTAATACGACTCTGGTCCACAATATTGTCACGGTGCTTGTCGCCGGCGGGTTGATCCTCTATGCGCTTAAGGGCAGGGAACTCAGACGCAGTTTCGACAATATCCTGGCGGGTGTTACCATCGGCCTGATCATCCCCACCGGTTGGTATATTACCGGTGTGGTCGGCTTCGATGACTTTGAGCCTCTTCGTCTCGAGTCCTATACGTATACCGGGCCGATCGCCGAGGGTTTGATGTATCTTATGACCTTCACGGGGTCGACCATCAATTTCGGCATTGCGGCTGTATTCGGAATGATCCTGGGTTCTTTACTCTATAGCATCCTCAGCAGAAAGTTCCGGGTGGAGAGCTTCTCCGATCGGGAAGATATGGTCCGGCATCTGATCGGTGGAGTATTGATGGGTTTTGGTGGTGTCCTGGCGCTCGGTTGTACCATCGGACAGGGAATAACCGGCATGACGACGCTGGCACTCGGCTCCCTGCTGGCTCTGATCAGTATTATCTTCGGCAGTGCTTTAACGATGAAAGTAGAGTACTACAGGTTGGATGATGAGGGTTTTTTAAGTGCACTGCGGTACGCCCTGTCGGATATGCACCTGTTTCCGGCCGGACAAAAAAAGGACTGAGCCGAACCGGACCATAAAAGCGGCTATTTAACGCCTGAATCACGCCGAGCTGACACGAGAATCTGCCACATAGGGCTCCGGATGACATTCTGGGCGTATCCACTCATCGACTAGCGACATTGTCTGCGTGCCGTATAACTACATTTTTTTGGGAAAGGGTGCTGTTTAGCTCGCGCCCTCACCTGGAAAAGTCTCCTGAATTGTCTAATCCTGATTCGCGGTTGGTGGTTGGTATGATCACTTCACGCCGTGCATCAAGCGCTGGATCAACGGAGCGATCAGGAACAGCACGGCGCCGGAGCCGACCAGAGCCCAGAAGCCGAAGGTGTAGCCCGAAAGCGCGGAAACTGTAGTCATGCCGGTCTCACCGCTGACCGAGCTGGCGAAGATGCCGGAGAGATTGTTGCCGATGCCGGTGGAAAGGAACCAGCCACCCATGCCAAGGCCGACCAGGCGCACCGGGGCCAGCTTGGTCACCATCGACAGGCCGATCGGCGACAGACAAAGCTCGCCGACCACTTGAATGACATAGGCAGCGAACATGGTCCAAAACGGAATCTTGCCCTCGTCGCTCACCAGGTTCGACAGCGCGAACATCAACAACAGGAAAGCCAGGCCATTGAACAGCAGGCCGAGACCAAACTTGCGCGGAATCGATGGGTTCAGGTTGCGCTTCGCCATCCATACCCAGAGCCAGGCGACGACGGGTGCAAGAACGATGACAGCCAGCGCTGGAACCGACTGAAACCAAGCGGTCGGGAAAACGAAGCCACCGATGACCCGGTTGACAATCTGGTCTGCGAGGAACGTGAACGAGTTGCCGGCCTGTTCGTAGAACATCCAGAACAGAATATTGAAGGCAAAGATGATCAGCATCGCAATGGTCCTGTCGCGGGCCACCGCGCCAGTGCGAATACCCTCGATCATCAGCATCGCAGCGAGACCGACGAACAAGATCGTCAGCACATACTGGAGCGCTTCGGCGCCAAGCGTAAGCAGCGAGTAGATCAGCGGGATCACAAACAGTGCACCGATCGCCACGTAGGCCATCCTTGCGCGGCCCTGGGCTTCAGCCGGCGGTCTGCCGATGTGCTGCAGTTGTCGGCGACCGAAGTAGAACCACACCATGCTGAGCAACATGCCGACTCCGGACGCGCCGAATACGTATTGGTAGGCGGGCGCGGCGTCGGTGCCAAGCAGCGAGGTCGCCAGCCAGCCGGTAATGATCGGCGCGATGAACGCACCGATGTTGATGCCCATGTAAAAGATCGTGAAGCCTGAGTCGCGACGCTCATCGCTCATCGAGTACAGCATTCCAACCATGGTCGAGATGTTCGGTTTGAACAAGCCGTTGCCGACGATGATCGTAGCGAGACCGAACTTGAACAGCATCGGGTCCGGCATCATGATCATGAACAGGCCGGCGGACATGAAAACTGCGCCGATCAGAATGGAACGTTGGTAGCCGATGATCTTGTCAGCGATATAGCCACCGAAGATCGCGCCGGCATATACCAGCGCGAGATAGGAGCCGTAGGTGAGGTTGGCGTCGGCCTGGCCGGACTGATTTCCACCGTAGAACTGCGCCACGATGTAGAGCACCAGAGCCCAGCGGATGCCGTAGAACGCGAAGCGTTCCCAGAACTCTGACATGAACAACATCCACAGCGGGCCGGGGTGGCCCATGAGTTGCTTGAACTCAGGGATCGGGTGCCGGTCTGGCAAATTCGTGGCTTCGCTCATGCGGTGTCTCCGGGTGGTGTTGGAAAGAGCTCGCTTGAAGTAACTGCCGGGTGCGTCTGTGTCAAAGCGAAGATGGAAAGAATAAATGCGCTTCCCTTGGAAAGCAAAGCCTTCAATAAACTTTTTCCCTGGAGAGATTCTTGGGTCAGAGTAAAGTGTGAGAGTAGGTCCAGGTCTGACCTCCTATATAGGACACGTAAAGATCCGCAACTGGCCGTTAGCGTCTGTTAATAATTCAGAGATCAACGATTCCAGGACAGCCGCTTTCGGGTAAAAAGCTGACGCTCTCCATACATGAAATTCAGCAATCTATAGGTCAGGACCCGGCCAGAAGTTGCCTTTCGAGGCTGGACTGAAACACCCCTCAATCAATTCTCGCTAATAAGTGAAAAGCCTATCCGGAAATGCCTCGACTGGATGCCATGTTGGAACGAAATTTTGAACTGTCCAAACTGAAAGTTCGTTTTCCACCTCCGCCACAGGGACTAAACATCATCAGGTTTTCAACCATAGGTCTTAGAGGGTCTGATGGGGCTCGGCGTCCACACATGGTCGTGCCATTGGGCAGGTTAACAACCGCGTTTTGACTACCATCATTTGACTGCCAACGATCAACAATCTCAGTGCTTCGTGGCACGGCCATGCCCTCAAACCAATTGTCAATGTATCTGGCTGCTCCGGTTCCTGATCCAGCGCGCCAGTTGGGCGGGGTCGAAACAGAAAAGCTGCTCCCAAGTAGACGTGTTGTAGCAGGTTCAGACTGCTCAGAGTGAACTGAGCTTATACTTTCAATCAGTTGAGCCGCGCTGGGTAGAACTTCTTCTTCAGTTTGATCAGGTGATGCTTCGATAGGAGCGAATTGGGCCATTTTATCAACTGTCGCGATGTCTGGTTCAGCATCATCAACTGGGACTACTTCCGGTTCCGGCAGGTCTTCCTGCAGTTTTTTGACAGGCTCCGAATGGCTGTCCTCAACAAAAGCTTTGAGACTGATAGATATCAACGGTTGGCCGTGAGTATCCAGAACAGGCTGCTTGAGGGGAACAAGTAGTAAGGCCAAATGAGCCACAACGGCTATTGCCAGCCAACAGGCATCTGACTTTTTCCATCGTTTTCTCGGGCTAGACAGACTCATACACCACATTAAAATCTTCAGAGCAGTTGGGGCATTATGTCAGAGTAGGCTTAAAATATTGTTAAGCTATTTTTTGGGTCAGAATCAAGAGCCAGAGTGTATTGAAGTGTTGTTGCGAATTGATCTGCCAGCTGGTAGTTCGTGGTGGAGAAAGTGTTAATTGTGTGTCCCGAATGGTGTAGTTGTCGAGTTCCGCTGTTGGCCGAGAGCCGTCCTTCTGAGCGTTGAAGTTTGTACTATTCCTATGACCGCTATCTGGTGTTTAGCTGCCATTGATCTCGATCTCAGTTACCCCACAAATAGCCAGTAACTGAAGCGCCCGTTGCAGACTTAGAGTGCCGCGATTGATTGAGTGACTCAGTGCGCTTTTCGTAAGTTCTACGCTGTAGACGGACTTCATTCGGTCGCAAATCTGTTGCGCTGATAGACCAGATTCCCTTACAGCCCGTTGGAGTCTATACGGTATGTCGCCAGGGTCATTTGGGTTGAATTGAAGCGTGGGTAGATTATTCCATAACTGTCAATAAATGACATTAGTGGCAATCATTGCTGCCGGGGTCAATTGTGATGGGTGGGTGC
>JASJFX010000074.1:0-22770 GCA_033791845.1 Lysobacterales bacterium | reverse complement strand
TGTATTCTCATTTGACGTAGCCCAGGATAGAGACAGTGCACCTGCCAACGCTGAGGTCACAGCGGCTTTTGTCAAGGTTCTGGATCCAGCAAATGGTTTTGCCACGGTTCTGTTTGAGACGGTAAAAACCACGCCCCCGCGTGCCTTTTCCCCGAATGATGTCGCAACCTTATCGCAGGCAGTTGAGTTCACCATTACAGAAGAAATGGTTGGTAAGTTGCTCCAGTTCGGTTTCTACAATGATGTGACTCCTAATTATGTCCAGTCGTCGGATACTTCAGCGGCACTCTACGATAATATTACATTGGGCCTGATGGAGATCGGCCCGGCGCACTCCGGGTCCTGGTATAACGCGAGCCAAAGCGGGCACGGATTCTCTATGGAGTTCGCGGAAGCTGGAGGTGCGCCGTTTGCAGTCGTTTACTGGTACACCTATGACGATTTGGGTAACCCCATTTTCATGCTCGGTACCGGGCTTCCGGTGGGTAACCGGGTGGAGGTCACATTCGAATCACCCACTGGCATGATATACGGGGAGTTTGATCCAAGTTCGGTGACCCGTTGGCCTGGAGGTACAGCAGTGATCGTGTTCGGCGACCGCGATAATGCGACTTTCAGCTACACGCCTTCTGAATTTTCGGAAACCGAATGGGGTCATACAACACCCATCGTAGACCTGCCCCTGGTCAAGGCTTTCGGGATACCGGCAGATAAGAACTTCAGTACGTCTGAATAACGACAGGCGGCTGGCCAGGCATATCCACCCTGCTTTCAGGCAGGGTGGAGAGCCCTTGGTCTCGGAGTTTTAGTCAACACAAAGCAGCAACCAAAATGTCCAGGCCAGAGTAATGCCCAGCTTAATAGTATGGAAGTTTATCAAGTGAAAAAAGTGATCAATGCAGCGGTAAATACCCCATCAAAACAGCGTAATCTATTCTCGGGTATGGCGTCTCTGACAATCAAATACCTGTTACTGACCGGGTTGATCGCAGGTCCCGCCAGTAGCGCGTTCGGGCAGGTGATCTGGAGTGATGAATTCGATACGGGATCAGCACCCGACAGCGAAGTATGGTCCTATGACCTCGGTGCCAGTGGCTGGGGCAATAATGAACTGCAGGAATACACCAGCGCCCCTCAAAATGTCCGTATAGAAGAAGGCAACCTGGTCATCGCAGTACAGAAAAATGAGAATGGTTTTACCTCTGCGAGAATTCGCACCCAGGATAAGCTCACTTTCAAATACGGCACCATCGAGGCACGCATCAAGGTTCCGGATCTGGCCGATGGCTTATGGCCGGCCTTCTGGACCCTGGGAAATAATTTCAGCCAGGTTGGATGGCCCTCATGTGGCGAAACTGACATCATGGAAATGGGAAGTGGTTCGGCCATCTCTGCAGGTGTTATCAACCGGCGTGTCGGATCAGCCGCGCACTGGGACAACATGGGGCAATGGGCGAGTTATAGCCGCTTTCGTGATACACCTGCAGATCTCAACAATGACTTTCACATCTTCAGCATGGACTGGACACCCACCCAGATCACAACCTATATCGACGGGCAACTGATATGGACGTTTCGTATCCAAATTGACAGCTGTGCCGATTGCAGTGAGTTTCACCAGCCGCATTTCATTATTCTCAATATGGCAGTGGGTGGTAATTACACGGGGCTTTTAAGTCCCGGGCAAATTACCGCGGCCATGCCGGCTGAAATGCTGATTGACTACATTCGCATATCTGACAACGGTTTCACCGAACTTGGTGGTTCCGCGGCGCCGGCAATAGCCGGAATCGGACCCGACTATTCAGGCTCCTGGTATAACGCGGAACAGAGCGGACACGGTTTTTCGATGGAATTTGGCGAACAGCAGGACGGGTCGCCGCTGGCGGTGGTTTACTGGTATACCTATGATGACCAGGGAAGCCCTATTTTCATGCTTGGCAACGGTGTACCGGACGGTTATACGCTTGATGTTGAATTCGAATCTCCTTACGGCATGATCTATGGCGATTTCGACCCGGATTCTGTCGTCCGGGAAGTGGGTGGCACAGCTCATTTCGAATTCTCAGACCCGGACAACGGTACTTTCAGTTATACCCCTTCAGACTTCTCAAATACTGCCTGGGGTCACAGGACAGCTATTGAGTCTTTACCCCTGACCAGGATATTTACGATTCCAGTTTCGAGCGCCAGCAACCCCTGAGCTCCTGAGTAACGCCAATATAGAGCTATAGAGAGGCACGCGGTGTTCCGTCTTTGGTTCGGGTCAGCCTCTCGATCGGGTCTCACCTTCTTGCACTTTTTACCGGACATAAAAAAGCCCGCACAAGGTGCGGGCTTTTTCAATCTATACCTTGGACCATTTATTTGATCTTGGCTTCCTTGTACATCACGTGTTTACGTACGACAGGATCGTATTTTTTCATCTCCATTTTTCCAGGAGTGTTCTTTTTGTTTTTATCCGTGGTGTAAAAGTGACCGGTACCTTCGGTAGATACCATGCGGATTTTATCTCTTGCTGATTTTGCCATGATTCAAACTCCTCAGAATTTTTCGCCGCGCGAACGCAGATCGGCTAAAACGGCATCGATGCCTTTTTTATCAATAATACGTAAACCCTTGGCAGAGATACGTAAGCGAACCCAACGGTTTTCACTTTCCACCCAAAAGCGGTGACGGTGAATGTTGGGTAAAAAGCGCCGCCTGGTCCTAACATTTGAATGCGCTACATTGTTTCCGGACATGGGACCTTTACCGGTTACCTGACAAACTCTGGACATTAGATTATTCCGTTTCTGTACTATCAAAAGTGAGCCGCACTTTATACCGCAATATTGCCGCGTATGCAATAATTTTGATTAAAAACCCGCCAAAATACCGGGTTTGATGACCGTGACGGGCCGGAACTATAACATTCCCCTTGAAGCCATGGATACGGGCGGTCCGTCACCGACCACAAAATGATCCAGCAAACGAATTTCCAATAACAGTAGAGCATCTTTCAAGCGACGGGTAATGGCCTGGTCTGCAAGGCTGGGTTCGCTGACACCGGATGGGTGATTATGTGCAACGATGACCGCTGCTGCGCTCAGCCTGAGAGCCCTTTCTGCAACGACCCTGGGGTAGACACATGCCCCGTCTATAGAGCCCTGAAACAGATTCTCAGACGCGATGACGCGATGGCGCGTATCCAGGAAAAGGCAGGTAAAAATTTCACGTTTGCGATCTCTCAATATTGTTTGCAGGTACTCCATGGTCATCGCCGGACTGGTCAGTGAAATACCCCGTTTTAGTGACTGTTTCAGTTGCCGGCGCACAAGCTCATGGGCAAGCCGCATCATGACGGCAGTTTTGTCATCCAGTCCCCGGCGTTCGCCCGGGTTGAGACGGCTGGCGATCTGGAGACCGCGTAAGCCGTCAAAACTTTGTAAAAGGCATTCAGCTTTGCGGCAGTTTTCAGCTTTTGGTTTGCCGGGATAAAGTAGCTTGCGAAGCAACTCTGCATCCGTCAGCAAGCGCGGTTGAAAGCGGGCTTGAAGCCGGGCCTCTCCGGCCATCACTTTTGATTGGGTCGATTCCATGATCGGCTCTTGGTTTGAATTGGATTCAATGCTGAAGCATCGCGCTGGCAGTGTATATTGGTGCTTGTAAACGATGTTTGTAGGATGAAACCTCAATTGTCAAGTGTTGCAGACTACAAGGCGAAGGCTTGGTATGATTGCGGCAGCATAATTAAAATAGATTTAATAGGGATGTCAATTGAAAAAATCGAGATCAAAAGCTATCCAGTTAAAAATCATTGATCCGAGGCTGGGTCAGGAAATCCCATTGCCCGAACATGCCACCGGCGGTTCCGCAGGAATGGATTTGCGTGCTTGCGTAGAAAGCAAAACACTGGTTCACCCGGGCGAAACACTGCTTGTGCCAACGGGATTCGCCATGCACATATCCGACCCCGGTATGGCTGCAGTTATTCTGCCGCGTTCAGGGTTAGGACATAAACACGGTCTGGTGCTGGGAAACCTGGTTGGCCTGATTGACAGCGATTACCAGGGGCAGGTCTATGTTTCCTGCTGGAATCGTTCAGATAAAGAATTTGAGATTGAGCCAGGCATGCGAATTGCTCAACTGGTTTTCGTACCCGTGGTCGTGGCTGACTTTGAAGTGGTTGAATCATTCGGGGAAAGCGAGCGGGGTGCAGGTGGATTCGGACATACAGGTCGCCAATGAAAACTCCAAAGATTGAATTTAGCGGCAAAGTGGATTTTCGTGGAATCCTTGACTCTCTGTCATACCAAATGGCACATCTGAATCCTGTTTCGTTGATCGGGGCCGGTGCTGCTTCACTCGTTCTGGCGGCGGTTCTTTTTTTCACCGGCGGCACCTCCCAGAAGGATGCTGACGATACTCTCAGCCAGGCTAAAAAGGTCATTGGGCAGGTCAGTGGTCATGTTCAGAATTTCCAGCGTGTGCTTGAAGACCAACAGGTGCAGGAACTGGCTGTAATCGCTGCTGCAAACCCGGACAAGTTATCAAATCTGCAGCAATATATCAGCGGCCGTATTCCAGACCTCATCACCGTTGATTTGTACACAACGGATCTCGAAACCCTGCGGGGAACCGACCTGGGGCCATTTGGGTATGCCGTGTTGGATATGCTATTGACCATGGCAGCAAACGGCCAGGTGCCTACCCAGGTTCATGGAAAGGGTGAGGAGTCTTACCTGGCCATGGCAGTGCCAGTCGGTGATCAGGCGTCCCCAAAAGGGTATTTGATGGCGAAGATCAACCCGGATGGGCTGGTTACGACGTTCAAGGCGGCTTTGTCTGAACCGGGTGCTTATATGCTTGATCAATTCAACGACCGTTTCAAGCCTTTGATATTTAGTGAACTTGCCGTAACGCCCACCTCAACCGAGCATATCATCTGGCTTCGTATACCGGCGACCCTGTTTCGGGTGGGCTACGTAGGTGGAGTCCAGACCGGTCGGGCTATGGCTTTTTTGCTTCCGGTAGCCTTCATTGCGGGTCTGTTGTTACTGGCTTTGGGTCTGCTGTTTATGTTTCGCCCGTTCAAATCACCACCTCTGGAGTTGCTGGAAGACCCTATTGAAAGTGCCGATCAGCAGAAGGATCACGGTGCTCTTACTAAGCTGGAAGATGATACAGAAAGTGATGACAGCCCACAAACCGCTGGTGACCCTGGAGATGGCCTGGGCGTGATTGAATTACCAGATCTTGGATTTAGTTTGGAAAAAGCCAACGTGCCTCGCAAAAAAGTTCTGCCCCCTGTTGAGTTGGTAGAAAGTATTTTCAGGGCCTACGACATTCGTGGCATTGTTGGGGAAACCCTTGATGCTGATGTTGCCTACCAGGTTGGCCAGGTTGTGGGAACGCTTACGCTGGAACAGGATGCAGCCCCCGTGGTAGTGGGCAGGGACGGCAGGGATTCCGGTGTGGACCTTAGTGAAGGACTGATCAATGGAATTTCATCCACCGGCTGTGATGTGGTGGATATTGGTGCGGTACCGACCGGTGTATTGTATTTTGGCGCCTATGAGCTTGGTAGTGCCACGGGCGTCATGGTAACCGGTAGTCACAACCCCCCGGATTACAATGGAATCAAGATGCTTATCGGGGGTGTTACGCAGTCCGGTGAGCAGATTACCGATATTTACAATCGCATCATGAGCGGCAACGTGCGCGTGGGTAAGGGCAACATAAGTCAGCAGGAAATGTTGAGCCGTTACCGGGAACGAATTGCCGGTGATATCCAGTTGCAAAGGCCATTGAAAGTTATCGCAGATTGTGGGAACGGTATTGGCGGTGTAGTTGCTGCCGATGTGTTGCGTGATATTGGCGCCGAGGTCATCACCCTGTTTGATGAGGTCGATGGCTCTTTCCCGAATCATCACCCGGACCCCAGTGAACCGGAAAACCTGACCGACCTGATAGATGCTGTTCGTCTTATGAACGCTGATATCGGCGTGGCATTCGATGGTGATGCGGACCGGCTTGGTGTGGTTACCTCCGTCGGAGAGATTATTTATTCCGACCGCCTGATGATGCTGTTTTCGACTGATGTCCTTAGCAGGGTGCCGGGTTCAACCATTATCTATGACGTTAAATGTACCGGTCACCTGCATCATGTCATCGAGCAAGCAGGCGGCAAGGCCATGATGTATAAGACCGGTCACTCACTAATCAAAAACAAGATGAGAGAGGTCAATGCACCTTTCGCCGGTGAAATGAGCGGGCACTTCTTTTTCAAAGAGCGCTGGTATGGATTTGACTGTGGTATTTATTCTGCTTGCAGATTGCTGGAGATCCTGGCCACCGATGAGCGTGACCCGGCAGAAGTGCTTAGCGCCCTCCCCAAAAGCATCAGTACGCCGGAATTGAAACTTCATATGCAAGAAGGTGAGAACCACGCTTTTGTTGCTGAAATGCAGGAAAAGGCACGCTTTTCCGATGCCAGGATCACCACCATTGACGGTGTGCGTGCGGACTTTGCCGATGGTTGGGGCCTGGTGCGTGCTTCTAACACCACACCGATTCTGGTTCTGCGTTTTGAAGGTGACACAGAGGAGTCCCTGCAGCGCATCAAGGATGTTTTCAGGCAGCAGATGCTGGCGATTAATAACGAGCTGGAGATGCCTTTCTAGATATGGTGCGGGCTTTTAAAATTCTGCTTACCGGGGCGCTGCTACTGGTATCACTGCCGGTACCGGCGCAGGTAGCTGTTGACGAAAAGACACTCGTGCTGCCCTTATCAAGTGAGATGGCCACTAACGGTATGGCTAAAGTGGTGACGTCCATGGGCCGTCCTGCAGATTGCCTCGCGCCGCTTGCAGTGAGCACAATTGATGGTGAAAAAAGAGCGGTACCGGCACGGGGGTTCTTGATTGAACCGGGTGTGCATACTGTTAACGGCAGGGCCACCCTGGATTTGGCGACCTGTCCTTTAAGCGAGAGCAACCTGTCCATCAGTAGTGCTGCCGATCTGGAAGTCGAGTTTCAGCCAGGCACTACCTACTATCTCGGCTATCACCATCAATCCGCCAACCCCGAACAGTGGAAACTGGTCGTCTGGCACATTGAGGAAGTCCTTGGTTCTGATATTTCCACCCGCTAGTACGAACCTTCCGTAAATACGGGGTCCACCGAACCATTCCAGCGGCCCTGATAAAGCGCCAGCTTTTTCTCCGCGGGTGTTGTTCCCAGGTGTGCATTTGAGAACAAAGGCTCCAGAAAGCCGGTCTCGTTTTCTCCGGCCGAACTCAGACGGTTGCGTGCTGTGAGTCCCCTGGACGCCAATTCCAGGACTTCAAGTGCTATGGATTGCAGGTTGCGATTGCGGATTTCTGCTTTTAAGCCCAGCTTCGGTGCATCTGTCCTGAGTTTTAAACGTTCTTCCATACTCCAGTCACCAACGAGATCCCAGGCTGCTTCGAGTACTGCATCGTCATACAACAGTCCGGCCCAAAAGGCAGGAAGCGCGCACAATTTCCGCCACGGGCCGCCATCTGCACCACGCATTTCCATATAGCGTTTCAAGCGAACCTCGGGGAAAGCGGTTGTCAGGTGATCTTCCCAATCCTTCATTACCGGCTTTTCGCCGGGAAGTGCAGGCAAGGTGCCGTTGAGAAAATCCCGGAACGACTGGCCCGAAGCATCGACATATTCACCCTTGCGGTAAACAAAATACATCGGTACATCCAGCATGTAATCAACGTAACGCTCAAAGCCCATTGAAGAATCGAAGACAAAGGGCAGCATTCCGGTCCGGTCGGGATCAGTATCCTCCCAAACGTGTGAGCGGTAACTGACATATCCACAGGGTTTACCATCCACAAAGGGTGAATTGGCGAACAATGCCGTCGCAATCGGCTGCAGCGCCAGTGACACCTGGAACTTCCTGACCATATCAGCTTCGGAAGCAAAATCGAGATTGACCTGAACAGTGCAGGTGCGTGCCATCATATCCACCCCGAGATTGCCGCGCCTGGCCATGTAATCGCGCATGATGCGGTAACGGCCCTTGGGCATCCACTGTGTATCCTTTCGTTCCCATTTGGGTTGGAAGCCCATACCCAAAAATGCGATATCGAGTGGTTCAGCGATTGCTTTGACCTGTTTCAAATGGGTGTAAACCTCATCACAGGTCTGGTGAACGTTATCCAGTAGTGCCCCTGAAAGCTCCAATTGCCCACCGGGTTCTAATGTTACAGACGCACCCGTATCATCCAGCAGTGCAATCAGCTTGTCCTGCTCATAGACTGGACTCCAGCCGAACTGGTCCACGAGACCCTGCAACATGGAGTGAATACTGCTCCTGCCCTCATAGGGCAAGGGTCGCAGATCATGGGTGGTGAACCCAAACTTCTCATGTTCGGTGCCCAACCGCCATTCAGACTTGGGTTTACAACCGGATTCAAGGTATTCAACCAGTTGGTGACGGTTTTCAATGGGGGCCGGGTTGCCTGGTAGATTCAAGTGAAGTACTCCATGTTGACTCTGTCCGGTATGAACCCGGGGGTAAGTAACCAGTTGCCGGAACAGGTCGACCGGAGTCAATTTGTTCAGTGCAAGGAACGATGATCGTAATGTACTATATATACTTTAGTGTGGCGAGATGCTGCAGAGGACAAATTGGGTTCTGTGTGTTCGAAAGATGAACTCAAATGACCCTTCGCTCTGTATGGCTCGACATTTCTTCAGGTCACGTCAGATCCATGGTGAAAATGCAGAATTGGTCAATGAAGAGTGGAAAGTATAGCTCCGTGATTCTATTGCGCCAGTGCGTCCTGCCCTCCATTCTATTTATGTTGCTCGGAGCCTGTGGTGATGACTACCGGGAAAAGTTGGCCGGCCGGGGTAGTCATGCCCGACCGGTTGAGTTGATCCTCAACGAAGAGGGTCGTCCCGTACCATCTGTTTTAGCAGCGCAACAGGAACTGAACCGTGACAACGGTCAGGAGCCGCAGACACTTGATCCGCATCTGGCTGAGGGTTTGCCGTCGGCGCATATATTACGGGACCTGTTTGAGGGATTGACAGCCGAATCACCTGAGGGCCGCATTGTTCCGGGCGCCGCTATTCGATGGAATATCAGCCGGGATGGAAAAACCTATACCTTCTATCTCAGGCGTGATGCGCTCTGGTCGAATGGTGATCCGGTAACGGCAGAGGATTTTGTTTTCGGATTGCAACGCAGCGCCGACCCCGCAACGGCGTCGAAGTATGCCCAGGTGTTGTTACCGATTGAAAATGCGGCAGAGGTGCTTGCTGGCGACCTGCCACCAACTGAGCTGGGTGTCTTCGCGATGGACGAATTTACCTTGCAGATCAGCATGCGGGACCCTACACCTTATTTTCTCGCGTTGCTCAGCCACTCTTCGACCTTCCCGGTCCACCGCGCCAGTGTGGAAGAGCACGGCTCAGCATTTTCCCGCCCCGGCAACCTTATTTCCAATGGGGCATATGTTTTGAGTGATTGGGTCATTCGTTCACGTATTACGCTGGTTAAAAACCAGAATTATTGGGGTGCAGACAACGTCATTCTGGAAATGGTTAATTATTTTCAGTTTGAAGACCGGTCCACCGCGTTAAAACGTTTCAGGGCCGGGAAACTGGATTGGACTGCCGGGGTTCCCAATAATCAGTTCAAATGGCTGCAAGAACACTATCCGGATGAACTGGTGATCAGTCCATGGCTGGGCTCATACTTCTTTGGCTTTAATCTTGAGCGCGAGCCCTTTATAGAAAACCCGGGGCTTCGCATGGCGTTGATACTGGCGCTCGACAGGGATTTGCTGACGGAAAAAGTGACACAGTTTGGTGAGCTGCCTTCTTTTACACTGGTGCCTCCCGGTATCATGGATTATGTATCACCGGTGCCTGAGTGGGCGGAATGGACCCAGGCGGAGCGTGAAGCTGAAGCAAAACGTCTCTATGCCGAAGCGGGTTATTCAGAGGACAATCCACTGCAGTTTGAAATACGTTACACCGCTGGAGTAAACAATAAGAAGATGGCGCTGGCCGCTTCTTCCCTGTGGAAGCAGGTGTTGGGTGTGCAGTCGACATTACTCAACGAAGAGTACAAGGTGTTCTTACAGAACCGGGAACGAAAAATACTTACACAGGTATTTCAGGCGGGCTGGATCAGCGACTATTCTGATCCATACAGCTTTCTGAACCTGTTCCGTACCGGTCACGGACGTAATGATTACGGATATTCCAATAGCCTGTACGATGCACTTCTCGACGAGGTGGCGGCCGAGCGCATCCCCTCACGACGCAGACGTCTGATGTATGAAACCGAGCGTCTGCTGTTGGCCGATGTGCCGTTTATTCCGCTGTACACCTATGTGACCAAGCGCATGGTCAACCCCCGCCTGAAAGGCTGGCAAAGCAATGTAATGGATCACCACTACAGCAAAGATATGTATTTCCTCAAGGCCGCGTCTGATGAAACACCTGCCGTTCTCGAGGAAATTGAAATCAGTGAAACCGTGGGTGAAGAAACGACGACAACTATTTTACTGGAGGAGGTTGAAGTACCCGGGGAGGGGGATGAAACCCTGCTAATTGAGCAGACATCCCAGCCGGCCGATTCTGCCGAAGATCCGGAAACAGTGGATCTCGAACAGGCGTTACCGCTGGAGGAGAAAGAAACGGACAATCCCGGTGAAATCAAGCAGCCCGAAGCCGGGACCGACGATGAGACCATCGTGGAGGATTCTATCGAATGATCAAGGACTCCGGTATGGCAAGATACGCATTGTGGCGTTTGGCGGGTTTGATTCCGACGCTGTTGATTATGATCACGGTGGCATTTTTTCTGATGCGGGTGGCACCGGGCGGACCATTTGACTCAGAAAAGCTGTTACCCCCGGACATCGAGGCCAACCTGAGTGCCAGGTACCACATGGATGAGCCACTATTACAACAATATTTTCGCTATCTCAGCCAGGTTGCTGTTCTTGATTTTGGTCCTTCTATTCAATACAAGGACTGGACCGTCAACGAATTGATAGGCCAGGGTATGCAGGTGTCACTCACCATCGGTCTGGCCGCAATGGTGCTGGCTTTTGTTTTTGGGACGTTTCTGGGTATTACAGCGGCTTTGCGAAAAAACACACGTGTTGATTATTCATTGATGGGGGTGGCCATGCTTGGCATTTCGATCCCCAATTTTGTGATCGCACCTATATTAATCCTATTGCTGGCCGTTTATGCCGGGTGGTTACCTGCAGGCGGTTGGGACTGGAGTATCGCGAGCATGGTGCTGCCGGTAGTGACGCTTTCATTACCGGTGACCGCTTATATTGCACGTCTGACCCGGGCTAGCATGATCGAGGTGATGCACAGTAATTTTATCCGCTCAGCGCGTGCCAAGGGGTTGCCGGAAAGCCAGGTGATTCGCCGGCATGCATTGAGACCAGCTTTGTTACCGGTTATCTCGTTTCTGGGTCCGGCAACCGCCGGCATGATCAGTGGTTCGGTCGTCATAGAGCGTATTTTTTCTATCCCCGGGCTGGGCAGCTACTTTGTCCAAGGGGCACTCAATCGTGATTACACGCTGGTCATGGGAGTGGTGATTTTTTATGGTGTGCTGATCATAACACTCAATTTTATTGTGGATATGATCTACGCCTGGCTTGATCCCAAGGTTCGATATGACGCAAAAAGCTGATAAACCTGCTATCGATCCTTTCGAAGCGGCGCTGGGTGTCAGCGATGTCAAGGGACGTTCGCCGTGGCAGGATGCGTGGCATCGCTTACTCAAGAATCGAGCTGCGGTTTACAGCGTTTTTATTATGGCGGCCATGTTTTTGATGGTGGTGTTCGGCCCAATGCTGATCTCCTGGGAGCCTGACTTCACTGACTGGGATTACACCTCGTCCCCACCGAGCCTGGCCAGCGGACACTGGTTAGGTACTGATGCGGTAGGCCGGGATTTACTGGTGCGCACCCTCGAAGGCGGCAGGATTTCATTGATGGTCGGACTGGTAGCAACCATCGTCAGTTTATTGATCGGCGTCAGTTATGGTGCCACGGCCGGATATTTTGGTGGTGGGGTGGATCGTATCATGATGCGTATAGTTGATATTATTTATGCCTTGCCGTTCATATTTTTTATCATATTGCTGATGGTGGTTTTCGGACGGCATATTTTGCTGATATTTGTAGCCATCGGTGCGATTAACTGGCTCGATATGGCGCGTATTGTTCGCGGCCAGACACTGGGCCTGAAAAATACGGAGTTCGTTGAAGCTGCAAAAGCCTGCGGGGTGAGTGACTGGGACATCATCCGGCGCCATATCACCCCCAACCTGCTGGGTGTGGTAATTGTCTATGTGACCCTGACCATTCCACAGGTTATCCTGGTCGAGTCCTTTTTAAGTTTCCTGGGCCTTGGCGTACAAGAGCCCATGAGTTCCTGGGGTGCGTTGATCAGCGACGGTGCACAGGATATGGAGTCTGCACCCTGGACACTAATAGTACCCTCGATATTCCTCACAATTACCCTGTACTGTTTCAACTTTATCGGTGATGGTTTGCGTGATGCACTCGATCCCAAGGACCACTTCTAGTGCACCTTCAATGTGATAATTACGGATTCAGTTGGTATGTCAGTGTCCATGGCAGGGCACGCCTGACAGGTAATGAACCTGGTCCCTGGCAAGAGGGACAACACTAATGCCGTTGCTGGAAGTAAAGGACCTGGATGTCGGTTTTGATACACCGGAAGGTGAGGTTCATGCGGTTAACTGTCTGAATTTCTCAATTGAAGCCGGAGACACGCTGGCGCTTGTCGGTGAATCGGGTTCCGGCAAGACCCAGACAGTGATGGGTATCCTTGGGCTGCTGGCCGAGAATGGTCATGTCACCGGGCAGGCCCTGTTCAAGGGCAAAGATTTGTTGCAAATGAATACCGCGGAATTAAACCGGCATCGTGGCAATGAAATCGCAATGATATTTCAGGATCCGATGACCTCCCTGAACCCCTATCTGCCGATCGACCGGCAAATGATCGAGGTGATCATTCATCACAAGGGATTGAAAAAAGCCGAGGCCAAGGCGCAAGCGGTGGAAATGCTGCGGGCGGTACATATACCGGATCCCGAACGCATAATCCGCCAGTTTCCACACGAGCTTTCCGGTGGTATGCGGCAGAAGGTGATGGTGGCGATGGGCCTATTGAGCGAACCGGAACTTCTGATCGCAGATGAGCCCACCGCAGCCCTTGATGTGACGGTACAGGTTCAGGTCACCCGCCTGATGAGTACCCTAAGGGAAAAATCAAATACTGCGATTATTTTGATTTCCCACGACCTCGGAATCGTTGCCGGACTATGTGACCGTGTACTGGTAATGTATGCCGGCGAGGCGGTTGAGTGTGGCTCGGTGAATCAGATTTATTACGATCCCAAGCATCCTTATACACAGGGCCTGTTGAAATCCGTGCCCCGCCTGGATCAGCCGGACGACAGTGAAATGGAAACCATCGCCGGTAATCCGCCCAACCTTCTGGCTTTGCCGGGCGGTTGCAAATTCCGCGATCGTTGCCCCAGGGCATTTGAGGCATGTAGTGAAAAACCACCGATGCAACTGGATGAGGAACGCCATGCATTCCGCTGCTTTCTGGGTGCCTCAGAATGAATGACAGGGTGATGAGAGTTCAGGACCTCTCGGTGCACTTCAAGCTCCGTGAAGGCGGTCTCATGCGGTCAAAGACACATACGATCAAAGCGGTCGATGGTGTGAGCTTTGACCTTGATGCCGGTGAGACACTGGGTGTTGTGGGTGAGTCAGGCTGTGGTAAATCAACCCTTGCCCGCGCCCTGCTGGCCCTGGTGAAACCCTCTCGTGGCCGTGTGCTGTGGTTGGGTGAAGATCTGAACAAGCTGGATGACGAAGCATTGAGGAAAAAGCGCCTGGATATGCAAATCGTTTTCCAGGACCCGCTGGCTGCACTTAATCCCCGCATGACAGTTCGCAATATTATCGCCGAGCCTTTGTGGACGTTTTTCCCCAAGATTGCACGGGTTCAGGTCGATGAGCGTGTGCGCGGGGTGATGCAGATGGTGGGATTGCTACCAAACCAGGTCAACCGCTTCCCACACGAGTTCTCAGCAGGCCAATGCCAGAGAATTGGTATTGCCCGCGCCCTGATATTGAATCCGAAGCTGGTTATTTGCGACGAACCGGTGAGCGCTCTGGATGTGTCCATACAGGCGCAAATCGTTAACCTGTTAAAGGATTTACAGAAAAAACTGAATTTGTCGCTGGTGTTTATTGCCCATGATTTATCCGTCGTAAAACACATCAGCGACCGAGTCATGGTGATGTATCTCGGGCGGGCGATGGAGCTTTCGGGTAGCGATTCCTTATACAAGCGACCGTTACACCCCTATACCAGTGCCCTGATCAAGGCGGTTCCGGTGCCTGATCCGAAACTGGCCAGGGCCGCCAGCGACACCGGACTGACCGGCGACATGCCATCACCTCTGAATCCCCCTTCAGGCTGTGTCTTTCACAGTCGTTGTCCATTTTTGATAAAACGGTGCCAGGTAGAGGTGCCGGCCTTAAGGCGGATGGAAAGTGGTGACTGGGTTGCCTGTCATCGGGCTGAAGAACTTGACTTGACCATTGGCAAAAGCGGTTAGAATACGCTCCAACCGATAAAACCAGATTTGATAGAGGAAATTGGAATGATCCGAATTAACCTTCGAGCCCTGGCATTAGTGACTGTTCTATTACTAACGGGAGCTTGCCAATCCACAAAAGTGATCAGCGAATGGGATGCTGGCCGCGACAATATGGACAAGCGGGAAAGAATTGCCGTTGTCGCGATGATGCCGGAATCTCTGCAGCGACTCACCGTTGAACAGGAAATTGTACGGGTCATGCGAAAATCGGGCAGGAATGCACTGGTATCCAGTGATATCCCCGGCCTTTCCGGTCGTTTGACCAGGGAAACGGCTGAACCGGCCCTTAAAGCAGCAAGCGTGGACGCTATTGTTGTTGTATTTATGACCAGTGGTGGTAAAGGTGAGCGGCTGGAGCGGGCCGATTATTATGCTGTGCTGGTGGGCTCCGGGTTTTATGGCGGTGGTTATGGGTGGTTTGCACCCGGATTCACCAATGTATATACAGTTAAAGAAGGTGCGGGTTTCTACGCACAGGAAAACTTTCTCTATGTTGAAACAACGTATTTTGATATCGTGGACGATCGGGCCAAGTGGAGCATGATCACGCGCTCCAAAGATCTCGATCACAACGATACCGCCAAGGATGTTGCCAAGAAAATCACTTCCAAGATGAAGTCCACCGGGACCCTCTAAGGTCCCTCAAGGCTCCCGAGGTATGTTCAACGATCATCCCGAACGCATCAAGCTGGAATCCGGGCTCGCCCGATTAGGGCTGGAAGTACCATCAAGTGCTATTGATGACCTGCTCACCTACATGGTGTTACTCAAGGAGTGGTCAGGCACCTACAACCTGGTTGCACCGCGGGAACGTGAATTTCTGCTGACCCGCCATGTTCTTGATTCGCTGTCGATAGCACCATGGCTTATACCTGGCTCCCTGCTGGATGTTGGTACCGGCGCCGGATTGCCAGGGTTGCCCCTGGCCATTACCAGGCCGGATACGGAAGTTACCTTGATCGACAGTGCAGGCAAAAAGATCCGCTTTATCAGGCACGTCGGGCGCGCGCTCAAGCTGGTTAATATCCGCCCGCTTCATCAGCGCGTCGAAGATCTGGCCGAAGATGTGACATTTACCAATATCACATCCCGGGCTTTTGCTTCACTGAGGGAGTTTGTGGAGGCAGTAAGACCCTGTGTGGAAAAAACCACCCGCTTACTGGCGATGAAAGGCGCTTATCCTGATCAGGAGCTTGAAGAATTACCCGATTGGATCAGTGTGGAATCGGTCCAACAATTGACCGTGCCGTATTTGCATGCGGAGCGACACGTCGTCATTATGTCGACCTCAAGTTAATCAAGACAATAAAGTAAACCAAATCATGGCAAGAATTATCGCAGTCGCCAATCAAAAGGGCGGCGTTGGAAAAACGACAACCTGTGTGAACCTGGCTTCCGCACTGGCAGATATGAAATACCGTACCCTGCTGGTTGATCTTGATCCGCAAGGCAATGCTTCTGTGGGCTGCGGGGTCAATTCGCGTGAGCTTGAGGTCTCGGCGCTTGAGGTGCTGCAGGCGGAGTGTGATATTCCCGAAGCTATGATACAGCTTGAAACACTGGGTTTTGACGTGTTGCCGTCTAACAGCGACCTGACTGCGGCGGAGATCGCACTGCTACAGGTTGATGAGCGTGAATACCGCCTGAAAAGGGCACTGGAAAAAGTTGCCCATCAATACGCCTGGATCATCATTGACTGCCCGCCTTCTCTGAATATGCTGACCTTGAACGCATTGACGGCGGCGAATAGCGTGTTGAGTCCAATGCAGTGTGAGTATTATGCCCTTGAAGGTCTCGCTTCATTACTGGAGACCATCGAACAAGTGCGCAGCAGCGTCAATACGGGTTTGGAGATCGAAGGCTTGTTACGTACCATGTTTGATGGACGTAACAACCTGTCCAACGCGGTATCTGACCAACTGATCGAGCACTTCGGCGATCGTGTTTACCGCACACTGATACCACGTAACGTGCGTGTAGCTGAGGCACCCAGCCATGGCTTGCCGGTATTGAGATATGATCCGTCGTCACGCGGTGCGCGCGCCTATATCGGCCTTGCCGGTGAAATGCTGCGTAGAAGCCGCAAAAGACAGCAAGGTTAGAACAGGTTTGTTTACACGCCATACCGATATCCGGTACGTTTAGTTCACATTATTTTATTTAAATTGATAATATGATTTATCAGTTTTGGAAAAACAGTTAATGGCAGCAAAAAAGAACCCACTCGGCCGTAACCTGAGTTCAATGCTCAGCAAATCCGCTTTACAACATGCAGTGGAAAATGTGAGCGGCGAATCATCCGGTAGCGACTCCTTAAGAAGTTTGCCGCTAGACCTGATCACACCCGGGCCGTTTCAGCCGCGTTCAATTTTTGATGCAGACCGTTTGCAGGAACTGGCTGACTCCATTCGTCACCAGGGTGTCATTCAGCCGGTTGTCGTACGTGTACGTGGTAAAGACAACTACGAGTTGATAGCCGGTGAACGACGTTGGCGGGCAGCGCAAATAGCAGGAATTGAGAAAATTCCGGCGATTGTGCGCGAGGTGCCCGATGAGATTGCCATTGCCATGGCACTGGTCGAAAACATCCAGCGTGAGGATCTGAATCCAATTGAGGAGGCGACGGCCTTGAGACGGTTGGTAGATGAGTACCAAATGACCCACCAGGAAGCCGGTGATGCGGTAGGACGTTCACGTTCTGCGGTGTCCAATCTTTTGCGTCTATTGGAATTGTCCCAGGAGGTACGTGAACTGGTTGATGCAAAGCACCTGGAAATGGGTCATGCGCGCGCCCTGCTAACGCTTGAGCCCTCCATGCAGGCGCAGGCTGCCCGGGAAGTGGTTAGCAAGGATCTGTCAGTACGCGAAACCGAACAACTGGTCCGGCGTCTAAAAAACCCACCGGTAGCCAGGACTTCTGTGCTTGATCCCGATGTACAGCAGTTGCAGGACAAGCTGGCTGAAAAGCTATGTGCAAAGGTCAAGCTGACGTTCAATGCCAGGGGTCAGGGGAAGTTGGTGATCGCCTATAATTCGGCGGACGAACTGGATGGGATCCTGGAGCACCTGGGTCTGGAAACAGACTGAATAATTGTTGACCAAGGTCAACGATAAACCCTCTGTCTGTCGCTATGATTTACCCCATTAATTAACCAGTTTTATTCACCAGAAGGTATTCATCATGCAAGGTTATCCCCATTTCTATGTTGCCAACGCATCCGCCGTAAATGAAGGTAATGTCGTCGTCTCCGGTGAAGGCTTACCGGACCTGGATACTGCGTCTCCCCCGCAGTTTGACGGACCCCTGGGTGTCTGGTCTCCGGAAACCCTGTTTTCAGCAACAGTTGCCAATTGCTTCATACTGACTTTCCGTGCGATAGCACGTGCTTCCAAGTTCGAATGGACCTCGTTAGACTGCAAAGCGGAAGGTGTGCTCGAACGGCCTGAGAAGACGACTTTTTTCACCACCTTCAATGTGCATGCGGTGTTACATGCACCCGATGGCGCGAAAGTTGAACTGGCAGAAAGGCTGTTGGAAAAGGCAGAAGCCCTATGTCTTATTACCGCTTCGCTGAAGTCTGAAGTCGTTCTGACAACAGAAGTTATTATCGACTAGTCAAAGGGAGCCCCATGAGTTGCCAAGAGTAGGCGCCTTTAGGCGATCAGAGGTTCCCGAGAAACCTGCGGTATTAATTACGGCATCCACTACCATGCTTTCTGGCCTGGTGGTTGTTGCCTTTTGGGCGTGTGCTAATCTGTCAATGCAAGCGGTTTGTGATTGGGTGACGGGTGGAGCCGGGCAACGAGGACGGGTAAATGACTGCAGTGAATAGTCAACTGGTAAGCCGGAGCTTGAGAATTCAGTCCATTGTGGCACTGATACTGACCGGCAGCCTATTACTGGTCGGGCCGGTTGAGGCTTACTCATCCATGTTCGGCAGTCTGTCGGCTTACTTGCCGGCGTTATTATTTGCCATGGTGGTCGCGCCGAAATTCGGCTCGGACAGTGCTACCTTTCTACGCACTGCGGCAATAGCCGAGGTTGCAAAGATTTTTCTGACCGGTCTGCTGTGCGCGGCTGTATTTATCTGGGTGAAACCGCTTTCCCCGGGTTGGTTCTTTGCCGGTATGGCAGCCGTCATTTTCAGCGGCCGGTTTGGACTGTTGTTGAGGGCAGATCAATAGTTCTACGGTTGCAAGGTAAAGCACGCACATAGGAATTAACCATACCCTGACCGGAGTGGAATATGCACTACCTCAGCGTTTCAGATCGTAAGGCGTGGCGAACCTGGTTAGCTGAAAACCATGCCAGTGAAAAGGAAGTATGGCTGGCCTATTACAAGAAGCACACCGGCAAGGCTTCCGTCAGCTACATGGATTCTGTAAAGGAGGCGCTTTGTTTTGGCTGGATCGACGGTCTCAAAAGACGGTTAGATGATGAAAGATACACACATAGATTTACACCCCGCAGAGCAACCAGCAAATGGTCACCCCAGAATATCAAGCTGGCAAAGGAACTGATTGAATCCGGTGAAATGATGGAAGCCGGGCTTGCGGCGTTTAAACAAAGAGTGCCCTATGATCAGGAACTGCAAAAGGTTTTGAGTGCGAAGGAAGTTTCTCTCACAGCCGAAACGGAGAAGGGTTTAAAGGCCAGTCAAAAAGCCTGGAACAACTTTAATCAGATGGCAGCAGGTTACCGTAAACAGTATGTTGTCTGGATACAAGGTGCCAAAAGACCGGAAACCAGGAAGAAACGACTTGAAGAGGCCATCAGCTTGCTTGAAAAGAATCAGAAGCCGGGAATGAAATAATTGAAATCGTGGCAGGAAATAAATAGCAAATGAAATCCATCAACCTGGAAGGGAAAGAAATTTTTCCATCAAAAATAATTTGCATCGGAAGAAATTACGTTGATCACATCAAAGAGTTGGGTAATGAGATACCGGAGGAGCCGGTTATTTTCATTAAACCCAATTCATCCATTGCCGTAGAAATTCAGTCGGGTGGATCTGACCAAATCCATTTCGAGGGTGAAATCAGCATCGTGGTCGGCTCCGGTGAATTGCTTGGGGTAGGGTTTGGGCTCGATCTCACAAAGAGAACACTTCAATCCAGGCTGAAGGCCAAGGGTATGCCGTGGGAGCGTTCAAAGGCCTTTGATGGTGCCGCCGTGTTCAGTGAGTTTGCGGCTTTCGAAGGGCAGGTCAGTGACTTGAGGTTGGAGCTTTATATCAATGATCGTCTGGTACAGCAGGGCGGTTGTGAATTGATGATATACAAACCGGCCGAGATAATCGCAGAGGTCAAAAGTTTTCTTTCTCTTGAGGACGGCGATCTGATCATGACAGGCACACCCGCCGGTGTCGGGCCGCTTCAGGCAGGTGATCGGTTTAACGGTAAAATTTTTGAAAAAGACAGACTGATTGTCGAGGGCTCGTGGGTGGTGCAATGAGAATGGTTGAAATAACAAGTGAGCCGGTAGAACTCTACAAGATTTTGAAATTTGAGGGCATGGTTGCATCCGGTGGTGAGGCGAAGCAGCTTATTTCTGAAGGTTACGTGCTCGTAAATGGTAAAGTGGAAACCCGTAAGCGAAAAAAAATTGTTGCGGGCGACACCATTGAATTTGCACAAGAGATTATCCGCATACAATTAATTTGACAGGGTTTGGAACTGGAAATACAGAATGAACAATAACGATGTTTTGCGTCGTATCCGTTACACCTTCAATTTTGACGATACGAAAATGATCAACATATTTGAACTGGGTGGGCTCCAGGTTACACGCGCCCAGATCAGTGACTGGCTGAAGAAAGAGGATGATCCCGATTACCAGGAGTGTATCGATGTACAACTGGCCATGTTCCTTAATGGTCTGATTGTCGATAAAAGAGGAAGAAAAGATGGTCCGCAGCCTGAACCGGAAACGAACCTGACCAACAATATTATTTTCAGAAAACTGAAGATAGCACTCAACCTGCAAGCTGATGATGTCCTGATGCTGATTAAAAAGGCAGATTTCAGTATGAGCAAACACGAGCTAAGCGCGTTTTTCCGAAAACCGGATCATAAACACTATCGAAAATGCAAAGATCAGGTTCTGCGGTACTTTTTGAAGGGCCTACAACTCGAACATAGAAGCTGATTACCACGTAAGTCCTGTGGTAGTGATAAAAACCCATGCAACAGTTACTGAGTGATAACAGCCTGATTTTAATGGAGGCGGCGATTGTCGAACCGTTGCGGCGTTACAGTGAAGTTGAGCTTCATCCGCTGCTCGTAAATGCTCCCCTCATCTACGAGGAAGCCGGACGACTGGCCCTCGCAAAGCTCTATCAAAATTTCATTGATATTGCGCTTGAAGCAAAAACACCTTTCCTGATGTGTACACCAACCTGGAGAGCGAATCAGGAAAGGGTTTCTGAAATAGGGATTAACCCTGCCGTCAACATAGATGCAGCACGTTTCCTGCAGGATATTCGCGAGTCTCAAAAGCAGGGTCGTGAAAACATCAAAATTGGCGGCCTGATCGGTTGCAAAAATGATTGCTATCTACCACAAGAGGCTTTGTCCGCAACACAGGCGGAGCAGTTTCATACATGGCAAATCGAGCAACTGAAACAAGGTGGTGTTGATTTTATTATCGCGGAAACACTGCCAAGTATTAACGAGGCCATTGGTATCGCGAAGGCACTGGAAAATTCCGGCCTGCCGTATTTTATGAGCTTCGTTATTTCACGCGACGGACGGGTTTTGGATGGTACTGAGCTTTTTACTGCGATTAATATGATTGATGCCAATACAGACCGGCAGCCGCTTGGTTTTATGGTCAACTGCGCCTATCCATCCTTTCTGCAGGCAGCGGCTCAACCCCGGGAGCTTTTCAAGAGACTGGTTGGTTACCTTGCAAATGCATCATCAAGAGATCATTGCGAGCTTGATGGTTCGGAATCGTTGTTAATGGAAAGTGTGCCTGAATGGGGTGAGATGATGCTTGAACTAAACAGGGTTTATGGTGTGAAAGTTCTCGGTGGATGCTGCGGTACAAATGAACAGCACCTGAAATATCTTGTTGACGGGTGAAAACAGGTTTGGCCATGCAAATCACACTTGACGACATCACATCGGCATCAGGCATCGTTTATGAAGAAATGCCGGCGACACCACAGTACCGCTGGCCAATGTTATGTGAAGGCCTGGGAGCTGAGGTTTGGGTAAAGCATGAAAATCACAGCCCGGTAGGTGCGTTCAAGATACGTGGGGGTCTGGTTTACTTTGACTATCTTATCCAATCCGGGCAGCGTCCAAATGGAGTAATTGCTGCGACACGCGGCAATCATGGTCAGTCGGTGGCTTATGCCGCGCGCCGTTACGATATTCCGGCCACCATCGTGGTGCCTCACGGTAACAGTCTCGAAAAGAACTCGGCTATGCGCGCGCTGGGTGTGGATTTGATTGAACATGGTGATGATTTCCAGGCTTCCCGAGAGTTTGCCCAGAACCTGGCCAAAGAGCAGGCCTTACACCTGGTGCCTTCGTTTCACCCGCTGTTGGTGGCCGGTGTGGCGACTTACTGTTTGGAGTTGTTACAGAAAACAAAGGATATTGATGTGGTATATGTCCCCATCGGGCTTGGTTCGGGTATATGTGCAATGCTGGCAGCACGTGATGCATTGAAACTGCAGACCGAGGTGGTGGGTGTTGTTTCAGCCCATGCGAGAGCTTATGCAAAGTCATTCAGCGCCGGATACCCGGTTGAATCACCGGTCACCACCCAATTATCGGATGGTATGGCCTGCCGTGTACCGGAACCGGAAGCGCTTGAACTGATATTGCAGGGTGTCGATCGCATTGTGCAGGTTACAGATGATGAGGTGTCTGCTGCGATGCGTATGATGTTCGAGTGTACGCATAATGTCTGCGAGGGTGCGGGTGCAGCGGCACTGGCTGCGGCAACACAGGAAAAAGCCCGGATACAAGGTCGCAAGGTCGCTGTTATCGCAACCGGTGGTAATGTTGACAAGGATGTTTTTGCGCGGGTTTTGAATCA
>JASJFX010000073.1:0-8638 GCA_033791845.1 Lysobacterales bacterium | reverse complement strand
CGTTTATCCAGTCGGTGGTTTCTTCGCCTTGAAAGTCGGCAAGCGAGAGTTTAGGGCTTATCGCTTCATAGTCGGGAACGCAAACTGTATCGAAAGAGACAGTTAGGCCTATCTTCCAACAAGGAGACATATTCGCCTTCTCGAAATTCTCCTCATCAACGATCAGTACCTGCGCTTTGCTCCCGCCCAAATGCCTAACATCAAGTTGTATTTCTACCGATTCATTTTCAGCCACCAGATCAGATGGATAAATAGCCATGTAAGTCATTCCACCCGCTCGAATCTCTATATGTCCTACATTATCGGTGGCACGGGTGATTATGAGGGTGCGACCGGTTGGCTGGGAGCAGTAGTGACCGAGACAGAAGGAGGCGTGCTGAGGGGCGAGGTCTGTACCCCATAAAATCCGGGAACTGAAGCCGCCCTGACTAGCCTTGAGCGGGCGGCTTTCAGTCAAAAGAAGTATGAGTGAGCCCGATAGTCTAATGAACGCTATTGGCCGTTTGCAGCCAGTCATTTCTTTGAAATTGACACCTGGCGAATATCCGCTTAGCGGCTAGAAGCCGACACTCAGAAAAATCTCAGACATATGTTTTACTGTGTACAAATTGTGTACTACCAGCTGATATTTACCGGCATTTACTGGCGTTTACCGGTACTTTGTTAATGGATAAACACCGCAAGCAACTGATTTAATTATATTTAAAAATTGATTGTTGCTTCTGAAAATCCGGGTTACGTACGACCGCCCAGAATCTATCAACCAATAACATAACCATGAAAACATGCAGAAAGTAGATGGAAAAGACCTCGTTAGCGAAGGTGGTCATCCAGCACGGTTGATTCTCCGCAAGGTTTCGTAAACGGTCCGGCCACCCGCGCACCTTGTATAGTGCTACCAGCCCATCGTCATGGAGTAGCTTTGCATACAGATACAAACCTGAACCTTGCAAAAGAAAAGGGGCCGAACGGCCCCTTTTCTTTTGACTTGGTTAATTATTAACCTAGCAAAATCCCACCATACTGAACAAAGAACGGTGCAAACACCAGGCTCAGAATAGCCGACAGTTTGATCAGGATGTTCAATGAAGGACCTGAAGTGTCTTTCAATGGATCACCCACCGTGTCGCCAACCACTGCTGCTGTGTGCACGTCCGAACCCTTGCCGCCAAGGTTACCCGCTTCGATGTACTTCTTGGCGTTATCCCATGCGCCGCCACTATTGGAAGATGCGATTGCGAGCACGCCACCTGCAACCAGTGATCCAACCAGGATACCGGCGACGGCTTGAACACCAAACAGGAAGCCGGCTACCAGTGGTGTACCCATAATCAGCACACCAGGGGCGATCATTTCGCGTAAAGCCGCCTGGGTTGAGATTGCCACACACTGTGCGTAGTCAGGTTCGCCGGTTCCCTCCATGATACCCGGGATGGTCTTGAACTGATGACGCACCTCTTCGATCATGGCAAATGCGGCTTTACCGACCGACTTCATGGTCATGGCGGTAAACAGGAATGGCAAAACCGCACCGATGAACACACTGGTGTAGATTATCGGGTCAAGCAAGCTCATGTTGATGGGTCCACCACTCAGTTTTTCGGAAGCAGTGATGAAAGCGGCAAACAGCGCCAACGAGGTCAGGATGGCCGCGCCAATAGCAAAGCCTTTGCCAATCGCAGCCGTTGTATTGCCTGCGGAATCCAGGATGTCGGTACGACGGCGGACTTCTTTGTCGAGGCCAACCATTTCTGCAATACCACCGGCATTGTCTGCAACAGGGCCATAGGCATCAATTGTCAATGCAACCACCAGGGTACCGAGCATGCCCAGTGAAGCAATGGCTACACCGTACATACCAGCCAGGCTCCATGAGATGAAAATACTGGCTGCGATACACAGGTATGGCAGAACCGTGCTCTTGTAACCCAGTGCAAGACCATAAATGATGTTGGTCGCAACACCTGTTTCACAGGACTTGGCAAGTTCCTTCACCGGATCATATTTTTCCGAGGTGTAATAACCCGTCAACAAACCAACGGCCAGGCCGGCTACCAGACCGGACAGGAAGCACCAGTAAACACCCATGCTGGAGTAGACTTTAGTGCCCAACTCAAACGAGCCAGGAATCAGGTACATCGTGATCGGGTACATCACTATCGCCATCAGTAGACTGGAAATGACCAGCAGTTTCATCAATGCCGGTGCAACATCATGCTCGGTTTTCACGCCAACCATTAGCTTGGTGATAAAACTGATAGGAATACCCACGGCACTAATCAGGATGGGATACAACAAGGCATTGGGGTCTGCTGCAAATGCAACTGCGGAAATCACCATGGCGGCACATGTGCTCTCGGCACAGGAGCCAAACAGGTCAGCACCCATACCAGCAACATCACCCACGTTATCACCCACGTTATCAGCGATAACAGCGGGGTTTCTCGGATCATCTTCAGGAATACCCTGCTCGACTTTACCAACCAGGTCAGCGCCAACGTCAGCGGCCTTGGTGAAAATACCACCACCCACACGGGCAAACAGTGCAATGGTTGATCCACCCAGACCAAAGCCTGCGATCACTTCCATCAGAACATGATTGTTTTCCGTGCCAAGATCGGCCATTAACCAACTCATCGCAACATAAATGATGACCAGTCCAAGTACGGCCAGGCCAACCAGGGCAAAGCCCATCACCGCGCCAGAATTGATGGCAACATCGAATGCGTGTGAAATATCTTTCTTGGCAGAGACCGTAGTGCGCGCATTACCTTGCGTGGCCACCTTCATGCCAATGTAGCCGGACATGATTGAGATAAACCCGCCAAAAAGGAAGGCGATGGCGGTATAGATGCCTTCGCGGTAATCAGGTGTATGCGAATCATCAATAAGTACCACGATAACGGCGGCAAATGAAACCATAAAGATGGTCAGGAATTTATATTCCTGCTTAAGAAAGGCCATTGCACCATCTGCAATTGCACCATGAATGAACTTCAGGCGTTTGCTATCTTTTTCGTCCAGGCCCATATCCAACGGTACGCTGATGACCTTTCTCATGTAGAAAAAAGCGATTGCCAAACCCAGCAAGGAAAGTACCGTGCTGACTGTAATAGATATTCCAAACATTGTGATTTCTCTCCCAGGATGAATTGATTTTTTTGATCGCCGGAACTATATCACAACAGGCTCCATTTTTGCCCCGGAAAGCCTGTCAGTTAGCGATTATTTTTCAAGAGGTTCGGAACTTTTTTCTGATTAATAATAATTCCGGACATTGTCTGACTCACAGGTACAAATCGCGCAGAATTAGGGGGAAGAATTCTGCGGGTTTACTTCTCGTACTGGTTCGTACCGTAGCCCATCGGCAATACAGCCAACCAGAATAAAAGTTTTCACAAGAAACTCCTTACTGGTTGGCTGTCTATTGCTTAAGGAACCTCTGATCGCTTAAAAGTCAAACGGTTCGAGTTTCTTGGGTACCAGGATATTTTTCAAACGAATATATTTTGGTAAACCATCACGACCATATGGCGGGTAATCTTCCCCCTGGATAAGGGGCTCCAGATATCGCCTGGCTGCCGCTGTTATGCCGAACCCGTCTTTGGAGATAAAGCTCCGTGGCATCATCTTCTCTTTATTTGCCACCTTGGCCAAATCCGCTTCACCGACTTTCCAGCGATACGGCTTATCCGAGGTTCTGACCACGATCGGCATCACGCCGGATTTACCTTCCAGTGCGAGGTCGACTGCCGCTTTACCCATTGCATAAGCCTGATCCACATCAGTTTTTGAAGCGATGTGGCGGGCCGAACGTTGCAGGTAATCGGATACGGCCCAGTGATTCTTGTAACCCAGTGCATTGGTAATCTTGCTGGCAACCACCGGGGCGACACCACCCAATTGGGCATGACCGAAAGCATCCCGAACGCCTGAATCAGCCAGGAACCGACCTTCCTTGTCCCTGACGCCTTCAGAAACCACGATAGAACAGTAACCATGAGTTTTAACGGCTTTGTCTACCTTTTTCAGCAAGGCTTCCTCATCCAGTGGCAACTCGGGAAACAGGATAATGTGTGGTGGATCACCTCTTTCCCGCTGCGCAAGCCCGCCTGCAGCGGCTATCCAGCCCGCATGGCGACCCATCACTTCGAGCACAAACACCTTGGTGGAACTGGAGGCCATGGATTCGATATCCAGACTGGCTTCCATGATTGAAACCGCTACATATTTGGCGACGGAACCAAAACCGGGGCAGACATCCGTAAAAGGAAGGTCATTATCAATGGTTTTGGGAACACCGATACACTGCACGGGAAAACCCATCTTCTTGCCAATCTGTGAAACCTTGTAGGCCGTATCAGCTGAATCACCACCACCATTGTAAAAAAAGTATCCAATATTGTGTGCCTTGAACACTTCGATCAGCCGTTCATATTGCGCGCGGCTCTCATCGATACCCTTCAGTTTGAAGCGACATGAACCAAATCCACCGCCCGGTGTATGACGTAAGGCTGCGATACTTGATTTGCTTTCTTTACTGGTATCTATGAGTTCCTCGTTGAGGATGCCGATGATGCCATTTTTTCCGGCATACACCTTACCCAACCGGTTCTTGTTCAGACGGGCTTCTTCTATCAAGCCACAGGCAGTTGCGTTAATCACCGGTGTGACACCACCGGATTGAGCATAAAGTAAATTCTTCGTGGTCATAATTTTCTTCAATCCCTTCGATCTTCATTGACTTGGTTGGTATGAGAGGTTAGCGTTAGCGGCTATTTTAAAGGACTGGAACCGTCCAATGCGAATTGTATTATTAGGACCCCCAGGTTCGGGAAAAGGAACCCAGGCTGCTTTGCTGGTTAAGCAGTTGGATGTACCGCATATTTCCACCGGTGCGCTTCTGCGTGACGCCGCTGACAGAGGTACTGAACTTGGTTTGCAGGCCAAGGCACTCACTGACAAAGGCGAGTTGGTACCGGATGATGTCATGTCTGATGTGCTCGAGGAAAGACTGGGTCATAAAGACGTAAGCAATGGCTTTATCCTTGATGGTTATCCACGCAACCTGGCACAGGCCAAATCACTGACTATCTTGCTGGAACGCCTGGATCAACCTGTGGAAGAGGCCATTCTTGTTGATATTGAACCGCATCACATCATCAAGCGTATCGCCAGGCGTGCGCAGGAAGAAGGTCGCGCCGATGATACCGAAGAAACCGTGCGAAACCGCCTGCGGGTATATGCGGAGCAAACCGCACCGGTAGCGGATTATTATGCGGAACGGGGTCTGCTGACCAGGGTTCTGGGTGAAGGCGGCATCGACGAAATCTTTCAGCGGATTCTCAGTGTATTGAGACTCGGCAAAGCATCCGCCTGAGGTGACGGGTTGGTTATCTCCTATCGCGTCTAAATGCAAAAAACAGTCGCTCTTTTTATGAATGACATGCTGATAAACCTGGCGCAAATGTTGCGCTTGCGGGGCGGACCACAAAACTTGCCCGCCTCGTGGTCGCTGATGATTATTTTAGTTGCGGCTTACCTGGTGCAAAACCTGATCACAGGTCAACAGCTGGAAGATCAGAATGCCGCTGCTAAAAGCCTGCTGGCTGTTTTCCTGCAGGTTGTTGTTCTGACAGGTTTATTAACCTGGCGAAAGCACCTGGAGCGTTTTGCGCAAACGCTGAGCGCCCTGGCTGCGGTGGGTATTATTTTTAATGCAATTACCTGGGCTTTGCTTTCAGTATCGAACCCGGAAGTCAACCAGCCGATCCTGGCGCTGGTATGGTTCGCTGTATTTATCTGGAGCCTTTTCGTTGATGCGCATATTTATCGCAACTCCTTATCCGTTCCATTTGCGATAGGTATGCTGGTCACCGTTCTCGTACTTGCAGCAAGTTATGTGTTGATTGAAATGGTGTTTTTGCTTGGAAACTCCTGATTCAACGATCCTTCTTACGAATTGAAACTTGGAATGAAATGAAAATTCATATTCTTGGAGCCTGTGGTACGTTTATGGGTGGTGTAGCCATGCTTGCCAGTCGCGCCGGTCACCAGGTTACCGGTGCCGACCAGCATACCTACCCACCGATGAGTAACCTGCTGGAGAACGAAGGTATCACACTGCATGAAGGTTACAGCGAAGAACCCATGCACGATAAACCGGATCTGGTGATTGTCGGCAATGCCCTGAGTCGCGGTAACCCTGCTGTTGAATACGTCTTGAACCAAAGGCTCAACTTTACTTCCGGCCCGCGGTGGCTGGGTGAAAACTATCTGCGGGGCCGCAAGGTCATAGCGGTTGCCGGCACACATGGTAAAACTACCACGTCCAGCATGTTAGCGTGGATACTGGAGTTTGCCGGGCACAACCCCGGTTTCCTGATTGGCGGGGTGCCGCAAAACTTTGAGGCTTCAGCACGCGAGGGTTCGGATTATTTTGTAGTGGAAGCAGATGAATACGACACCGCTTTTTTTGACAAGCGCTCCAAGTTTGTCCACTACCGCCCGCAGATCGCCATCCTGAACAACCTGGAATACGATCATGCAGATATTTTTCCGGATCTTGCCGCGATAGAGACACAGTTCCACCACCTGATGCGCACCATACCGGGTAACGGCACCATCATCAGCAACGGTGCAGATGCAAACCTTGAAAGGGTAATTAACAGGGGATGCTGGAGTCATCTGCAGCGATTCTCCTTCGACGATAAATATGACTGGCAGGTTGAGTTGATGAAAGCCGATGCCAGTGAGTTACGCTTCCATTTTCAACAAGAGGTAATTGGAACACTAAAATGGAGCCAATGCGGCCGTCATAACGCCATGAATGCCTGTACCGCCATTGCTGCGGCTGCGGCTGCGGGGGTATCGGCCACAATTGCAATTGAAGCCTTGTCATTATTCCTCGGTGTAAAGCGCCGCCTGGAGGTAATCACACACTCTCAAGACATCAATGTATATGATGATTTCGCCCATCACCCCACCGCGATTCGGCTGACGCTCGAGGGTCTGAGGCGCAAGGTTGGTAATGCGCGTATCCTGGTCGCGCTTGAACCACGCAGCAACACCATGCGGGCCGGTGTCCATGCGCATGAACTGGGGCCTGCATTAATGGCCGCCGACCACGTCTGGCTCAAGACCGGTGATGACATTGACTGGGACCCGAATGTTGCACTGGCACCGCTGGAAGGACGCTTTAAAAGCGTGACCCGGGTAGATGATATGTTGCAGCAGATAAAGAATAGCCTGAACCCGGGCGATCACGTTGTTTTCATGAGTAACGGTGGTTTCGAAGCCGCCCCCCGCAGACTGGCAGAATATTTAGAATCCACGTGACCCATACCGATATCCCTCTGTTCCCATTACATACTGTCCTGTTTCCAGACGGTTACTTGAAGCTCAGGATATTTGAACAGCGTTATATCGACATGGTGCGCGAATGCAGCCTCAAAGCTTGTTGCTTTGGTGTTTGCCTGATCAATAACCCAGAGGATTCGAACCGCCCGGCCAACCATATGAGAGTGGGTACAACGGCGGAAATTTGCGATTTTTCAACCCTCGATGACGGCCTGTTGGGTATTTCCGCCCACGGCAGGCAAAAATTTGTCATTCAAAAAACCCGAATGCGCGACAACGGCTTATTGATGGCTGAAGTGGAAACACTGGATGAACCCGGTCCGGTTGACCTGCCGGATGAGTTTTCAGTGCTGTCCATGATAGCCGGGCGCTTCATGGAGCAGGTCGGTAATAATTATCCATCTTTTCAGCCACAGCATTTACAGGATGCCAACTGGGTTGCTTATCGCCTGGCCGAGTTGCTGCCGCTGGAAAGTAATGAAAAACAGGTATTACTGCAAACCGGCGACCCACTGGAGCGTTTGCAACTATTGCTTAACGTGTTACCCCGGTTTCAGGAGCCTGCTGACACCTAACCCGCATATTTCACCAGTATGGCCCAGGCCAGCCTCTCGACCGCTTTGCGGTCTCACCTTCTCCCGGAATTTGGCGCTGGACAGATGCCACTGGGCGCCGGGCTGGACTGAAGGCCATAGCCGTAGCCCGTGTACTTCATCGTAACTAATGGCGCTTTCAGCCAGACACAAAGCGGTTAGCCGCAAGGCATGTTTCCGCCGGACTAGTCATTCTACTCCAAGGGGACATAACACGGCGGATGGCCGCTTTGTGACTGGCCCGAAGGGAGGCCACCTGAGACTGCGCTGCTGTGTTGGGACTCTTGGAAAGGAACAGCCATTTCCTGCGAATCCCGCCTTGCATCACATCCACAGGCGGCCTCTGAAAGGGCCATTAGTTACGATGAAGTACACTTAGGCCTGAGGGAAGACCAAGCCCAGTGGTATATGAACAAGCCAGAGCCGGGATAGGTATCGAGCCGGGTACAAAGTGTACCATGGGGTTTATTTGAAATAATGTCTTTTAATTCAGGCAAATCATATACTTATAGAGAGGCTCGCTACCGACTGGTGAAATATGCGGGCTAAAGCAGGGACATTTCAAAGGCTTTAAGTACGGCACGGGTACGGTCGCGAACACCCATTTTTGAAAGGATATTGGAAACGTGATTCTTGACCGTGCCTTCGGCCACGCCCAGTGAATTCGCGATTTCCTTGTTACTGTA
>JASJFX010000072.1:0-15215 GCA_033791845.1 Lysobacterales bacterium | reverse complement strand
TTTTGGCCGGGAACAGCTACAGCCAATCACAAAAGATGACCAGCCGCTCATTGGCGCAAAAGCGGCTATTTGATTTAGTGAAATCCGGTACTGTCTGTTTAATGCAGTTGAACAGGTTCACCAAACCGTTCGAGATGCTGGCGTAGGCCACAACGAGTTCACTGTGATCCACCCCTTCCCCGCTCTTGCTCTTGCTCTTGCTCTTGCTCTTCGTCCCCTTTGAAGATGCCGAGGAGAGAGGCGCGACTGTCAGAGTTGGCCAGGGAGAAGGTGAGACCGGGAACCGGTCGAGAGGCTGGCCTGGGCCATGGCCAACTCACTGAGGCCCAGCGCACGACTGCATGGATGCAGGAGGTAGAGCAACGCAGGAGCAGTTGCCGAGGAAGCGCTGTGCCGAGGGATGACACAAAGCAACGAGTAACGAGGGAAGTAGCGCAGCGACCATCTGACAGGGTGCACTTTCTTTTGGTTACTTTTCTTTGTGCAAGCAAAGAAAAGTTACTCGCGCATAAGGCGCGAAACCTCCCCAACCTGCGAAAACCTCAGTTAGCCAAAAAGAAAAAACACCCTACCCCGATAACCCGCTATGCTCCAACGGCCTCTCCCGATGCATCAATATCCACTCAGCACCCTCTTCCAGCGCCGCGTTTCCCAGCGCCCTGAGCACACCACGACGAAAATCGACATCATCTGAACTGTCCAACAGACGCCTCGCATTCGCCAGAATCCCACGCATAAAACGGTATTGCTTAATCAGTTCTTTTTCTGCCTTCTTGTGCGAATAAGCATCCCGAACACCGGCAAACAACGGTAAAACACCCATCAAAATCAGCAAATACTGTCGATGAGTATCAGTCATATCCGTACCGGCGATTGCAAGCACAACTGCGATCAGCATACCCAACTGCAGAGTGATCCTGCCAAGGAAAGTAGTACGTCTGAACCTGCTGGCTTTTTCCAGCTCCTTGCTCCGATAGTAGGATAACTGACCGGACTGTCGTTCTTCATCACCGACCCATTGCTCAATCACCCAATCTACCCAGGCTGCCTGGGGCACGTTGTCACGGCTGCGTGAGAGGCTGACATTACGCATGACGTGACGTATCCACCCCAGATCGACATCCTGTTTTTGCAAAAAATTATCATAGGCGAACTCGGCCGATTGCACATCGATCACACCGGCCAGGCTCCAGTAAAACTGAACCCGCAAACCTTCTGCCAGAGCGCGGTAGTCAAGATGTTTTCGGTGCCATTGCCTTTTTTCTCCAACCTTGTAGATAACAAAACCGGCAAGAAAAGCAAACAAAAAGAAATTGACCAGGAAATCGAGCCCGTCGATTTCAGAGTACATAATAAAGATAAGTCCAATCAAAACAGCAATACTATGAATGGCTATCAGGCCGAAGGAAATTCTTTTCTGAAAGTGAATTGCCAGCCAGTCGGCTATCCGGTGCTGTTTGGCAATCTCATGGGTACCTATCGGCAGCTCAAGGTTCGGTGAATTCTCAAGAAGATTGGCGCCGTCTCCTTTAATTTCCGACCTGTATTTTGCCCTGTCACGACCGTAATCCTGCAACCGGCTCCACATGATTTTGTATTCAAGCGGCAGATGTTCGCCTGATTCGAGTCCGAATTGTGCAGTTTCCCAAATGGTCTGCAGTGGTGACAGGCCTTTCTTTGGCTGACCATCGGGACGGTCCCTGGAACAAACGATGTGATAGACCAGGTCATTTTCGTTATCAGCCAGCAGATTGGGTGAATCTTCAGCAGCTGAAAAACCCGGCATAACAGCCGTCAGATGGTAATTGACAACACTGGCAGTTCCCCCGACTTCCGGTGAAGATTTTCCATCCCAAAGTGCCAGTAAAACCTGGCTGTGATTCGAAATGAAAACTCCCATCTGCGCGTATTGACGCTTCCTGTCCTCAAGGTTCAGGCTATCACCGGGGTTTTTCCCCAGTGAACGCAGGTGAATGATACGTGCGTTCTTTAGCGAGTCTCTGAAAGCCTCAACAGCGGCTGATGATGAAAAGTCCTGCTCGTAATCAGCCTGCGGCATCGGCAAAGGTACGATCAGCTCAACACCCAATTCCAGGGCCACATCTGCCACCAGGCGGTCGCTGCCTTCCGCCAGTGGTGTAATCAACTGCAGATCAAGATCGGGGAAATCACTTTGAAGTTGTAGAAAAAAGTCCCGCACTTTTTTCTTCAATGGGGGAACTTCATCCGCAAGCAGATCACGATGGCCGGTAACTCCGATTGTTAAGTGCACAACCGTAACGCCCGGGTTACATCGTGATAGCAGGGATCGATGCTGTTCTTATAAATTCCATTCACAGGATGATGTTATACCCTGCTCAAAACATAAGGAACCTCTGATCTATTCATGAACTCGTATCTTGTGCCCAAAATATCCAGCTTCTGCGTTGTGAATCTTCGCAATAGCCAGCTATTACGTGTGATCCACGCCTTGAATCTGGACATTTTGATTCACAATCTACTTCACTCAGGATAAATCAGAGGTTCCCTAATAAACAACAATGATGTAGTGAACTCTTCGTTACAGCTATACTGCGTTCCAGCAATAAACGAAGGAAATTTCCAATGAAGTGCTCTGTGGTTCGCTCAAGTCTGAAGGACTTTACCTACATCTATTTATTGGCAGGACAAGACTTTGAGGACTTGCCGGATACTTTGAAAATTGTTTTCGGTGAACCCGAGTTCGTCATGGACCTGGTGCTTACGCCGGAGAGGAAACTGGCCTATGAAGATGTCAGCCAGGTTATGCAAAACCTGTCTGAACAGGGCTATCACTTACAGATGCCACCGCAGGAAGACACGACCGGTTTACTACAACTACCCGCGAAACCGGAAGAACTAACTCCATGATATTCCGGTGAAACAGCTTGATTAATTACTCTACAGTCACCGATTTTGCCAGGTTACGCGGCTGATCTACATCTGTGCCACGCTGTACGGCCACGTGATACGCCAGTAACTGTAATGGAATGGTCATGATCACAGGGGACAGTAGCGGCCCGCCCGTATCCAACCCGATCACCCGGCCATGCCGTTGATGGAAGTCTTTAACCACGTTGGTATCGGCGATGACGTACAACTCCCCGCCCCTCGCACTGACTTCCTCAATGTTGCTGATCAGTTTGCCCAGCAAGGTATTGTTCGGTGCCACTGCAAATACCGGCATTTCAGCATCCACCAAAGCCAGGGGCCCGTGCTTCAATTCACCCGCTGCATAGGACTCTGCATGGATATAGGAGATCTCCTTGAGTTTCAGAGCACCTTCCATCGCGATAGGGTAATGACTGCCGCGACCCAGGAACAGTGCATCATTTTTGTCTACGAAAGCGCCTGCCAATGCCTCGAATTCACTATCGAGACTCAGCGCCTCATTGAGTAGTTCCGGTAAGCGATGTAAATCTGCCACGTATTCGGCATATTCGTCTTGATCAACACCATTCAGACGTCCTAATTCCAGCACCAGTAGCTGCAAGGCAACCAGCTGGGTCGTAAATGCCTTGGTCGAAGCCACACCGATTTCAGGACCGGCACGGGTCATCAGTACCAGGTCGGCTTCGCGTACAACCGAGCTCTCGGCAACATTACAAATTGCCAGTGTTGTGACATAACCGGCCCCTTTTGCGTGTTTCAATGCAGCGAGCGTATCGGCTGTTTCCCCTGATTGGGATACCGCGATAAATAATGTGTTTTGCGGTACAACCGGTTTGCGGTAGCGATACTCGCTGGCAATTTCGGCACGGCACGGAATGCCTGCCAACTGCTCTATCTGGTAACTGGCAACCAGCCCCGCATGGTAGGCCGTGCCACAGGCAACAATGTGAACCTGTTTGACCTGGCACAACAGGTCCATTGCCCCGACGCCGAAAATATTCGGTAGCACGGAAGTGGCGCCGAGCCGGCCTTCAAGGGTTTCAGCCACGGCTTGTGGCTGCTCAAAAATTTCCTTCAGCATGTAATGGGGATAAACACCCCGTTGCACCGAATCAGCCTTTGTCTCAACCTCCTTTACCGGACGTTCAACTAGCTGATCGTTCACATCAACGATCTGATATCCATCCGCATTTAGGCTGACGGCATCGCCTTCCTGCAGGAAAACAAACGAATCTGTTTCACCCAGTAATGGATAAATATCAGATGCCAGGAAATTCTCCCCACGTCCGACACCCAATACCAGCGGACTGCCTTTCCTCGCACCCACAATGACCCCGGGCTCAGCAGCGCTGACCACTGCAATGGCAAATGCGCCACGTAATCGGCCAATGGCCTTTCTGAGGGCAGCAAACAGATCCAGGCCTGAACCCATTAGTTGGGCAATCAGATGAACCATCACCTCGGTATCGGTATCTGAGCTGAAATGACAACCGGCCTGTTGTAATTCACGACGTAGTTCTTCATGGTTTTCAATGATGCCGTTATGAACCAGGGCCAGTTGATCACCGGAGGTGTGCGGATGCGCGTTCGCTGTGTTCGGAACACCGTGAGTCGCCCAGCGTGTATGAGAAATACCGCATTTACCATTGATGGGAGAAGACTCCAACAGGGCTTCCAGATCCCTGACTTTACCCGCCGCACGCAGTCTTTTCAGGTAACCATCCTGCTGCAAGGCAATACCCGCTGAGTCGTAACCCCGGTATTCAAGCGTATGCAGTCCGGCGATCAGCACATCCCTGATATCACGTCTTGCTGAGGCTGCAACTATTCCACACATGGCCAGGACCCCTTATTTTTTTACCGGTCGTTTCCAACCGCGAATCGATACCTGCTTCGCCCGGCTTATGGTCAATTGACCGGCGGGTGCGTCCTTGGTGACCGTGCTGCCGGCGCCGATGTCTGCGCCTTCGCCAACAGTTACCGGTGCCACCAGTTGGGTGTCGGAGCCAATAAAAACATCATCCTCGATCACGGTGTGGTGCTTGTTGACACCATCGTAATTACAGGTAATGGTACCGGCACCGATATTAACCCGGTCACCGATACTGCTGTCACCCAGGTAGCTGAGGTGGCTGGCCTTGCTGTTCTTGCCTAAAGAGGTGTTTTTCATCTCGACGAAATTGCCTACCTTGCTACCTTCCATCAGTTCTGTTCCAGGACGCACACGGGCAAATGGCCCGATATCACAGGCACCCCGGCTACGCATACCCTCAAGCACACTGTAAGCATGAACCTGGGTTCCGGCTGCCAGTTGGCAATTTTTAAGCACACAACCCGGACCGATCTGAACACCATCACCCAGGCTGATTTGGCCCTCCAGCACAACGTTCACATCGATAAATACATCGCTGCCCGCCTCTACCGTTCCACGTATGTCAATACGCTGAGGATCAGCCAGTTGAACACCTGCTTTCATCAGTTGTGTGGACTTTTTCATTCGATACCGTCGCTCCAGTTCCGCCAGTTGAATCCGGTCGTTTGCCCCCTCCAGATCTGTCGCGACCGGGGCAACAACCGCAGTGGTTTGAATGCCTTTTTCATACGCTATGAAAAATACATCTGTCAGATAAAATTCATTTTGAGAGTTATCGCTGGTCATGCTGTCCAGGCAGGACATCAAAGCCGAACGTGATGCCAGGATGATACCCGAGTTAACCTCGGTGATGGCTCTTTGCGTCGGGGTAGCATCACGTTCTTCAACAATACCCGTAACATTTTCATTAATATCACGAACGATACGCCCATAACCCCGCGGCTCAGCGATATCCATTGTCAGCACTTTAATTCCTGTTGAGGGCGCCCCAATCAAGTCCCTCAACACATCCGCCTCAAGCAAGGGAATATCGCCATAAAGCACCAATACATCAGTGTTTTCCGGAATCCCCGGCATGGCCTGCTGTACCGCGTGTCCTGTACCCAACTGCTCCGCCTGTGCTGCCCAGGTGATATCAAAAGCACTGCATGCTTCCCGCACCTCGGGGGCCTGCGGATTGAAAACCACGTGAATTCCTGCCGGCCGAAGTTGCAATACAGTATCCAATACATGAATAATCATCGCTTGACCGCCGATGGTTTGTAGTACTTTCGGCACCCGTGACTTCATGCGGGTTCCAGCACCGGCGGCAAGAATTATAATGTGAAGGGGTTTATGCATAGTGTTCAGTGGCCGGGTTGATCAGAGATTATACCGGTAACACCATGCAGGCTCTATGCAAAGGAAAGGGCGAATCATGTTTATGCATGGTCCATTCCCGGTCTTTTTTACCGTTTGTAATACTATTTCAAGGATTATCCAATGCGTACACTGTTCACAGCTTTGGTTTTATTGCTCTTAGCCAGCACAGGCTCAGCCGCAGATGTACAGCGCCGGACAGCCAATGACGGTCAACTGATCATGGAGGATATTCCCCCGATACCCGCGTCTTTGCCCTCAACACTTAGCCGTTACCAGAACATTCGGTCTGCCAGGTTCTCCGCCTTTTCGAAAGACAGTAGAAGAATTTTCATAAAGACCAGTTTGGGTCCGGTTACTCAATTGCATCGGGTTGATATGCCGCGTGGCGCCCGCTACCAGGTGACTTTTGGTGAAGAGCCGGTAGGCGAGGTGCTGCCTCGACCCAATAGTAACCTGCTGGCCATGACCCGCGATGAGGGCGGTGATGAATTTGACCAGGTTTATCTTTTAAACCCCGACGATGGCCGGATGCGTTTGCTGTCAGACGGGGAAGCATTAAATAATCGCATGGCATGGGACCGGCGAGGTCAAAAACTGGCTTATCGCTCTACCCGTAGAAATGGCCGATCCAATGATATATGGATACAGGATGTTGACTCTTCCGAGCCGGCCCGCCTGTTACTTGCAACGGATGACGGCACGCTCTGGAAGCCCGTTGATTTCAGTCGTGACGGAAAAAAACTTTTGATTCAACAATTTGTCAGTGTGGCAGATTCCCGGATTTATATTATGGAATTGCCTGACGGGGAACTGCGATTGATAGCCGGGAATGCCGATGACCCGTCCAGCAATATTGCCACCGGGTTTGACAAGCACGATTCGAGTGTCCTGTTTGTCAGCAACTTTCACCAGGGAAGAGCTGAACTGGCGAAGGCAACCATAGATGAAGTACCAGTAATCAATTATGTTTCCAACTCTTTCAACTGGGATATTACCCAGTTTGTCTTAAGCCTCGACCGCAGACGTGGCGCATTTATCGCCAACGAGGGTGGCATCAGTCGCCTTTACCTGTTTGATCCTGAAAAAATGAGATACGATCTCGTCGAAAAAATCCCGAAGGGTTTGATAGGTGGATTGGAATTCAGCCCCAATAACAGAAAACTGGGAATGACTCTGAATTCCGCGCGCAACCCGAATGAGGCTTTTGTGCTGGAACTCGGTCGAAAGCCCTTGTCGGCAGGTAAACTGACCCGCTGGACCTATAGTGAAGTCGGCGGACTGGATACGGATAGATTCTCAGTACCTGTTGCGGTTACGTTCCCTGCGTCTACCGAAGGTGAGGAGGAAATCATTCCCATCCCTGCTTTTGTTTACCTACCGCCAGGCAAAGGTCCATTCCCCGTCGTTATTCACGTTCACGGCGGCCCGGAGAATCAATTCCGGCCCCGTTTTAACAGTGATTTTCAGTCGTGGATTGACCAATTAGGCGTGGCCGTCATCGCGCCGAATATACGCGGGTCACTCGGTTATGGTTCCTATTACATTACGCTGGACGATGGCTATAACCGCGAGGCCGCAGTGAGGGATATCGGTGCCCTGCTGGACTGGATTGCACAGCAACCACGGTTGGACAAGGATCGGGTGGTAATAATGGGTGCCAGTTATGGCGGTTACATTGCGCTTGCATCAGCCGTCCATTACAGCGACCGCCTGCGTGCCGCCGTGGACCGGGTCGGGATCAGTAACTTCGTAACTTTTCTTGAAAACACCCAGGATTACCGGCGCGAATTGCGGCGTGTTGAGTACGGTGATGAACGCGACCCGGAAATGCGTGCCTTTCTGGAAAAGATCAGCCCCTTGAATAACGTTGACAGGATAAAGATTCCCCTCTTTGTGCAACAGGGCAGCAATGATCCGATCGTACCCAGATCGGAGTCAGACCAGATGGTGGCGGCTCTGCGTGAGCAGGATCAGGTTGTCTGGTACATGAACGCCCTGAATGAGGGCCATGGTTATGATAAAAAAGAGAACCGTGACCTGTTTGAACAGGCCACGTTTTTATTCCTGCAAAAATACCTGCTGGCTGACTGAGCCCGCAGCTTTTGAACCCCCGCTATAAAGACGGGAAAACAAGGTTCATCATTCGGTGGCTAAACTGGCCTTGTACGCCCGCAAGGCCTCGTTGAACATGGCCGCAACACGCTCTTCCATTTCCACCGAGTAATCATGAGCACTCAGGATCGCCTGCTGGTTACCCCAGGTGAGTTCCCCGCTATCTTTATCCTTATCGATACAAGCGCGATAATCTGCCATATCTGCCTGGAATTGCTTGACGTATTTTTGAGCCTTTAAAAGATCCGCTTTAACAGGAACTTCCGGGATGGGTGGTGGCGCGGATGGCAGGTTACATGCCTGGGCCTCCAGTGGCAATACCACCCTGGAGCCATCATCCAACGTATCCTGTTGGGCCATGGCAGTCATTGAGACCATCAATGCCAGCCCTGCAAAAATCATTTTTTTCATCATTTCACCTGCTATTAATCTGTTGAAATATTGCCTGGCAGTATACTTCAGATTACCTGCCGGGAAGTTCACTCGCCTTCCCAATAATCAGCCATTCCTGCCTGATTGCGTATGATATAGCGCATCACGGTAGGTTTTCCATCTCCTTAGCCAGAAAAATGTGAAATCAAGCGATGGTCTCACCCACGCAATCAAACGCCCGGAACCTGATGTTTGTGGCCGGACTTGCAGGATAATCATCGGCGAAAAGACTCCATACCATCAAATCCTGATGGTTGCCTTCCGAATCCAGCGCACGTTTCTTCAGCGTGGCTTCATGTGTAAAACCCAGGCGGGCCGGTATGGACGCACTGGCCTTGTTTTCAGGAGCGCACATGATTTCAACCCGTTTTACCTTTTCAATCTCAAAGGCAACCCGGATCATGGCACAGGTGGCCTCAGTGGCAAACCCTTTACCGATCGCGTCCTTATGTGTCCAATAACCTACCTCCAGACCACCGGGCCCAACGCGTGCGAGGAGCATATTCTCACCGAGCAAGCTCTGCTCTGCCGCATCAAATACCGCATAACGAAACATCTGGCCCAAATCGAACGCAGCACGAATCTCCCTCAGCCACCGGGCCGTTTGTTCTAAAGACCTTGGCTCGTCCCTCATAAAAGGGATCATCGGTCGCAGATACGCATCACAGGCATCCAGTGCTGCCCTTAAAACCGGGGCATCCCCGGGCGACCAGCACCTGAGCACCAGGCGTTCAGTCTCTAAACGGTAAGCCGTTTCTTTTTTCAATTCATCGCCTGTTTTCAAAACCATCGCCTCACTGTAGTTTTATAGTCCAGATATTGCTGACCAAAGCTCGCTTCCAAAAAGCGTTCTTCACCCAATACAAAGTTGTTACGAATAATCAGTACAAATATGAACACCGGCACGAAGGCACCGATATTTCCAAACAAAAAGGCGACACCTGCCAGCATCAGAAACATCCCCATGTACATCGGGTTTCGCGTATGGCGGTAAAACCCGGCGGTCACCAGGACGGTCGCTTCATCGAAGGGCTCTATACCCGTACCTGCCTTTTTGAACATGCCTGCTGATACTGCCGCCATGGCAATTCCCAAAAATACACCGGCTATTCCAGCATATGCGGCCGGTTCGTTAACATATTGAAAACCCGGCATAAAAATGTGCATAAGCCACATCAATACAAGCGTGAACAGCAAATATACCGGTGGAATTATTTTCCGCTTTTTTTCTATTGAAGGAAGCAAACTTAAGGAACCTCTGGCCTATCTATGAACCCATACCTCGCCTTCAGGCGATGTCGATATCTACTCTCGGTGAATCACAAACCCATCCCGTCCAGGATGAATCAATAGCTGCTTAACTTGTCCAGTGGTTCGTCCTGGCCTTTGCCGCCAGCACCACGAGGTAAATGGCAATAACAATTACCATCAACGGCATCACCAGACCGCCGGGTCCGAACACTTCAAAAGACTTGCTCATAAAGAATGAATGGAACATCTGCACCAGTACGCCGGCCAGAGACAGTTGCAGAAATAGTCCAGCCAGGTTTCTTTTCAGCAGTAACAGCACACAACCCAGTGCGCCGAAATTGACCGCTACCGCGAAAGCTGCCGTCGCCCAGGCCGGTGTATTCTCATACAGTTCGCGCTGCTCCTGGGGCAATGCAGCCAGTGTTTCCGGACTCATCATGACCTGCATGATATAAGCCATCACACCCAACAGGTTCCACACCAGCAGTACCGCCGCAACAACCATGAACCATTTGGGTGTTTTTGAGATTAATTCTTCCGACATATTTTTCTCCAGGGTTTGCTGTTTTCAATATTAAGTATAGACGCTAAATAAGTGCAAACCATCCCAGGGCTGATTTGCTAAAGGCAACTGATACGATATACATAAAGATAAACAGTCCAAGCAGCCATGCAGACAGGCGAACACCTTTGCTGCGCCCGAACCGCAACGCCACCAGTCCAACCGCGATGTAAATCACCAGGGCGATGACTTTCGCCATCAGCCAGGGTTGCTCCATGGGTGAATAACGCAACTGCACTGCAAGTACTATCGCACTCACCAATAAAACCGTATCTACCACCTGGGGTGTGATTCTTACCCAGCGTTGCCGCAACAGTGTTGAATCCCGCAACATCCAGATGCCACGAATTAGAAAACCCGCAAATGACAGAGCGACAAAAACGACGTGAATGGTTTTAACAGTTTCCATCAATCAACGATCCTCACTATCTTGCTGCAGTTAACCGGGACAAATGCTCGAGACTGAACTCATACAACGTTTCCGAGCGTTTGTAATACACTTCGAAGGCAGGTTTATCCGGTGGCAAAATCACCCATGGTTGTTTTGAAGCGGTCAAGATATGGAAATCAAAAAGCAATTACGCACCGTACGGGGATTAATGAAGTAGTTGTCTTATCGCTTTTTGATGACCTTGCAGATATCTATACTAAAAGATTTGTACCACTTCTGCCGGCCCCTGGTCTGTGCAAGCCGGTGCTCTGGATCTTGCTTCCAGTCATGTATTTGCTGTTCGGTTTCCCAATATGAGATTGCTATCTCTTCATTACCCTGGGTAACGGAGACGAAGTCCTGACAGCCGTACTTTTCAAATGCCAATTTCTTCAGTCGTTCCGCCATTCGTGAATACTCATCATCCAACTCTGCCACGCTTGCCTTGAATATCACTGCGTACATTCTGAAACCCCACTAAAGTTAAATTGACGAAAAGCTTATTCGACCGGGAGAGCATCCCGGGTGTAAAGCGCACAGGCCATGGAGCGTGAAACCAGGTTCCATACCCCTGGGCCGTGTTGTGGTGGGGTTGATTCCGAGCTGTGAAACGCCAGGCTCCACTGACCAGCCTGCGAAATCTCCGGCAGATTAAAATCTCGTGACTCTGCTGCTGCGTTCAGCATGATGGCAACTGCGACCAATCCATGCTCCGAGTATTGCTGCCCATCCGGGCGGGCATCCCTCATTTCAGGGAAGAAAAGCGTCAGGGCGTGGCCATGATGCCATTGCTTTTCCCGCATCCGCCTGCCACCGGGATGCAGCCATTCAATATCCCGCAGGCCATCACCGTTGTGATCGGAACCATGGGGATAGGTCGTCCGTTTCGTATGAGGCATTCTGCCACGCAGTTTGATCAGGGCCTGAACCTGGCGCAAGAAGTCTGGGTCATCATTGACTCCGCTCCAATCCAGCCAACCTGTCGCGTTATCCTGTGCATAGGCATTATTGTTGCCGGACTGGGTGTTACCGAACTCATCGCCGGCCAGCAACATCGGCGTACCTTTCGACAATAAGAGGGTGGCCAATATGTTCAATCGCTGCCTGCGTCTCAGCTGATTGACTTCCGGATTCCCGGTCTCACCCTCGACACCATGATTAATACTGAAATTATGCGCGTGACCATCCCTATTGTCTTCACCATTGGCCTCGTTATGCCGTTCCTCGTAGCTCATCAGGTCACGCAGGGTAAATCCGTCGTGGGAGGTCACAAAATTGATGCTCGCCTGTGGCGGCCGTCCGCTGGCTTCAAAAATATCGGAAGAGCCATGCAGCCGTTTGGCAAGGCCGCTTAACTGGTCTTCATCACCACGCCAGAATCGCCGCACTTTATCGCGATAGCGGTCGTTCCATTCCGTCCAGTGTGACGGAAACTGACCCAGCTGATAACCACCCGAACCCGGATCCCATGGCTCCGCAATTAAGCGGGTAGCAGAGAGGCAGGGATCATCGTTGATGCGCCGCAACAGATCATGGGAAGGGTTAAACCCGAGCGGGGAACGGCCCAGTACCGGGGCGAGGTCAAACCTGAAACCGTCAACACCCATGTTCTTGTGCCAGTAAACCAGGCTGTCGATCACCAGGGATTGAACCCTTGGGTGATCGGCGTTTATCGTGTTACCACAGCCGGTGTCATTGATATAGTGGCCGGGGTTTTCCGGATCTGTTCTGTAATAGGCCAGGTTATCTATACCACGAAATGAAAGTGTGGGCCCCCGGCCGCCACCCTCAGCGGTATGGTTGTAAACCACATCCAGTATGACCTCGATACCCGCATCATGAATGGCCTCTACCATTTCCCGGAACTCAAGACCGGCATCCACACAGGCGTAACGTGAATCGGGGGTGAAGAAATTGATACTGTTATAACCCCAGAAATTCCTCAGCCCCTGCCCAACCAGGAAACCTTCATCGATCATGGTGTGTACCGGCATCAATTCCAGCGAGGTAATTCCAAGCGCCTTCAGATATTCGAGAACTTTTCCATTGCTCAACCCGCGAAATTTGCCACGATCCTGTTCCGGTATATCCGGATGCTGCATCGTATACCCACGAACGTTGGCCTCGTAAATAATGGTTTCAGTCCAGGGAATGCGCGGACGTGCGGCTGAAAAATCTGCAACGGGCCCCGTAACGACACACTTCGGCATTGAACCGGCACTGTCGGTTTGGTTGGGTTGTAACGCCACCCCGAGTGTCGAAAGATCATAATCAAGTATTGCCCCGGTCCACTGGACTGAACCCTCCAGTGCACGCGCATAGGGGTCAATCAGCAACTTGGAGGGATTGAAACGCAAACCGAGTTCAGGCGCCCACGGACCGTGAGCACGGTAACCATAGCGCTGGCCAGGTTCACAAGCCGGTAAATAGCCGGACCAGACACCATCCTGCTGACCAGGTAAGTAGAAACACTGTAGCTGCTGCCCGGACGCATCGAACAGGCACAACTCAACGGCGTTGGCGGACGAGGAATACAGGGCGAAATTTACACCCTGCCCGTCCCAGTGAGCACCCAGGTGTTCCGGACTGCCAGCCTGGATCATGAATCCCCGGCAGTCAGCTTTTCGAGATGCCAGATATCCCGGTTGTAATCACGCATTGTACGATCAGTGGAAAACCTTCCGGAGTTAGAACTGTTCAGAATACTCATGCGGGTCCAGCGCCGCTGGTCCTGGTAAGCCTGCCCTGCCGCTTCCTGGGTGTCTATGTAACTACGGAAATCTGCCGCCGTCATCCAGGGGTCATGGGGATTTCGCACCGAAGCGATGACGGAATCCAGTATGCCGGGTTCGAAGTGGTTGAAGTGGCCATTATCGAGTAATCGCATAACCCGTGTGAAATCCCGGTCGGCATCTATGATTGACTGCGGGTCATAGTTTTCCCTGTAAGCGGGAATCTCATCAACGGTCAGGCCAAACAGGAAGAAATTTTCTTCGCCAACGGCTTCAAGTATTTCCACGTTCGCGCCATCCAGCGTACCGATGGTGACCGCACCGTTCATCATGAACTTCATATTGCCGGTGCCGGAAGCCTCCTTGCCCGCCGTTGATATCTGCTCTGACAGGTCAGCCGCCGGACAGATCAATTCCATCGCGGAAACGTTGTAATCCGGATAAAACACCATTTGTAATTGACCACGCATGGCCGGATCCGTATTGATCACCTTGGCCACATTATTGATCAACTTGATCTGGTCTTTGGCCATCTCGTATCCCGGCGCAGCTTTACCGCCAATAATAATGACCCGTGGCGGTAACTGGTCACCATCACCACGCTGAATCCGGTCATACAGGTGGATTGCGTGCAGAACATTCAATAACTGGCGCTTGTACTCATGGATACGTTTGACCTGGACGTCGAACATCATGGCAGGGTCAACCGTCAGCTTGGTTTTACTCTTGATGTTTGCCGCGAGCCGAACCTTGTTGGCCTGTTTTACAGCACGCCACTCATCCTGAAAATCATCATCATCAGCCAATGGTGCAAGCTTCTCCAACTGCTCTAGATCGGTTACCCAGTCCTCTCCGATACGGCCGTTAATCAATCCGGCAAGTTTGGGGTTACACGCAGCCAGCCAGCGGCGTTGGGTAACACCATTGGTCTTGTTGTTGAATTTTTCCGGCCAGAGATTGGCGAAGTCTTTGAACAGGCCCTGAACCAACAGTTTCGAGTGCAACTCTGCAACGCCATTGACAGAAAAACTGCCAACAATAGCGAGGTATGCCATACGCACCCTTTTCTCAGAACCTTCCTGGATCAACGACATCTGGCTGAGGATATCCGTGTCACCCGGCCAGTGCTGGCTGACCTCGGTCAGGAAGCGCACATTAATCTCGTAAATGATCTCCAGCACACGCGGTAACAATTGTTCAAACATGGATACCGGCCAGGTTTCCAGGGCTTCGGGTAACAGGGTATGGTTGGTGTAAGCCATGGTTGAAGTGGTGATACTCCAGGCGGCATCCCAATCCAGCCCATGGACGTCCATCAACAGGCGCATCAGTTCCGGCACGGCTATCGCCGGATGCGTATCGTTCAACTGAAAACAGTGCTTTTCAGCGAACTGACTGAAATCACTCCCGTTCGATGTGACCCAGTTTCTCAATATGTCCTGCAAACTGGCGGAAGCAAGAAAGTACTGCTGACGCAGACGCAGTTCCCGTCCGTTCTCGGTTTCCGCGTTTGGATACAAAACCATGGTGATATTCTCGGCCTCGTTCTTG
>JASJFX010000071.1:0-51451 GCA_033791845.1 Lysobacterales bacterium | reverse complement strand
TGCCGGCATCCGGTGTCAATGTCCGCTGCGCCGCTATCGAGGTAAACGGTAAGGATATTTCCAGACTGAATGCGACCCGGAGACGATCCGTTCTGGGTCGCGACATTGCGATGATATTCCAACAACCCACCACGGCCCTTGACCCCGTATTTACCATAGGACAACAGATTGCTGCGGTGGTCCGGCGCCACGTCGGCGGCAACAAACAACACATTCGCAAAACCATGCTGGCCTCGTTAGACAGTGTCGGCTTCAGTCAAACTGAAGGCATTGCCGCCGCCTACCCACACCAGTTATCAGGGGGAATGCGCCAGTTGGCCATGATCGCCATGGCAACTGTCTGTAAACCCGCGGTCATCATTGCGGATGAACAGACCACGGCGCTGGATAGCAGCACCCGGACCCTGATCCTGCAACAGCTTAAACACCTGCAGACATTACAACAGACAGCCATTTTATTTATCAGCCATGACCTTAACGTGGTCCGGCAAATCTGCAGTGATGTCATGGTGATGTATTGTGGACGACTGGTGGAATCCACGGATTGCCAGAACCTGTTTGCTCACGCCCGTCACCCCTATAGCGCCGGATTGTTGTCATGTATACCCCAAATCAGCACAACGCGTCCGGCGTCAATCATGTCGATACCCGGCCAGGTTCCGGCGTCAACAGAACTTCCATCAGGTTGCCATTTCTCACCGAGATGCAGCCGGACTGAAGCGCAATGCCGGATTTCCGTTCCGCAACTTGATGATGAGAGTGGCAGGGGTGTAGCCTGCTTCAATCCCCTGTAATGAATACACTCGAGCAAACCAGCAGAACACCCTTGCTTGAAGTTCGGGATTTGAGTCTGAGTTTTCACCAGCAGGAACAAATTGCTATTGACCATGTCAGCCTCAGCATTACACAGGGCAACACACTTGGCCTGGTAGGGGCATCAGGTGCCGGTAAAAGCAGTGTTGCTCGTGCCATCCTGCAACTGGTAAAACCGGACTCCGGTGAGATCCTGTTTAAGGGCGAGGAAATTCACCGGATGAATCCACAGGAACTGAAAACATGCCGCCAACGCATTCAGTTGGTTTTTCAGGAGCCGTCTGCTTCATTGAGCCCAAGACGCACCGTGGAGCAGACACTGCTGGAACCGCTGCAGCATTTTGCCATTGGCGATGCAAGTTTCCAGCATGAAAAAGCACTGCATATTTTAGATACGGTCGGATTGGACCAGAGCGCATTACGGCGCTACCCGCATCAGTTTTCCAGCGGACAGCAGCAGCGCATTGCTATCGCCAGGGCGTTGATTACGGATCCGGAACTGCTGATTGCAGATGAGGCAGTTTCTTCACTGGACGTTTCCATACAAGCGCAAATCCTGCAGCTGATCCAGAAGCTGCAAAAGGACTTCGGTATAACCTTTCTGTTTATTTCACACGATCTCGCGGTGATCAGGCAAATTGCGGACGATGTCGCGGTAATGTACCAGGGGCAGCTGCTGGAGCAATCTTCAGCAGACCGGTTTTTCAGTGAACCGGCCCATCCTTACAGCAAGACCCTGTTGTCTTTTGCACAGGGTAAAGCCCCGACGCACCGGCCGGATGATAAACGCTACCTGGAGCGCAATCGAAGGAAGGCCGGCGACTCATCAGCTTGCCTGTTTGCCGGTTTTTGTCCGGAAAAAATGCAGGTTTGCGAACGAGTTGAACCGGCAATACACGATATCCAGCACAAAAACCAAGGCGCCCCTGACCCGCATTGCGTAAAATGTCACCTTTACAATGAAGTGAATGCCAATGACTTTAGAGAATAAACCTTTTTACAAACACCTTGGATTAATCCTGCTGCTATTGTGCTTTTTGCTCTGTGCAGCCTGCGGGGCAAAAGTCGTGCGTGGCGCTTCACCCATGGTGCGTATGACCGAGCTAAGCCACCAGGACAACAACATCAATCTGCAACTAAGCATGCGCAACCTCAATGGTGTTGACCTTGACATCCAGAGCATAGACTTTCGTTTGACGGTAAACGAAGACAAAAAGGACTTGTTTGCCTATAGCGGTCCGGTTGATACCAAAATAATCGCTAATGGCACTGAGTCCTGGTCGGTAGAAGTTGAGGAGAGCGAGACCAGTCGCAACTTACTCGACTCATTGGAAAATGGTGACCTCAAAAGTTTGCCATATGCATTGAAGGGGTCGGTCACCAGCAAGGATGAAGGCACGCTGCGTTTTGAACACGAAGGGCATATTTATCCCCTTCCGGGAAAACCCGGCCATTTCCGCTAGTTGGAAATGGTTATTTGACCCAAGCTGCCTGGGTGGTTAGTCTGAAACGAATTCAATTGGGGTTGGGAACAGGTCATGCCATTACATATTAACTTCACACTCAGCCAGTCAGACCTGGAATATTTCAGCGGCGTCATGCAGCAGGCGCGTGATAAAAACAAAAATATTTCACAGCAGCAAATCATCGCCAACGCGGAACAACTGCTGCTACAGGTAAGCCAGTGTGAAACGGCGGATTTCATCCGTGACCATATGAGTCAACTTGACACCCTGATCGGCATGATCGTTGATGAGGGCTGGGGCATGATTGAAGAAGACCGCGCGCGTGTTCTTGATGCCCTGTCCTATTTCTCCGAACCACAGGACCTCATTCCGGACGACACACCCATGCTTGGTTTTCTTGACGATGCCATCATGATAGATATTGTTTGCAAGGCGCTTGCGCACGAAATCCAGGCCTACAGGGAATTCCTGATATTCCGTGCCACAGAAGCCAATCGGCGTGGAAATGATACGGCCCCTGCGCAAAAATCCGACTGGCTGGAACAGCGACGCCAGCAATTACATGCTCGTATGCGGCGCAGACGTGACAACAATACGAGTTCCGGTAAAACCAGGTCACCGTTCTCATTGTTTTAATCAATTGAGCGCTTAAAGAAAAAACCAATTTTACATTTGCATGGGTATGTGCGGAATTCCATCTTCGAGGAACTCATCTCCGCAAACCTCGAAACCAAGAGATAAGTAAAACCCCTGCAGATAGGTCTGGGCATCCAGGCAAATATCAGAGGACGGATTTTCCAGCCGTATTTTGTCAATCGCACTTCGTACCATAAACCTGGCAAGCCCCCTCTTCCGCCAGTCTGAAGACACTGCAACCCGCCCGACTCTGACCTGGCCCGCATTCTCAGCAGGAGGCAGCACCCGCAAACATGAAACCACAGACCCGCCCCGGGTCACCAGAAGGTGCTCTGCGGCATTGTCCAACCCATCCAGCTCTTGGTAAGCACAGGTTTGTTCCACCACGAATATGGCCTCTCTTAGAGCGAGCAGGTCATACAGTAACAGTGGCTCCATCTCCTCCAGACGGCACCAGAACCAACGCAGGTCCGGATTGCCCTTCAGTTCTTGTTTAACGTATTTCATATCCGGATTATCACTTACAATGCAGTTTTAAACACTAACCCGGATAATTCACCAGGGATCCGGAGTTTGCGGTATAGCTGGCGAATTCGACGTCAGATGCAGCGCAAAACCGGATAGGACAAACTGTAACCAATAGAAACAGCTAAAATGATCTACATGTCTTTGAATAAAAATAATATATGTCAAATTGTCGTCCGCCTGGGTGAAATATTCGGGCTGATTGGGAACAGACCTTGATCGCGCACCAATATATCCTGGTCGGAATAGAGACCGACCCGACCCGTTACCATGGCGAGCATCCCAGCCGGCCGGCCCTGCTGGAGCGTGCTGCGGCAGAACAGGTATTGGCCCATATCGCCGCCGATCTGACAGCACTGTTTCCAGGCATCAACCGCTGTGCTTTAAGTATGGCCGGTGCATTGTTCGACCAAACCCAGGTATTGCGACCAGGCCTTGGAGTTTACAACGCACTGGAAACGCTACAGCAATCCAGTAATCCCGGTAGCGATTTCCAGGCGCGTTTACTGAGCATCGGTGCCAGTGGGGGAGAAATGCCTTTACAGGCATTACAGCCCTTCGAGGAGATACCGCTTGGTTTGCTGCAGATACTACCTATACTGATGACCGGCCCGGCTGAATACGTCGAGGAACTGGGCGCGGAGATGGAGCATCGTTTTCTTGAGCAGGGCCAGCTGTCAGCCCACTCTGCCAAGTCCCTCGAGTCGCAGTTCCAGGTTTCTGTCAATCATGCACGCTTCATGACCATCACTGACCTCAATGCTTTGTTGCGTCTCCAATTGGAGCAATACGGTTTTCTGCCACTGTGGGAGTTACTGGATGCAGCCATGAACCCGCCTGTCGCCCCACTCGAAGTCACTACCCGTGGCGGACTCAAATTCAAGTGGCAGGATGATGCTGTGCATGGCTTTTTTGAGTCATTTGACTGGTGGGCTCAATATGGCTGCGGTGTTGAAGTGCAGGCCGGAGATCAGAATCTGCAAACCGCCTATGCCGATTGGACGCGAGAGTACCGCCGCTACCTGACCATGCTCCTTGCTCATGGTGTCAGGGTAAGCCAACACTTACCGGGTCTGGATGATGCCGAGCTAACGGACTCCTTTCTTCTGGAAGAGTCCACCAGAACTCCCGGGCAATCTGCATCACCCGTCACGGCACACAGCACGGACGATCTCGGCACAATAGCAGTCACCGTGGTCTCCGGGGCCCGGCAGATGAACTTCTATCCGCTTCAGGCCAATGGGCTCAATGATCTGCACCAGTTCATACGTGACCAGGGCTTTAGTGGCGATATCGCCTATCCGGGTCGACTCTGTTATGACGAAAGCACACGCCAGCTCATAGCGGAATCTCTTATGTGTTAAGTGGACTGTTGCCCGGATCAGGGGTTCCTTAGGTAAAAAAACCGGAACTGGTGATTCACAGAACTTGATACTCTGCTATCAGCACCCCATGTAATGCCTCATCTCGAATTTTATTACTTAGACTAACTGGAATCCCTGACAATGACCCTGAAAGACAGCACCCGCGAAAAGATTGAAAATATAATTAACCAGAACCGCGTAGTTTTGTTTATGAAGGGTACGCCAAAAGCCCCCATGTGCGGTTTTTCATCAAAAACCGTTGGTTTGCTGGATTCGATGCTCGATGAGTATGAAAGTGTGGATGTGCTCGAAGATCAGGAAGTTCGGGAAGGTATCAAGGTCTATGGCAACTGGCCGACGATTCCACAGCTATACATCGACGGTGAGCTGGTGGGTGGCTGCGACATCATTTCCGCCATGTACAACAATACCGAACTGCATGAAATGCTTGGCGTTGAGGCTCCGGACCGCACCCCGCCGGAAGTAACCATTACCGATGCGGCTGCGGAAAAAATTCTCGAGGCCATGGCCGGTCACGAAGGTATTGGCTTACATTTCGCAGTTGATGCCAGCTGGCAGTCACAATTTAACGTCGCGCCGGCCGAAGGGCACGAGATAATGATTGAGGCCAATGGGATCACCATGTACTTCGATCTGGCTTCCGCTCAACGTGCCAATGGCGCCGTTATTGACTGGGTTGAGACCCTGCAGGGCTCAGGCCTGACCATTCACCTTCCAGAGGCACCTGAACCGGTGAAGCAGATGAGTGTGACTGAGCTTAAAGAAAACCTGGATAACAACAGCGTAATACTTATCGATGTACGTGGAAGCGAGGAACGCGCCCTTGCGAGCCTGGACGCAGCCAAAAGCATGGACGGCGAAATAATGAAGGAATTGGAAACAATGCCAAAAGAGACTGCCCTGGCTTTTATTTGCCACACCGGCAATCGCAGTAATGTTGCAGGCGAGTACTTCCGCAAACAGGGTTTTACCAATGTCAGCAATGTCGCCGGTGGTATTGACGCATGGTCAAAAGAAATTGACTCGTCCGTACCCCTGTACAGCGGTTATAAATAACCCGCGCGATCAATAGCCAGGCTATAGGGACAGCCCGCCAAAGCACTTTGTGCCGTGAGCCATGTAAAAAGGCGGGAGTGTTTCCCTAGATAAATTCCGCGACTGCCGGGGCGTGATCAGAAGGTCTTTCCTGACGCCTTGGCTCCTTGTCGATATATGCGGCGCTGCAACTTTCTGCCAGCGCCTTTGAAGCTAACACCAGGTCGATGCGCAAACCCATGTTGCGTCTGAATGCTGCCATGCGGTAGTCCCACCAGCTCCAGGTGTTCTCCTTCTGCTCAAACATTCTGAAGGTATCGACAAGACCAAAACCAAGCATTAACTGAAGGGCCTCGCGTTCCGGCGTGCTGCACAGGATTTTCTCGTGCCAGGCCTCAGGGTCGTGTACGTCGCGATCTTCCGGCGCAATGTTAAAGTCACCCAGCACGATCACCTTGTCATGCTTCTGCATTTCACCCGCAACGAAGCGGTTTACCTGCTCCAACCAGTGCAGCTTATAGGCATATTTCTCTGAACCTACTTCCGAGCCGTTAACCACGTATAGATCAATGATACGTACATCACCAATTGTCGCAGCCAGAATGCGGCGTTGCGGATCATCCAGGCCTTCAACATCCGTCACCATACCAGCCGCTGGTTCACGACTCAGGATGGCAACACCGTTATACGTTTTTTGACCGGAATAGACACTGTGGTAACCGGCTTCAAGCAATGCTTCAACCGGAAAACGGTCATCTGGTAACTTGGTTTCCTGAAGTGCCAGGATGTCTGGTTGGGCGCTGTCGCACCATGCCAGTACGTGGGGTAGACGGACATTCAGGGAATTGACATTCCAGGACGCTACTTTCAGCACGTTATTTCCTCATGGTGAAACATGTTTTTCGTTAGCCGGATTGTTGTTACCGGTCATCTTACGCATAATACCAGTTGGCAGGATATTAGAAGAAAGTCATGGGTTCATTTTCCGGCAATCAGATACTAGTGCAGATATGTGTATGATTCAAAGTTCGAACCTGGTCTTTTTGACCCAACTGGAGTGAAAATGAAACACCCCGAGTTCTTACAATTGAAACCGGCATCATCGCCAGGGGAGTCTTCAGCGTGAAGCCGGGGCTCACCGGGGTCACAAGGGTCATGGCGGCTTCAAAGAATTCGCTCAATGGTATCCGTGACTGCTGGCGACACGAGTCGGCCTTCAGACAGAACTCCGTCTTGTCGGTCGTTCTGTTCATTTTGTCTTTTTACCTGGCTCAAACCGTCGTTGAATGGTTGATATTGATCCTGCCGTTGTTTCTGCTGGCCATTGTTGAACTGCTCAACAGTGCCATTGAGAATACCGTTGACCGGATCGGACCGGAACGTCATATACTATCGGGCAGAGCCAAAGATATGGGCTCCGCTGCGACGTTGTTTTGCCTGCTTATGATCGGAACTGTCTGGATAAGTATGACCTGGAGTAGATACTTTGCATAAAAAATTTTTAAAACCCGCGATAACCCTGATCATGTTGTTGATGATTTCAGGCTGTACTGCAACCTCGGACGAAGCCGTTAATCCTGCTAAACCCGTTGAAGTTGCTGAAGCCGTTGAAATCGTTGAAATCGTTGAAGCTGATAAGTCCAGAGAGTGTGTGGTCAAGCCGCCCAAGGGGCCGATGGCCTGCACCATGCAGTATGATCCGGTTTGTGGTTGTGACGGTAAAACCTATAGCAATGGCTGCACGGCGCGTGCTGCCGGTGTACCACACAGTACGCCAGGTGCATGCAACGGGAACCCGAATAATTGATAGATCCACCAGGAGCCTGTCGGATCTAACATGATCTACTGCGAAAAACCCGACAGATTCCTGGTAAATCTGTATTACCTTTTCGTTTCCAATAAGCGGAAACATGGACCCTGGAAATTCAAATCATGAAGTTGACACTGCGAACAATTTTAATCATTGGCCTGGCCGCCCTGCTCACCGCCTGCCCGAAAACCAAGGAAGACAAGGATCTCTCTAAGACCCTGCTGCAATATGATACTGTCGTGCGCTGGGCTCAATGGGATGCAGCGGTTGACTATGTTGCACCGGATTACCTGGAAGAACACCCGATCACAAGACTGGACCTCGACCGGTTAAGACTGTTTCGTGTCACTCAGTACAGCGTACGCTCCGCCATCCCGACCGATGAAGGCATGGGCCTAATACAGGTTGTGGAAATCAAAATGTTCAACAAAAATCAGGCGCGCGAACGCACTGTCATTGATGAGCAGGTCTGGAAGTACGATGAAGAAACCGAGCGCTGGCAATTACATTCAGGCCTGCCTGACCCAACAAAAAGCCGTTGATCTAGAAAGCTCCTACAGCCCGCACAAACAATGGGCTGCAACGGTAAACTTGCCCTGTTGAGCACTAATAAACTGTAAATCATCAAGCATGCCCTGCAACCAGGAAGCGGGGATCATTGCAGGTTTGCTGAAAGTAAAGTTCAGCCTTGCAACAGCGCCGCTCATGAAGTCCATGAAAAACTGGTCAAGTGCCGATTGCTCCGGTTCTATCCACTCGATTTGATAGCTGTCACCCAGACCGGCGATACGTGCACTGGATTTGATGGCATCCTGGAATGTTCCGGTTTTATCAATCAGTCCACGTTCGGCGGCCTGTTGGCCACTCCATACCCGGCCCTGTGCAAGCTCATCAATTTCTTCGAAAGTCTTGCCACGGGATTTACTGACCAGGCTGACAAACTGTTTGTATATCCTTTCCGTAGTGGATTGAAATACACGCCCGACACCGGGATCCAAAGGCATATCAAGTCTTAGCTTGCCGGCCATTTCGGTGGTCCCGAAGCCATCGGTATGCACACCGATTTTAGCCAGTGTTGCACCAAAAGTCGGCAACATACCAAACACACCGATTGACCCGGTAATCGTGGCGGGACTGGCCCAGACCTCATCTGCAGCCATGGACATCCAGTAACCACCGGACGCGGCAACGTTACCCATGGAAATAACCACTGTCTTGCCCGAATCACGAACCTGCTGAAGCTCCAGCCGCAAGACCTCGGAGGCATAGGCATCACCGCCCGGACTGTTGATACGTATGACCACAGCAGCGACGTCGTCATCACGTGCAGCACGACGTAGCTGTTCTGATGTTGATACGGAACCAATTCGACCTATCGGGTGATTTCCACCAACGATCTCGCCTTCGGCAACCACGACGGCAATTTTCTTTGCATTACTGTAGTTCTTTCGAGATTCGGTCAGGTCCAGGTAGTCCTGCATACCAACAGCACGGTAACTATCTCCAGCCTGGTCTGCAGTGCCCCGTTTGGCCAGTTCCTGACGCGCCTGGGGTGCGGTCATCAAGCGATCCACCAAACCCAGGTTCAAGGCGTAGCGTGCAAAATCACCATCCACGCTTTCGACCTGGTTGGGCAGGTCATCAATGGATTCCTGCAGCGACTTCAATATCAGACCCCGGTTTTTGGCCACCGCTTCAAGATATTGTTGCCACAGGTCATTCAACCAGAAACGGCCGGCCTCCTTTGCCTCCTCGGACATATCGTCACGGATATACGGTTCCATCGCAGACTTGTATTTGCCAACCCGGAACAGATTAATTTCGACCGCCAGCTTTTCCAGCCCTTCGCGGTAAAATTGCCGGTAGTTTGAATATCCGTCTATCAAGATTGCACCATTGGGATTGAGCCAGACTTCATCGGCAAGCGAAGCCAGGTAGTACTGGTTTTGTCCGAGCAAATCCGCCAATGCGATCACGGGCTTGCCGGTGGACCGGAATGCTTCCAGTGCATGACCAAGATCATTCAAGGCGGCCAGCCCTATACTCCGCAAATAGTTCGGGTCTATAACCAGCTGGGTGATATCACTGTCACCGGCGGCACGATGAATGGCTTCCAGCATGTCACGCAAACGGGTCTCGGACCGTTGCTGAGCGGTGGCTTCCTCCAGGGCACGATCCAGGGCAGTCGTCGAATATTGCTCAACTACATTGCCGTATGGACGGATAACCAGGGTGGAATCCGGTTTGAGACGAACGGTTTCCGGTGGTTGAAAAGCGATAAATACAACGTAAAGAAAGAGCAGGAAAAGCAGGTTCAGAAAAACTTTCCTGCTGCCGTTGACAAAATGCCATATCCCCAGGGCAAATTTAACCGGTAAAGAACGTTCGTTAGCCATGCTGTTGCCTGTGTGAAATTCGAGGGGACTATTGTATGAACAGTAACCGCTAATCACAATCGGCCGAAGGTCATTGGCTCCCCGTGCGGCTTCCGTTACTGATCAGCCTGGCAGCCCGAGACATGGCGAAAAGGCCAACTGTTCGCTAAAAACACCAACTCCGATCTGCAAGGTAAGCCCCCACATATTCTATATCATTGTTTTTAATGCACTTACCAGGGTGGCACGAATTCTGCATCTTTCAGTCTAGACAACTTAACCACAGGAGACAGCACAATGGGATCTTTTTCTCGCCTACGCTATGTTATTGCCGCTAACGTTAATTCGCTGCTTGAAAAAGCAGAAGACCCGGAAAAACTCTTAAAGGCCCTTATCCGTGATATGGAAGATGCCTCCGAGGATGCACGCCTGGCCAGCGCCGATCTTCTCGCAGAGCAGACTCACCTCAAGCGTTTGCAGGAACGTTATGTACGTGAGAAAGAAGAATGGGCAGCCCGGGCACAAAAATCTGTGGAAACCAACCGCGATGACCTGGCCCGCACTGCATTGAAAGCCAAGTCGGAAATTGAACAGGCGCTGCACGCTGCCGCTGACGAATCCAAGAGTCTTGATGCCCGTATTACCCAACTTGAATTCGACATGGCCCAGTTGAAGACCAAGCTCGCCGAAGCCAAAACCAAGCTGAAAGAAATATCGACCCGTCACGCCCCCGGCGGAAAAGCAAAGGCCGGTTATACCGAACGGGAACTTTCACCCGCCGAACGTAAAATCCGTCGCGCCATGGGACGTTTTGACCGCCTGCAATCACAGGTAGAAAGGCTCGAGGCCCGTGTGCGGTCTTACGAAGTTGGTGGTGAGGTCGGTAACGCCTGGGCTGCAGAAGAAACCCCTGCTGATCCGGCAATTGAAGACGAACTGCAAAAATTGAAAGACCGGCTCGCACCACCCACACCGGCAGCAGCCGTTGAAACCAAAACTGAAACAGAGACTGATACTCAAGCCTGAATCAAGCACCGTCACGGCCCGGGCCAGCCTCACATTCTCCCCGCGAAAGCGGGGACCTCTTTACCATTACCTTGACGTTTAATTTGTTACCCGCCATTGGTGTTTCATTGATATGTGGTTAGGCTGGTGTCCCGTAGGGTGGGTAACTTGTTACCCACCATTGGTGTTTCATTGATATGTGGTTAGGCTGGTTTCCCGTAGGGTGGGTAACTTGTTACCCACGCGTATTTCCCACGTTGAATTTTGATGGTGGGTAACAAGTTACCCACCCTACGTCCATCAAGTACTTTCGTTAACCCGTGTCAATTGACGGCTCTTGGACAAAAAGCGGCCTAAAAGCAACACAGCACCAAAAGACAGGCCAACGATCATACCGATCCACATACCGGCGGGCCCCATGGCCTTATTGAAGGTCAGGTAGTAGCCGACACTCAAACCGACCAGCAAGTAAGACACCATGTTGATGAACATGGGTATCACCGTATCCTTAAGACCACGCAGTGCTCCCGCCGCGCAAATCTGGATGCCATCGGCATATTGAAAAATGGCAGAATAGAACAACAACCCAACCGCAATGGCTGTGATCGCCGGATCATCGGTATAGATCCTGACAATGAACTCGGGAATGAAAATCATCGATGCCGCACTGAGAGTCTGTGTAAAGAGCACAATTAACAGACCGATCAATCCTGCATAACGCGCGGCCTCCGGCTCACCCCTGCCGAGCGCATTACCCACCCGTGTGGTCACCGCACTGGCCAGCCCCAACGGCACCATGAACATCAGCGCAGAATAATTGATCGCGATCAGGTGGGCTGAAGCAGGTAAGGCACCGAGACGTGCGATAAGAAGCGCTGCACCAATAAACAGGCTACCTTCCACGAAAATACCGGTTCCAATGGGCAAGCCTATTTTAAGCAGTTTTGAAATTGCCGCCCACTGCGGCCAGTCCCAACGCCTGAACAGTTCAAACTCTTTGAAGTGTGCATGCCAGCGGACGTAAAAAAACATCATCAACAGTTGAGCCCAAATCACAATGGAGGTGGCAATACCACAACCCTCGGCACCCAGGGCCGGCAGACCCAGTTTGCCAAACATCAGCACGTAGTTGAGTGGAACATTCAATACAATACCCAGCAAACCCATGTACATGGTTGGCCGTGTAAAACCGCTGCCTTCACTGAAAAAGCGTAGCGTCAATAGCAGGCATATGCCCGGCGCACCCCAACTGATGGCATCCATGTATTCAATAGCGGTCGGCACAATATCAGCGCCCACTGCCATCCATTGCAACATGGGTCCGCCCGAACGCAGGAAAAGCACATACGGAACTGAAACCGCTAACGCTATCCACATCCCCTGACGTGCAGCAGCACCGCCTTCAGAGCGGTTACCGGCACCATCCACCTGCGCAACCACAGGTTGCAGGGCCATTAATACACCCAAAACAAACATCAGCATAGCCGACCATATTGCCCCCCCGGTCGCTATACCCGCCAGGGCTATTTCCTTGTCCGGCAACCTGCCCGCCATCAGCGTATCGACAAAATTCATACTAAAGCTGGCGACCATACCCACCACAACCGGAATAGCCAATTGCAATGTGCGTAGAATTTCAGCGGGGTGGTTTTTTTTATGTATGTTGATGCTTGTCATTGGCTACAATCTGGCGTGAGCAGATATTGTAGACCATGGGGGTTAAAACAACATGATCGGATCAAGCGCCGCGAGGGAATGTTGATATGAATCCGGAACAACCGATAACCGGTGAATCAAGCCATGAAGATCAAGTACCGGCCTTGCCTGGCAATCCATCATTTTCACTGCGTGAGAAAAAACTGGCGGGCTCCGACAATTGCCTGAATTGCGGAACCGCACTCAAGGGACCCTTCTGCTACTTTTGCGGTCAGCCTGATCGAAATTTTATGCGCTTTTTCCCTGTCCTGCTCAGGGATCTGATGGAGGATTTACTGGATCTTGATTCCCGTTTCATGCGCACCATGAAGCCGTTGCTGTTTAAACCGGGCCGTCTGACACGCGATTACATGGAAGGCCGGCGGTTTCGTTATGCACCACCCATGCGGCTATATATATTCTCCAGCATCGTATTTTTCCTGTTGGCGGCATTGCTCTCGAGTGATGCAATAACCATTAACAGCTCTGTGGATGAGAACGGCCTTGCCGTGCATCTGAATGAACCTGCAGCGGAACCCCAAGCGGTCGAAGAAGCCTTGAACAGTCTGCCTCCCCAAGTGCGCGAGCAGGTCGACGTTGACGAAATTCTGTCTGCTGATAATGACACCGAAGTGATTACCGGGGGATTTGAAATTGATGACATTCAGTTCAATGATGAACCCTGGAACCGTGAAACCAACCCGGTGGATATCAAGTGGCTGCCAGCCTGGCTCAATAACCGTATCAATGACGAGATTGAAGAATCTCCGCACAAGGCGGAGCAGATCCAGGAAAACCCCAACCTGCTTGTCGACAAGGTTTTTGACATCCTGCCGGCCACCATGTTTGTGTTATTGCCCGTGGTGGCCCTGATCTTCAAATTCTGGTATCTGTTCGCAAAACGTTATTACATCGAACACCTGATTTTCTCGTTGCATAATCACGCCTTCCTGTTTGTCAGCCTGACATTGATAATGCTGGCAAATGTGAGCGAAACCCTGCTCACCCGGTATGGTTACGAAGCCGAAACCGCCATGATCTGGGTGATAGCGGTCATCGGTACCTGGATACCGCTTTATCTGCTGATTTCATTACGCGTTGTCTACCGGCAAAACTGGTTTATGACCATGGGCAAATTTGCCATGATAGGATTCAGCTACATGACATTGCTCGGTCTGATCACCACCGGTGTGGCTTTAGCCGGTTTTATACTTCTGTAGAACCGGATCGGGTATCACTCCTATACCGTACGCTCCATAAGCAAACTCCGCGTATAGGGAATCAATCCGCCCGCGTCAATAATCGCCTGGCGGGCCTGCGGTAATGATTCAACCGCAAAAGACTTTCCTGTGGTCAGGTTGAAAACCTCGTTATCCCTGACCTCCAGTTCGTCCCCCTCCCCGGCATCAATATCGGGACAGATAATCATCTGAAGCCCGACGTTGATCGAGTTCTGCAAGAATATCCGCGCGAAGTTGCGGGCTATAACGGTAATTTCATAACCCTTGATACACGAGGCAGCCTGCTCACGTGAGGATCCACAACCAAAGTTGTCTCCTGCGACGATAAAACTCCCTACGGGAATGTTTCCGTCATTAAGCGTCTGGTTAAACTCCTTATCGTCGGCAAAGGCGAACCGGGGTGTTTCTGTCGGCAGTACTGTCGCCATGAAACGGCCCGGGTAAATGATGTCTGTCGAAATATCGTTTTCCAGTTTTAGTACGACTGTTCCTTTGGCCATTTCAATTCACCTCTCTCGGATCGGTTATCGTGCCAGTCAGCGCGCTTGCCGCCGCCACCGCCGGTGAGCAGAGGTATACCTCGGCAGCCGGATTGCCCATGCGGCCCTTGAAGTTGCGGTTGGTCGTGGCGAGAGCGACCTCGTCATCACCCAATGCGCCCTGGTGGATACCCAGGCATGGCCCGCAACCGGGGTTGCAAACCACGGCACCGGCAGAAATCAGGTCACGCAGATAACCAGCCTCCATTGCATCGGTGTAAATACGCCACGATGCCGGGAAAACCAGCATACGTGTGCCCTCCGCCACCTGTTTACCTTTCAGTGTCCTGGCGACAATTTCAATGTCATCGAGACGCCCATTGGTACAGGAGCCCACCACGATCTGGTTGATCCTTTTGCCTTTGATCCCACCAATGGACATGACGTTATCCACGGTATGCGGGCAGGCGATCTGGGGGTCGAGCTTCGTTGCATCAATTTCAACCACGCGGTCATACACCGCGTCTTCATCCGCAGAGAACAGGTCCAGTTCATCCTCAACACCGGCTTCCTCACGCAGATAGCGACAGGTTTCCTCATCCGGTGGAACCACACCGGCTGTCGCACCGGCCTCTACAGCCATATTACAGAGCACCAGCCGGCCGGAAGTCGGCATGTTACGTATCACATCACCATGGAACTCGATCACCTTGAAGTTTGCCCCCTCTGCACTGAGAAGACCGACCAGGTACAGGATCAGGTCCTTGGCATAGACACCGTCTTGAAGCTCGCCGCTGACCTCTACCTTGATGGTGCCGGGTGCTTCAACATTCAGAATGCTGCCCAGCGCCCAGACCGCCGCCATCTCGGTGGCGCCTATGCCAAATGCAAAGGCACCGAGCGCACCGTGAGTGGTGGTATGGCTGTCGGTACCCACCAGTACCTGGCCAGGCCGTACATATCCGTTTTCGGGGAGAATCTGATGGCAGATACCACCAACATCACCACGTACATCGTGAAATTTTGTAATTCCCTGCTTTGCAACGAACTCACGGGTCCTTTTGTGATTGGTTGCGGTTTTTGATGACTCCGCAGGTACACGGTGATCAAAGATGATCGCAATCCGCGATGGATCCCATACATTCGCTTCAAGTGGGGTGTCCCGGTATATCTCCTTGAACTGGTTAATGACCAGCGCGGCATTCTCGTGTGACATCGCCAGGCTCACCGGCAATTCGAGGATGTCGCCGACGGCAACCGTGTCCCTGCCGCAGGCCTTTGCGAGCAGCTTTTCTGCGTACGTCATACCCATATCATTTCCTCCTTGACCGTCAGACGATGTGTTTTATCTTCAGTTCGGCCAATTCATCCTCAGTGATGCCGATACCAGCCAGTACTTCAGCCGTGTGCGCTGATAGTCTTGGCGGCGGGGATGTGATATCCCCCGGCGTTTGTTCAAACTTGGCCGTCAGATTAAATAACGGAATGTTGCCGATACCATCGACAGGTACTTCCTTCAGAGTCTCGCGATGCTTAATCTGCGGCTGTTGTAATGCATCCCTGAGACTCAGGATTGCACCACTCGGCACACCATTCGCATTGAGTAGTTCCACCCATTCATCGGTTCCGCGTTCCGCCAGTTTTACTTCCAGCAACGGTGTCAGTTGCTTGCGGTTCTGCTTGCGGATATCGCGTTTCTCAAAGCGCGGGTCGGTTTTTAACTCCCCCAGACCAAGTACGTCACAGACCGACTCCCACTGCTCCTGTTTGTTGGCGGCGATGTTGATGTATCCATCGCCGGTACTGAACACCCCGGAGGGTGCTGCGGTGAAGTTATCATTGCCCATGGGTACCGGTTCGCGATCGGCAATCAGCAGGTTCGCGGCCACCCAGCCCATCAACGGCATGATGGAGTCGAGCATCGCGATGTCGATAAACTGACCTTCACCGGTACGCTCGCGGTGATATAAAGCCGCCATGATGGCAAAGGCGCCATTCAGCCCGCCCACCGTATCGCAGACGGGGAAGCCGGTGCGTAAGGGGTTCAACCGCTCATCACCGTTGACCGCCATTTCACCGCTGAGACCCTGGATGATCTGATCGTAGGCCGGTTTCTTTGCATCGGGCCCAGTCTGTCCAAATCCGGAAATCGCGCAATAAATCAGACCTGGATTTATCTCTTTCAATACGTCATAGCCAAGTTCCAGGCGATCCATTACACCGGGCCGGAAATTCTCAACCAGTACATCGGCATCCCTTACCAGTTTTTTGAAAATCTCCTTGCCTTCGGCAGACTTGGTATTCAGGGTGACCGACTTCTTGTTCGAGTTTTGGGCAAGGAAACTGGTTCCCATCAGTTGCTCGTTCAATTCGGTCATCGTACCCAGTTTACGCGCAAGATCGCCACTTCCGGGTCTTTCAATCTTGATGACCTCGGCGCCCAGCAAGGCCAGGTGCAAGGTCGCAAAAGGGCCTGCGAGCACATTGGTGAGGTCAAGAACCTTCACACCTTTCATGATCTGCTTGCTCATACCGCCTCCCTGTTTTGTATTGATCCGGTTTTGTAAACACAGCCGGGCATTTCACGCTCAAAGTACCCGGCGACGTCACCGGCAACGCCGATTAAGCTGCCCAGCTCAATGTCCTTGCGCAATCCCTGTAGCTGCAAGGCATTTACAAAGTCCTCGGTAGCTACATTACCCGCTGCTACCTTTGTGAACGGACAACCTCCAAGACCCGCAAAAGAGGTTTCGAACGAGGTGACGCCGACACGCAGGGCAGCCATGATATTCGCCATTCCAAGACCATAGGTATTGTGGAAATGACAGGTGCATTCAACATTGGGATCGAGTTCAAGAACTGCGGAAAACAGACGTTCAACCTGCGCCGGATGAGCATGGCCCGCGGTATCGGCAAGGCTGATGTTAAACAAACCTGCATCCACGTAAGCGGCAGCCATCTCAAGCACACGTACCTCGGAGACCGGACCTTCAAACCCGCAACCGAAGGCCGACTGCACCGAGACCTGTACCTTCTTGCCGGCAGCCAGGGCCTCCTGCCCTGCACCGATAATGCGGTGCGTGGCATCCATGCTCGCCATACCGGTATTTTTCATGCTGTGGGTCTCACTGGCGGAAGCGCCCAATGCAAACATCTCCACCCCGCACTCCAGACCACGCTCCATGCCCCTTTTGTTCAGAGCCAGACCGGCGAGAATCACCGGGGAACGCTTGTCCTTGACCAGACGCCGGATCAACTCATCGGTATCCGCCATTTGTGGAACTTTGACCGGATGGACAAAGGAGCCCACCTGCACAATGTCCACACCGGATTCCATCGTGCGGCGAATCCAGTCCTCTTTGATATCAGTCGGCACGACCTGCCGCTCCATCTGTAACCCGTCGCGGGGGCCAACCTCATGGACGACGATATGTTTCATAACGCCTCCTTCTATAATTTGCCGGCGATGGCTTGTGCCATCTCGAGAGTCGTGTCCGATCCACCCATGTCGTACGTCCGGACTTCACCTTCATCGATTACCGTAGCCACGGCATTCTCGATACGCTGTGCGGCCTCTGCCTCACCCAGCCAGTCAAGCATCATCTTGGCGGTCAGGATGGTGGCGATCGGATTAACCTTGTACATACCCGAATACTTGGGTGCCGAGCCATGGGTCGGCTCGAATACGGCCAGTTTTTCACCGATATTGCCGGAGCACCCGAAGCCGAGTCCACCGACCATCTGTGCACACAGATCAGAAACCACATCACCGTAAAGATTGGGTGCGACCAGCACATCGTAATTAAACGGGTTTTTCAGCAACCACATGGTGATGGCATCGATATTGGCATCATCCATGGCGATATCCGGGAAGTCCTTCGCCACTTTACGCGCCGCCTCCAGGAACAGACCGTCAGTCGCACGTACCACGTTGGCCTTGTGAACCACCGTCACTTTTTTACGTCCGAATTTACGGGCAAATTCAAACGCCTCGCGAATGATTCGCTCAGAACCCTTTTTGGTGTTGATCTTGCAGGAAACAGCGTACTCGTCGCCTGACAGGTGCTCAAAAGCCTTGAAGGCAGGTGCCAACTCCGACAGCACATCCCTTAGTTTTTCAGGAACAGGGTTAAATTCAACACCGGCATAAAGATCCTCGGTATTTTCCCGGAAAATGACAAGGTCGATACCCTCGTGATAATTGAGTGGGTTGTTGGGGTAAGCCTTGCAGGGACGCAGGCACACATACAAGTCAAAAAGCTGCCGCATACGCACGATAGGCGAACGGTAGGTCAGGCCTTTGCCCTGTAGCTCCGGCACCAGTTCCTTTTCCGTCTCTTTTACGGGTTTGGACGTGATGGCTCCAAACATGGCGGCATCGACATTATTGAGCAAATCGATGGTGCGGGCCGGAAAGGCATCACCTTCAGTACGCCAGAATTCCCAGCCAATATCACCGTGAATATACTCCGCATCAAGACCAACGCGGTCGAGAACAATCCGCGCCGCTTCCATAACCTCAACACCAACGCCATCACCAGGCAACCACGCGATCCTGTACTTCCTGTCCATAGCTTGAACTCCCGAACATAAGTGAGTTACCACCGCCACTTGAGCGGGGCACATGAACCCGTCCTGGAAGAGCCCGGGACGGGTCTCAGGCGTGAATTTACTCCCCTAAAATTGATACGTAATTGACTATGATCAAGTGACTTGTGTAAAGACTGCGTAGGGTACGTTATTTAGAACGCACCGTTTATGCCCAAGCAAAGAAAACGCGTGGGTAACGAGTTACCCACCCTACGACTACACGCTGTGCAAAACTGACACAATCGCGCCGCACATACCCCAGGGCACCCTCTCGACCGCTTCGCGGCCTCACCTTGTCCATGTGCTCAACCGCGATATACCGTTCATCCTCGGATGCCGTGCGAACCTGACACAATCGCGCCGCACTTCCATGTGCTCACCCGCGATATACCGTTCATCCTCGGATGCCGTGCGAACCTGACACAATCGCGCCGCACATCCATGTGCTCAACCGCGATATACCGTTCATCCTGAACATAACCCTACCGGTAGCGGTTTTTCAGGTATTGGAAGACTGCCCTGAGGCCCAGTGCCTCGCCGCCGACCGGGCGGCCGGGCCGGGCCGTCTGGTTCCAGCCGAAGGTATCGATATGCACCCAGTCGATTTCCGGTTTGACGAAATGCTCCAGGAAAAGGGCTGCGGTTATACAACCGCCAAGGGGCGTCTTAGCCATATTATTCAAGTCGGCAATCTGGCTTTTCAGCAGTTCCTTGTAGGGTTGGTAAAGAGGCAGAACCCAGAGCGGGTCCTCTTCGATGTCACCCACCGCCATGATTTCGTTCGCAATGGAGATATCATTACTGAATACCGGTGGCAGATCAGTGCCAAGGGCAACTCGTGCGGCACCGGTCAGGGTGGCAAAATCAATGACCAGGTCAGGCTCATACTCACCTGCATAGGCTAACGCGTCCGCCAGCACTATTCTTCCTTCAGCATCGGTATTACCAATTTCGACACTCAGACCCTTTCGTGTGGAAATTACGTCCCCCGGGCGATAAGCGTTACCGGAAACCGAGTTCTCCACCGCCGGGATCAATACCAGCAGACGTACAGGTAATTGCGCCTGCATGATTAACCGCGCCAGTGCCAGCACATGTGCTGCTCCACCCATGTCCTTTTTCATCAACGCCATGCCGGCACCGGGTTTCAGGTTCAAACCGCCGGTATCAAAGCACACACCTTTTCCGCAAAGTGCCAATAACGGCTGATCGCCATCCCCCCAATCCATCTTGAGCAAACGGGGTTCACGGTCCGAGGCCCGTCCTACAGCATGGATGGCGGGAAAGTTTTCATTCAACAATCCGACACCCTGGACCACCGACATTTGTGCATCAAATTCATCTGCTTGCGCCTGCATGGCAACTGCCAACTGTGCAGGGCCCATGTCTTCGGTCGGGGTGTTGATCAGATCACGGACAAGTGATTGTGCTGACAATAGCTGCCGGGCACCGGCGGCAATATCTTCCTCAAGCACCAGTGACGGCATTTCATCTTGTGGTTTGAGATACAAGCTGAACTGGTAGCACGCAAGACCCCAGCCGAGACTGGCCTGCAAGCGCTCTGACGGACTCCAGTCTGCCACCAAACGGTAATTGCCGGCTATCAGTTTTGCCGGTAGCGGTGCAAGCTGGTACAACCAGCCCTGCTCTGCCATGCCAAAAGCATAACCATGCAGTTCACCGTTACCATCCGGCAGGCTGCATAACTCGCCCGCCTTTGCACGGAAACCTGCCGCCTTCAACCATTTCTGCTGAACTCCGGGCAGGTTGGCTACCCACTGCTCAAAGTTTGCCGAACTCACTGCGTACAGTGGAATGCCGTCTTTTTGATCTGTAAAGCTCATCACGTATGCCCTGCTTGGGAGTTACACCAGTTTATGCCAAACGTGTATTTCCGGAAAGCACCAAATGCCCCTGGCCATACCGGAAACACGAATGTTCAGACCCCGTTAGTCAATACGGACAATATAAGACCTGCCTCTCCTGAAAACCTGCAGTAGTAAAGTGCCGCGTGGTTTATCAACAAGCTTTTCAAAGTCTGCAAGATTATGAACCAGTTCACGGTTGGCGCCTGTGATAACGTCACCTACCGAAAGTCCCTGGCGTGCAAGACGGCTACCCTCATCAAGCTCATCGACTAAAACCCCGGAAAGGTTTTGCCGTCTGTGCCTTCCAGTCAATTCCGTAAAACGTGCGCCTGCAAGCCGGTAATCCAGATCGTCCCCATCTAAAACAGGCACAGGCTGGATGACCAACTTGGTATTCCGTTTCGTATCGTTCCTCAGATACTCAACTTTCATTGATTCACCGATGGCCAGGCGGCCTACCGCGTTACGAAAATCCTGTTTACTATTGATTTCACGTTTTGCCATGCCTGTAATAACATCACCCGGCTGCAATCCCGCATCATCCGCAGCTGATCCGGCAACAATCTCCGCCACCAGCACACCCCGGCCCGGCTCAATCGAAAATGCACCTGCCAGCTCAGGCGTCAGGTCCTGGACGATCAAGCCCAGTGTTCCACGACGTACTTCACCAAACTCGGTCAGCTGATCCATCACGTAACGGGCCATGCTGGCTGGAATGGCGAAGCCGATACCGACATTGCCACCGCTGGGTGTGAATATGGCGCTGTTGATACCGACCAGTTCACCACGCAGATTAATCAATGCACCACCGGAGTTCCCCGGGTTGATGGAGGCGTCGGTCTGTATAAAGTTCTGGTATTCAAGACCTCTCAAGCCGGTGCGGCCCAGTGCGCTTACGATCCCGGATGTTACCGTCTGGCCAAGCCCGAAGGGATTGCCGACAGCCACCACGAAGTCCCCGACCTCCAGCTCGTCAGAGTCTGCCAATTGCAGTGCGATCAGGTTCTCGGCTGGAATCTGAATCACCGCGAGGTCCGTATCGGGGTCTGTGCCTATCAATTTCGCCTCGAAACTCCGGCCGTCCTTGAGACCGACAGAAATCTCATCTGCACGGGCTATGACATGGTTGTTAGTCAACACATAGCCTTTTTTGGCGTCGACAATGACACCCGAACCCAGGCTTTGAGAAACTCGTTCACGCGGTGTGTCGGGTACATTGAAAAAACGCCTGAAAAATGGATCTTCCAACAAGGGGCTACGCACACGTACTCGCGTCAGGGTATTAACATTGACTACCGAAGGCGTAACCTGCCTGAGAACCGGCGCCAGTGATGGCAGCGCCTCCCCGTCAACGGAGACAGGTAAAGCAGCCAAAACCGAAGCTGGCCCTGCCATCATTGCCAGTAAGAAAAAGATGCCGCGTAATACCATTTTCACACTTAACTCCCGATTTAAACGATGCGTTTGTGACAACAATAACAGGCTGGTGGTTCGCAATCACAAGACCGGATCAACCCAGCGAATGGAAACCTGCATAAATTTTCGCTTGCGATTGCTTCCAAAACAATATAAAACAGGCTATACGGGTATGGTGTGTGAAACAACACCATATCTTGTGCCAACGGCTATTTGCGATCAAATCGATAAAAGAGGTCATGGATTTACAGCAACGGGTTCTACGCACAGATGTATCCGGTATGCCATTGGAATGGGTCGGATACCAGGAAGCAGTCAAGCTCATTACGCTTGACCAGGTCTTTTACTCTCTCGGAAAAACGCTGTACCAGATTCGTGGCGGCATCAATGCCATCAGCGGGCTTCAGAGCTTGGTCAGCGTGGATGCCATCATCGCCACAGTTGGACACCATCCCCACAAACACCTGTTCGCTTCAGGTTATGTGCCCCCACTAAGCAATCAGTCCCTGTTCCGTCGCGATCAGAACCTGTGCCTGTACTGTGGTCAGCAGTTTCCGAATTCACTGCTTTCAAGGGATCACGTCCACCCCTTGAGCCAGGGCGGTCAGGATCGTTGGGTCAATGTCGTCACCGCCTGCAAGCGATGCAACAACCACAAGGCCGGCAGGACACCTGAACAGGCGGGTATACAACTGCTTGCGATCCCGTTTTGCCCGACCCATGCGGAGTATATCTATTTGCAGGGACGCCAGATTCTGAACGATCAGATGGATTTTTTGCTGGCGCATTTCCCACGCAACAGTGTTTTACGCAAACGGGTCGAACAAGGTGAGTCCCTGCTGACCTAAACCCCCTTGTTCGCAACCCCGGAGTTGATCCGGGGTCGCCTTAAAGTCTAGATGAAGCGCCGGAAACCAAGCAAACCGACACCCAACATGAGCAGCACTAAAATGGCAATGCCGTACTGGTTCAGTATCGGGACAGATACGTAATAGAACGTTCTGACGCTGTCAGTGTTGTTATCGGGGGTCGGATCGTCGCCGTTACTGCCATCGTCCGCGATACTGGCAATATTGAGCACACCATCCACTGCATCTGTTTGCTGAGTAATCAGCACTGTGTAAATCACCGTTGCTACCGAACTACCCGCAGCCACGTCACCGACCGCCAACGTACAGGTGGAACCCGCCGTGCCGCCCGTTAGACATACCCACCCGGGTGTGCTGTCGGCCGCAATAAACTCGGTACCTGCTGGAACCGTTTCGGTGATGACCACACCAGTGGCGTCCTGATCGCCGACATTCTGGTAACTCAGTGTATAACTCACCATACCACCCGGCCGCGCCGGGATTCTGTCATCATCCTTGCTGATCACCAGGTCAGGCAAGGCACCCACCGGCGTGCTATCGCTGTCGGTGTTGTCATCCGGGGTCGGATCATCGCCATTCGTGCCATCATCCGCAATCACGGCTGTGTTAAGCACCTCGGTGACCCCGGTCGGCAGTGGATCATCCACCATCACCGCGAAGGTCGCGGTTGCCGCCGCGGCACCCGCGGCCACGCCGCCAATCGCCAGCGTGCAGGTGGAACCGGCCGTCGCGTCTGGTAAACAGGCCCAGCCGGCTGTGCTGGCGGGGCCATCAAACAACGTATTGAGCGGCACCGTTTCGGTAATGACCACACCGGTGGCATCCTGATCGCCGACATTCTGGTAACTCAGTGTATAACTCACCATACCACCCGGAACGGCCATGACACCGCCATCATCCTTGCTGATGACCAGGTCAGGCAAGGCACCCACCGGCGTACTATCACTGTCGGTGTTGTCATCCGGGGTCGGATCATCGCCATTCGTGCCATCATCCGCAATCACGGTTGTGTTAAGCACCTCGGTAACACCGGCTGGCAGTAGATCATCCACCATCACCGCGAAGGTCGCGGTTGCCGCCGTGGCACCCGCGGCCACGCCGCCAATCGCCAGCGTGCAGGTGGAACCGGCCGTCGCGTTTGGTAAACAGGCCCAGCCGGCTGTGCTGGCGGGGCCATCAAACAACGTATTGAGCGGTACCGTTTCGGTAATGACCACACCGGTGGCATCCTGATCGCCGACATTCTGGTAGCTCAGTGTATAACTCACCATACCACCCGGAACGGCCGTGATATCGCCGTCATCCTTGCTGATGACCAGGTCAGGCAAGGCATCCACCGGCGTACTATCGCTGTCGGTGTTGTCATCCGGGGTCGGATCGACGCCATTGGTGCCATCATCCGCAATCACGGTTGTGTTAAGCACCTCGGTGACCCCGGTCGGCAGTGGATCATCCACCATCACCGCGAAGGTCGCGGTTGCCGCCGCGGCGCTCGCGGTCACTCCGCCAATCGCCAGCGTGCAGGTGGAACCGGCCGTCGCGTCTGGTAAACAGACCCAGCCGGGTGTGCTGGCGGGGCCAACAAACAACGTATTGAGCGGTACCGTTTCGGTAATGACCACACCGGTGGCATCCTGGTTACCAACGTTCTGGTAACTCAGCAAATAACCCACCGTATCACCCGGAACGGCCGTGACACCGCCATCATCCTTGCTGATCACCAGATCGGGTTGGGCATTGATCGGTACGATGGTTGGATCTTCCGTGCCAGGCTCATCGGGATCATCACTGATAACCGGTGGTAATTCAGCTGATGACAGCAGCGCCTGGTTGACCACCTCAGTGACTCCGCTGGGCAATGGCTCGTTAATGACAACATTGTAGGTGATGGTGACCGATGTATCAGCCGCTATCGTCCCCACCGCGACCTCAATGGTGGTATCACCAGGGTTATTGCCAATAGCAACGCTACCCTGTGGGCTGACCACACTGCCGACAACCAGTGCCGTGTGGCTGTCAGGAGCATCTTCCAACACGATGTTGGTGGCATCACCGGCCCCCTGGTTATTGATCACCAGCGTATAGCGCAGTGTATCGCCGGGTGAAACATCGCCGGAAGAATCGGCATCCAACAGCAGGCTATCATCCTTGCTCAGTTGCAAATCAGGTATACCAATCTCCGCTATATCGCTGTCCGGAGGCAAATCACGCTGGGCCGGGTCATCACCCGGCAGCGTATCGGCCTGATCCAGGTCCGCCAGGTTGATAACCGGATTCGGCACGGGTGGCAGAGCTGCCAGCGGAATGTCAAATACCGCACTGACCGAAGAGCCTACCGGAATGGTGCCTGCCGGCGAGATTGCCAATGGATCGCTACTGAAGGTGAGCGTGGTCTGGCCGGGAGCCGGGCCCGGTGTGGCTTGCAACAGGAAACCCGCTGAAACAGATACCTGCGACAGCGCAGCACTATTCCATACACTGTCTTCCAATATGTCGGTGACATTGATGTCGTAGGCTGGCGCGGTGCCGCTACCAGTGTTCTCTACAACCAGGCTGATCCGCACCACGGTATCCACAAGCGGACCCATTGATTTGGTCAGATTGAGCACCGGCTCGACCACTTCGACATCAGCATCATCAGCCAGGCTGCCGCCGGCAAAGTCAAAACTCGCGTTATTGACCAGTAGATCACCGTTGCTATTGTCTGCAACGTCGGCCACCCGGCCCACTACCTGCATGACGATACGGTCTTTTTCATCGCTCACACCGTCGGGTGTGTTGGTAATCGTACCAAAGTTAAAAACTATACGATCGTCCAGCAAATCAATAAACTGAAAGTCGTCAAGCACTGGTGTCCCGGGCAAGGACGTGGAAATATTGAGACCCACCGTAGTTACGGAAGCACCTATGGCCTCGATAAAGCCCTCACCCGTAGAAAGCACCGGCATCAGGTCGGTAACCGTCGCGTTCAGAACGGTCCCTTCCGGCACCACGATAGTAAGTTCATATGTGATGGTTTCACCAATGGCGAGATCCGGCAGTGCCGGGTTGAACTGGCCACTACCGGTATCCGCCACATTGCTGACCGTCGCCACCTTCACCAGCGTCGGCGCCAATACCGTGACCTCGGCCGTGCCCGATCCCGTCAGACGGCGGGTTTCGCCATCGACGAACACCGGCGTGCTGTCGTAATCCATCTCGGCTGTGTTGGTCAGCGTTTGTGCAGGTTGTGCAATGAGTTCTACCGTGGTGTCGTAACTGATCGTGCAACTATCGGTCAACAATTCGAATTGGGGAATCGTGAATACGATAAGCGGTTCACCAGTATCATCGACAACAAGGCCTGGACAAGTACTTATGACGTTATCGGCCCATAGCAGTTCCGGACCGGGCAAAGTATCGTTAATAACCACGTTGTAGGCATCAGCCGTCGAGAGATTGGTATGGTCGATGGTCAGTGTGTGGGTGACGGTATCGCCCGCATCCACGAAGCCGCTTACCGGGTTGCTGATGACCTTGTCCAGCGTCAGTGCAGGCGCCACCAGGTCAACATCAACCGTACCCGAGGCACTGCTGTTGCTGGACGTTACCGTGGCAGTATTGGTTTGCGTGACCACACCGCTTTGGTTAGCCGGTTGATCCAGCACCACGGCTACGACTTCAAAGAGCAGTTGATCTGCCTCTGAATCTGCACCATCCGGTGTGTTTACTAAATCACCAAGCGTCCAGACTACACGGTCATTGAACGTGTCGGCGTTTGTATCACTGGGCACGCCCGGGCTGCCCGCTGTCGGCAGATCCGCACCACTGATATTGCTGCCAATGGATACCAGGCTCGAGCTCACCACTTGCAGCACAGAACTGCCGATGGGTAACTGATCAGTCACTACAACGCCATTGGGCGAGCCCTCCGGGAGAACCACGGTGAATTGATAGGTGACTTCCTCACCAATGGTGAGATCGGTTTCCGGACCAAATTCGCCGCTGCCCGTGTCACCTTCGGAGGTTCCGGTAATCACTTTTGTCAGGCCAGGTGGTGTAATCGTAATACCATGGTCATCACTGGCATTGCCCTGCCGGTCGTTCAGGTCGCCATCCCCCGGAAGGCTTGTCCAATCCACCGTGGCAGTGTTGGTAATCACTTCGTTGGGCATCACCACGGAGTCAACCGTTGCTTCGAAGGTGATGACGGCGGTCTGGGACAGGCCTAAGCTAACCCAACCCGCTGAAAAGCCTTTGAGGTCAATATCTTCCAACAAGGCATCCGGTGCCAAACCTGAAACATACGCCAGTGTGCCAGCCACCAGGGTCAATCCGGCCGGCAGGTCATCGGAAAGAACGACATCAAAAGCATCAGCCGTTGAAGCCATCGGGTGGTTGATAGTGAGGGTAAACGTCACCGTATCGCCAGCATCACCCTGGGTAATATCGCCGCTCTTGACGATAGCCAATACAGGCGCCACGGTATCAACCTGGGCATTGGCTGAAGCATCTAGACCGGTACCAAACTGCACCAGTGCCGTGTTGGTTAACAGGTCACCGGATTGGTTGGCCGTCTGGTCTAGCAACCGGCCTGTTACGCTTACCCTGATTTCGTCCTTCTCATCGCTGACACCGTCAGCAGTGTTCACAACCTGGCCAAAATCGAAACTGGCGGAATCATTGACACCGTCAGCCAGTTGTAAATCCGTCAAGATTGCGGGCGAATCCGGTGTCAGTTCGGTCGCCAGTTGTGAGCCCACCGAAACGACGGTGGCGCTGACTATTTCCATCACGCCGTTGTTATACGGCATGGTCTCACTGATCAGTACCCCGGGTGTTGTCCCCTCCGGTATGGTGGCGATGATCTCAAAATCGACCGTTTCGCCAATGGTCAGGTCATCAAGAGCTATTGTGAACTGTTCCGTGCCGGTGCTCAGCTGGGACGTTCCTGTCACGGCCTTATTCAACTGCACGGTTTGCACATCAACCGTGGCAGTATCGTTTTGGGTGTAATCGTTGGTGCCGCCCTGGCCGTCGCTATTGTCACGTTCACCGTCATCGTCGCCAGACAGGCCGGGTGTCGACGAACCGGTGGGGTTGGTCGTTGTGCCATTCGGTCCAGGCAAGCTGGTCCAGGCCGCGGTCGCGGTGTTGGTAATCGCGTCGCCCGGTGCCACCAGCCCGGACAGTGTGCCAGTATAAACAACAGTTACAGAGCAACCGGGTTCCATTTCCACGAATGAAATATCCAACAGGGTGGCCGTGCTGCTGTCTACTTCTCCCAGAGAAGTACAGAGCAGTGGTGTGATTGATGTGACACTGAAACTGACCAGACGCGGATCAAGGGGGTCCAGCAGCTGCACATCAAACGCGCTGCTGACGTTATCCCCGGTGGAATTGGCCAGCACAACGGTAAAAGTAATGACATCGCCTGCATCGCCGGCAGTGGGACTGGCCACTTTATTGACCGAGATGTTGGGTTCCGCAATACGCACTTGCACACTGCCGGAAGTAACCAACGGGACGGCGCCATTAAGTATGTCAAATTGATTGTCGCGATTTTCACCTGCATCGTTACTACCTGTAGCACTGTTATCTACAAGAGCATTGAATTCGACCACCAGGAATTCCGCATCGTCATCGTTGTCATTGTTCACAACCGCGCCAAAAGCAAAGTCCGCAGTTGTGGCCGGCACGTCAGAAACCACCAGGCTGGACGGAACCGCCGCCAGGGAAGGATCGTTGCCCGAAATATTGGCAATGGCTACAGCGGCAGAGGTAACACCGCCTCCATTGCTGATGAAAGCAGCCTTGGACGTGCCATCGTTTAGGAAAGTGAGCCCGCCGGGTAAGACATCGCTCAGATTCAGGTCATTGACTGTTCCTTCGGGCAATTCCGAGACCAGGCGATAGCGGATGATTTCGCCAATGGTTGCACGTGGCGGGCTCGCGGTGTCATCGGTGGTCGCTTCTGAAGTAACCACAAACAGCTTGTTGGCTTTGACATTCGCAATCGTTGCGGTGGCGTTATCCGTGACCGGCTGGAAATCGCCTGCGCCGGGTTGACTTGACCAAACAGCACTGGCCTGGTTATCCAGGACCTGTTGCGGTTGAACCGCAATGTCAATAACACAAGTGAACTCGATAATCGCGGTATCGGTACCGTAGGGCGCTCCGCCGCCGACAGGGTTGCCATCATTACCGGTAAGCTCGGTAATAACGAGCCCGGCATTGAACAAGTCACCGGAATCTGTCGCCAGGGCGCTACCGTTACCGTCAACAACACTGACAAATGTACAACCCATAAGGCCAGCAGGTACATTTTCGTTTACCTGCACATCAAACGCGGATGCACTGCCTATGTTTTCAACCGTAAGCACATACGTCAGAATATCCTGTGCATCGCTATTGCTGATATCACCATCAACCGGCAACTCCGAAGGCAGCGGGCTGATCACGCTGTTGGGGTTATTGCTGGCACTTATTCCCTTGGTGATGACCAGTTCAGGTGCACCCACCAGCAACTGCACGATCGCATTATTAGCCGCTGTGCTGGGAGTCGTATTGTTTGTAAACGACTCGGCAATATTGGTCAGAAACAGGCCGTCGACAAACGGGTCACTGGTAACCTGGGCGTCTATCTCCACGGCCAACACTTCGGCCGTATCACTGCTTATATCGGGCCAGGCGATCTCTATCGTATTGGTCGCAGAATTCGCGATGATACTGTCAGGGGTCAGGCCCAAGGTGTCGCCTTGACCAAGTCTGATATCTACATTCCAGGTCGTGCTGATGTCAGCTACATTAAAAACCGGTAACGGCAAAGCATCGCTGATAAGTACGTTGCGCGTATCCCCCGAGGGCACGTTAAGCTCCAGTCGATACGTAACGGTCTCACCGGGCACATAGAAAGACTGTGGGTTGATGATGCTTTTGGCGAAGGAAACAGGAATAATGCCGACGCTTGCGCCGCTGCCTTCCTCACAGGCCGTGGCTCCCTGGACCAGGTTGTACACGGCGTTAACGGTGTTACTCATGTTGTCACTGGCCAATACCGGTAAACCGGTATCGATATAGCCAGGCTGAATATCCGCCGTGTAGCTGAGTGAAATAGCGCTGCCTGCGGTGACCAATGGCGCAACTGCACCAATGTCGTAAACTACCGTGGTTGTGCCATTGGCGTTCAGCGTGTCGCTGGGCGTAATCGCGACCGGAGAACCGTTGATCAGCAGGCTGTCATGGGCGTTCCACAGGGTACCATCAGGTAAGGTATCGGTGAGTACCAGGGCGTTGACATCGGCCCAATCTGAGACCTGGAAGCTTAAGCTGTAGTCAATGGTATCGCCTGGAACCGCGGTTTCTTGTACCGCCCCTTTTTGAAGGGCTACGTGTTTGACGATCACATCTGAATCTGAGATTAACTGCGGTTGTGGCGTCGCCAGGTAATCGACATCCAGGCTTGCATTGTTGGTCCGTAAAAGTGTGTCACAACTGGTTTCATCCAGAATATCGGTAACATAAGCCGGGTAACTCACGACGACATCCGAACCGTTCGTGGTACCGGTGGCGCTGGTGCATCCCACTGTCAAGGTACCACCAGGAGTATTTACCGATGGAGATGTGGTGACTAAACAGCCCACGCCGCCCGTGATGGTTGCCGGACCGACAAACTGAATATCTGCTGGCAACACGTCGCTGAATGACAGGTTGGTTACAGTCGCGGTATTGGCGATATCAGCGGTAAGTGTATAGGTAAAAGGCCAGGAGGCCGATGGTGGACGCTCACCCTCGGGTGCGTTGTTAGTTTTCTCAAACTCAATAATGGTAGGTGTTACCGACTGGGTATTGGCCGTTCCGATGATCGGGCCGTTAACGCCGGTTGCAGTGTCACCGAATTCATACACCGGCACCAGCATGACAGGCAGCTGTGTACCCACTACCGCGAAGGACTCGATCGTCAGGCAGATATTGGTGACGAGGTCCGGCCCGCCTGTGACGACACTACCAACAGGTAGCTTGATCGTGGTCAGCGAACTACCCGCAGGACCCGTGACTGGCAAGCCGCTAAGAGGGTCGAGAATTTGATTGCCGGGCTCGGCCGGAAAAACTCCCAATTCATCAATAATGGCGCTGGTACCAAAAATTTTTGCTTCGTCGAACTTGAGGCCGGTTGGAATCACCAGTTGCATATAGGGCCCGAAACCCGGGCTGCCGACATTGGTAAACTGCGTATCAAAACAGAATTGTTCCCCGAGGAAGGATTCTGCCGGTGTGCTGTTGCTGTTTTCCGGTACTTGCGCGTATACCTGGAAGGAATGCAGCATCCCAAACATCATCAGGACACCCAGGAGGATGGTTCTTATTGAGCGCGACAGCCGTTGACCCTGATCCACAGGATTAATTCGATCTTCCATAATCTTACCCTTAAATTTAGTTATGCCCCCTATTTTGCGGGCATTTTTTCTTTTAGTCATTGTTTTGCCGCGCGAAGTTAACATCTTTTAACATTCGAGGCTGCCTGACCCTATGTTCAGAATGCAATAAACAGTGCCTGTTTCTGCCCGGTTATTGTCCGCCTTGAACCAGGTGAATCCCGACTGGTGTAAGATAGATAACTTATGAGCCTGCAACCTGTTTACCTTGTCGATGCCAGCATTTATATATTTCGTGCATGGTTCTCAATTTCTGATGAATTCTCCAACACGGCCGGTGAACCGACCAACGCCGTTTACGGGTTTACCGGTTTTCTGTGCAACCTGCTTGAGCAGACCAACGCTGAACATATCGGTGTGGCTTTCGACGAGTCACTCAGCAAAAGCTATCGCAATGAAATCTATCCCGAGTACAAGGCTAACCGCGATCCTGCACCCGAGGAACTGAAACGCCAGTTCGGTTGGGCCAGGGATGTGGCCGAATCCATGGGTTTGAGTTGCTTTGCCGACCAACGCTATGAAGCCGATGACCTGATTGGTACGCTGGCATCTCACTGGCGTGACCGGGGACATCCGGTTTGCATCATTACCAGTGACAAGGATCTTGCCCAGTTGATTGATAAAAATGACACCTGGTGGGATTTCACACGCAACCAGAAGCTCAATCGCGCAAAAATCAAGGATAAATTTGGTGTCTTTCCCGAGCAGATTGCAGACTTTCTTGCATTGACCGGGGATGCGGTTGACAACATACCCGGCGTACCGGGCATAGGTCCAAAATCAGCCGCTTCGCTATTGAGTCACTTCGACGACCTGGACGCGATCTGGGAACGGATTGAAGAGGTTCAGCATCTGAGCATTCGCGGGGCAAAGTCTCTGCAGAAAAAGCTCGGTGAACACAGGGGCGCCGCAGAATTGGCACGACGCCTTACGATCATTGAAACCCAGGTTCCTTCAGCACTTGAAAACCCGGGTGTTACCCGAAAAGAACTGGATGAAGCCCGCCTTAACCGTTTGTTTGATGAAATGGAGTTCGGCGGTATGCTTCGTCGTCGTTGTTTGCTGACCGGTTAAGGGGCCTCTTTCTATTGCTTTCTGCTTTTTGACGCTTTTCGCAAAAACTTTTCAAAATCCGGCTCAGTCAGATCTTCGCTGGATTCCAATGGTGTGCGTAAAACCGTAACGGGCTTACTAGACACCGAATTGACCGACGACTGGCTGTTGGCAAAAAAGTACAAGTACTCACCCTCCAACGTTCCAAAGCTGGGGAAGTCAAACTCCGGCTGGGACACCGACATTGGCCTCACTTTTACAACCTGGATACCCTCCGGGTCCAACTGAAGTCGCATGACACGCTGCGGTATGATGCCATTCTGTATCATGAAGAGACGATTGTCTTTTAGATACAGGCCATCTATACCGCCAACATTAAGCGTGGCGGGCACCCCCAGATATCGTGACCGGGCGTTCTTGATATCAATCACCATGATGCCCATTTCACGATCAGCGACATAAATAAGCCCGCCGTCAGGCTGTATTGCGATTCCGCGCATGCTGACCATTTCTTTTAGTCCAACTGCAGCCTTGATTTTTTGCTCGCCTGCGACTTTTCGAAAGATGATCGGCAATGTCCGATCCACTATGAAGATATCGCCATTCGGACTGAGAGCCATGCTTCCCAGCGTATGGGGCATGCCATCGACCGGAACCGGATAGCGGTGAATCAACTCCAGTGATTGCAGATCAAATTCAAACAGGGCTGACCGGCCTTTATCAACCGGATCATAGTTCGAAAAAGCCGGTATGGCTGCACTGGTAACCCACAAACGATTTTGCGACGTATCAACAAGAATATCGAGAATTGCCCACAAACCATTTTCATCGTTGGCTTTTAGCAATTCACTGACCTGGCCATCCTTGCTGACTGCAACGATGCTGCCCTCAGCAACTGTACCAATCAGAAATTTTTGCCTGCTTTCATCCCAGCTGATTGTCTCGGGAAGAGACACACTCTCAGGTAAAACAAATACCGTCTCTGATTCGCCCAGCGGGGTAGTGGCCATCTTCGTCAGGTTGTTGACATAATCAAAAACCTCTGTCTCCCTTAAATTCGCTGTGTCGGGTGACTCACTGAAGTCATATCCGAGCCCCTGCTGCTGCATACGTAGCATCAGGTCATATGCTTTTGATTTTTCATCAAGCAAGGCATGGGCGATCACCAACTGATACATGTAGCCACCGTTGTAGGGGCGAAGCTTGTGTAATTGTTGAAGTGACCTGCGAAATGTCAGGTAGTCCTTTTCAGCGTAAGCGCTATTGGCTATGACCAGTAACTCAGGCACATTCTCAGGCACATTCTCAGGCAGGGCTTCCTGATTTTCCGTCTGTGCCGCCGATGGCAGGCTGGCTATGGCCAGGAAAATTGCAAATACGAAGGTAATAACTGATTGATGCGACATGGTTGTCCTCTTAACTGTGTTTTTTATTTCGCTCATTATGAACAGCTACACAAACTTTGGTTCCGTTTAATAATGATTACTTTATGGAGTTAACCGTTTACCCGGTAACGAGTATTAAATTGAACATAAATTTCGTTCTATTTAAACCAACGCACTAGGATACAATCGGCGCAGTTTATCAGAGCATCAGGTGAGTCTGTGGCAAAAAATGAATCAATTCATTTCCGTGGTCGTTTTCTTGGTTTGAAAGAAACCGACCGATGGGAGTACGCATTCCGTACCAACGCAACGGGTGTTGTCGTTCTTGTGCCGGTGACGGATGCAGGTGAACTGGTCCTGGTAGAGCAGTACCGTATTCCTGTCAAAAGCCTGGTGATGGAATTACCGGCGGGATTGGCGGGTGATACGGGCGACCGTGATGAGAAGCTCAAAACTGCTGCCCAGCGAGAGTTGATCGAGGAAACCGGGTATCGCGCCGGTTTTCTGGAAGAGCTGTTAACCAGCCCCAGTACACCGGGCATGAGTGATGAAATTGTTACGATTTATTACGCCAGTGGTCTGGAGCGGGTTGGCCCCGGCGGCGGTAATGGCGATGAGAACATTACCGTTCACCATGTGCCGCTTGAAAATGCGTGCCAATGGCTGGAAGAACGAATGGCAGAAGGTATTATGGTCGATCCCAAAATCTATGCCGGTCTGTTCTGGGCGGGAGCGCGATCATGACGGGCTCTCAGCCAGCGATCGTGATACACGGCGGTGCCGGTACGATCACCAGGGCAAAAATGACCGATGAACAGGAAGCCGGGATCCGAGCGGCACTGCAGCAATCCGTCCAGGCCGGCCATCGGGCCCTGATGGCGGGTAAAAGCAGCACCCTGGCCGTCATTGCGGCTATCAACGTGATGGAAGACTCGCCCCTATTCAATGCCGGAAACGGTTCTGTATTCAATGCGGCGGGAAATCACGAAATGGATGCCTCCATCATGGAAGGTGCGGGTTTGAATGCCGGTGCTGTCGCGTCGGTCTCCCGCATCAAGAACCCGATTGACCTGGCATCCAAAGTGATGACTGATTCTGAGCATGTCATGCTGATGGGGGAAGGCGCGGAAGAGTTCGCCAGGCAGCATGGCTGCGAAATGGTGGAACCGGACAGTTTTTACACGGACTTCCGCTGGCAACAACTGCAGCGTACCCAGGCCAAAGAACAGGTTAAAGAGGATCGGAAAGACCAGTGGTATTCCACCGTGGGTGCAGTGGCCCTCGACAGGCAGGGCAACCTGGCAGCGGGTACATCGACAGGCGGAACCTGTAATAAGCGTTGGGGCCGTGTGGGTGACTCACCCATTATTGGCGCCGGAACTTATGCCAGCAATAGCAGTTGTGCTGTCAGTGCAACCGGACATGGTGAGGTTTTTATACGCCTCGTAGCGGCCTATAACATTTGTCACCGCGTTGAATTTGGCACGCCATTGGGGGAGGCGGCCGATACCGTGGTAAACGACATCCTGGTAAAGGCCAACGGCGAAGGTGGTGTCATTGCAATTGATCGTTATGGAAATATCGCCACACCGTTCAATTCAGAAGGCATGTACCGCGCCAGCATTGATACCGGGGGTTTGATGGATATTTCCATCTATCGTGAAGATGGCGACGTTGAGGGCGCTTTGACGGGAAATGTAGACCATTGACGTCCCGTGGCGGACGTAGGGTGCGTAACTTGTAACGCACCGTTAGGATTCAATTTTGGAAAAGGTGTGGGTACGTAGGGTGGGTAACTTGTTACCCACGCGTATCAGATTGAATTACGGGGATGAACTCGCCGGAAAAACGCGTGGGTAATAAATTACCCACCCTACGGTTACAGGTGATTCAGACGGTGCCACAAACGCATGGTCGCGTTGGCGCGATTTAAGGTGTAGATGTGCAAACCCGGTGCACCGCCGAGCAGCAGACGTTCACATAGCTTTGTTACCACGTCCAGACCGAACTCACGGATGGAAGCACCATCATCACCGAATGAATCCAGACGTTTGCGCATCCAGCGTGGAATCTCGGCGCCACACATGGCGGAAAACCTCACCAGGCTCTGGTAATTTGTAATTGGCATGATGCCGGGGGTGATCGGTATATCGATGCCATTGCGGTGGCAATCGTCAAGGAACTGGAAATAACAATCCGTGTTGTAAAAATACTGCGTCGTCGCACCATCGGCACCCGCGTCCACTTTTTCCTTGAAGTATTTGAATTCGGTTTCGGGTGTGGTGGATTCAGGATGAAATTCCGGGTAGCAGGCCACTTCGATATGAAATTCGTCAGAAAACGATTCCTGGACAAACCTTACAAGGTCACTGGCATACTGAAACGGTCCGGGTCCACTGACACCTTCGGGCCGGTCTCCACGCAACACGACCAGGCGCTCGACACCTGCCTGTTTGTAAGACTCCAGTAAACGCAGAAGCATATCGCGGTCCCTGGCCATACACGAGATATGCGGCGCCACCGGAACACCGGATTTCTCCAGCAAATCAGAAACCGTATTCAAGGTTGCATCCAGCGTCGAACCACCCGCTCCGAAGGTCACGGACAGGTAGCGCGGATTGAGCCTCGAGAGCTTCTGCCAGGTGGAATCAAGGATCAACTTCTGATCAACCGAACGTGGCGGAAAAAACTCGAAAGAGATAGGAACTCTTGATCTGATCATTATGAGGGATGCCGGTTAGTTAATGTAGCGTAAACCCTAAAAGGTGGGCTCGCCCTACGGATGATTACCAGAATGCCCATCACGGCGTCACCTGGAGGTGCCTACTCTTGGAACACTCGCTTGACATAGAACCACTATGCCTGCGCGAGCGTGCCTTGTGCTGAACATTCTGGTAACCACTGATCCTGCCTTTTAGGGTTTACGCTACACTAGCCAGTCCCGCCCCGGTTTCTGCCGGGACGGGGTAGTCTGCTTAGCCTAGTAGCGGTAATGAACCGGCTTATAAGGACCGTCTGCATCCACGCTGATATAACTGGCCTGTTCATCGGTCAGACGCGTCAGGTTGGCACCCACACGCTGCAAATGTAGCCGGGCAACTTTCTCATCAAGATGCTTGGGCAGGACGTAGACGTCATTCTCGTACCGCTCGGGATACTTCCACAACTCAATCTGCGCCAGTACCTGGTTGGTAAAGGAGTTTGACATGACAAAACTCGGGTGGCCCGTTGCACAACCCAGGTTCACCAGGCGGCCTTTTGCCAGCAGAATGATCCGCTTGCCGTCCGGAAAGATCACGTGATCAACCTGTGGCTTAATTTCCTGCCACTCGTATGGTTGCAGACTGGCTACATCGATTTCATTGTCAAAGTGACCGATATTACAAACGATTGCCTGGTTTTTCATGGCAGCCATGTGGTCATGCGTCAGGACATGAAAGTTACCGGTGGCCGTGACGAAAATGTCAGCCTTGGCAGCAGCGTCTTCCATGGTCACAACACGGTAACCTTCCATGGCAGCCTGTAACGCGCAAATCGGGTCAATTTCTGTAACCCACACCGTCGCACCGAGCCCGCGCAGGGACTGCGCGCAACCCTTACCAACATCACCATAACCGGCAACAATCGCAATCTTGCCTGCAATCATTACATCGGTGGCGCGTTTGATACCGTCAACCAGTGACTCGCGACAACCATACAGATTGTCGAATTTCGACTTGGTGACCGAGTCATTCACATTGATCGCGGGGAACGGCAATGTGCCCTCATTGGCCATTTCATAAAGACGTTTTACACCGGTGGTGGTTTCTTCGGTCACACCCTGAATTTTGGACAATGCTTTCGTGTACCAGCCATGATTTGTCGCCAGACGTTTCTTGATCGCATTGAACAAACAAACCTGTTCTTCGCTGTCGGGATTGTCGAGTATTGACGGATCTTCTTCGGCCTGGGCACCCACGTATAGCAACATGGTCGCGTCACCACCGTCATCAAGAATCATGTTGGCGAAATTCTCATCACCATCACCGTTGCCCCAGTCAAATATCCGGTGGGCAAATTCCCAGTATTCATCAAGGTTTTCACCTTTGAAAGCAAATACGGGTGTGCCGCCCGCCGCAATCGCAGCAGCAGCATGGTCCTGGGTTGAATAGATATTACAGGATGCCCAACGAACTTCAGCGCCCAGCGCCTCGAGAGCCTCGATCAGCACAGCGGTCTGGATAGTCATGTGCAAACTGCCTGCAATTCGCGCACCCTTGAGTGGTTGGTCAGCGCCAAGTTCTTCACGCACCGCCATCAAACCGGGCATTTCCGTTTCGGCAATCGCAATTTCCCTGCGGCCAAAGTCTGCCTGCTCTATATCGGCAACGTAATAGTCGTGCTTGTTTATGTCTTCAATTACTGCATTCATCTCAATATTCCTTTGATTACAGACCGGCTGCTTCACGCAACTGGTCGGCCTTGTCAGTTTTTTCCCAACTGACGTTCAAATCCTCGCGCCCCATATGGCCATAAGCAGCCAGCGGGGTGTAAATCGGCTTGATCAGGTCAAGCGCGGTAATAATGCCGTAAGGCGTCAGGTCGAAAAAATCCCGAACCAACTGTTCAATACGCTCAGCCGGGATCTTTTCAGAACCAAATGTGTCAATGCCGATTGATGTCGGTGTCGCTACGCCAATGGCATAGGAAACCTGTATTTCAATACGGTCTGCCAGGCCTGCGGCGACGATATTCTTGGCAACATAGCGGGCAGCATAAGCAGCAGAACGATCCACTTTGGACGGGTCTTTTCCTGAAAAGGCGCCGCCGCCGTGCCGGGCCACACCACCATAGGTATCAACGATTATCTTGCGTCCGGTCAATCCGGCATCACCCACCGGCCCACCGATTTCAAACCGGCCCGTCGGATTAATGTGGTACTTGGTTTTATCATCCAGCCAGTGCGCGGGAAGTATCGGTTTAATGATCTCCTCCATTACCAACTCACGTATCTGAGCCTGGGTGGAATCCCTGTGGTGCTGGGTAGAAAGTACAACGGCATCAATACCCACCGGTCTGTCATCCTCGTAACGGAAAGTCACCTGGCTTTTCGCGTCCGGACGCAAATGGTATTTACCATCGCTTGAATTGCGGCGTACCTCGGCCTGCTTCTTGACCAGCTCATGCGCGTAATAGATTGGCGCGGGCATTAAAACATCCGTTTCATTGGAGGCGTAACCGAACATCAGACCCTGGTCACCCGCACCCTGTTCTTCCGGCGACGTACGGTTAACACCCTGATCGATGTCACTTGACTGCTTGCCGATAATATTGATGACACCACAAGTGTGGCCGTCAAACCCGTACTCTGAAGACTCATAACCGATTTTCACGATCACTTTACGAATAATATCTTCCAGATCGACCCATGCATCGGTGGTGATTTCTCCACCCACAATGGCCACGCCGGTTTTGATAAAAGTCTCACAGGCCACATGGGCTGCGGGATCTTCCTTGATAATGGCATCCAGGACCGCGTCAGAAATCTGGTCCGCAACTTTGTCAGGATGACCCTCGGAAACAGATTCCGAGGTAAATAGGTAATTACTCATTTTTTATAAACTCCAATGAAATATATCTTTCTATCCGAATTAAGAGATATATTTTAAAGCAAGTTTTCTCAAATTGCATCTTTGGATGTTAAATTAATTTCTGGGATACCGCTGCTGTGCCACTTCAATCAAGGTTTGGACTCTTTTTGTAACTGTTCCCAGCTTCATTCGTATGCCGTGCTTATCGATCAGAAACCACAGAACTTTAGTTACCCACGAAGTCGAGGGTGTGAGGTACCTTACTTCAGGACCGTTATGTTCGGGATGAACATAAAATTGAGAATAATGTGTGGATCAGTGCATAATACTTGAAAAACTTCACAGGCCTAACGGGCCAAATCCACGGGGAGATAATAAGATAATGACAGAATTGCTTGTCATGAACGACGCAATGATGATCTCGGCGATTATTCTTGCCATAACATTTATCGGTATTTTCACAGAGACATTTCATGGCTTCCATCGCGCTAAATTCGCAATGATGGGCGCCATCATGATGATCATCGCCGGTCAGTATTACGAATTTTATGACTCACATCTTGCGATTCTTGCCATCGACTGGAATGTTGTTTTTCTGCTTGGTTGTATGATGGCGATCGTTTCCATCATGATCCCCACCGGCGGCTTTGAAGCGATGGCCAATTACATGGCCAGGATCAGTAAAGGCAGGCAATTTGTATTGATGGTGCTGCTGGGAACCGCTGTTACCGTGCTTTCCCTGTTGTTGGATAACGTCACCACGGTGGTTATTTTCGGCCCGTTGATTATTCTCATCGCCAGGTCAATGAAGGTAACACCTATCCCTTTCCTGCTGGCTGCCGCCCTGCTGTCTGACACCGGTGGTGTCGCGACACTGGTGGGTGACCCGCCCAACCTGATGATCGGTTCTGCCAAGGGTATCGATTTCAATACCTTCCTTGTGCACATGGGCGGTATGACATTTGCAGCATGGGTTACCGTGTTGTTCATGCTGCGTTTCCTGTTCCGCAAACAACTGGCCATCAAACCCGAGGGTCAGTACCACAGTAAAGCTGAATATAAAGACAAAAAGCTCTGGAACCAGTCATTGTTTGTACTCGGCGTGATGGTCGTTCTGTTCACCATCCACCATTCCATCGGTTGGGAGCCTTGGATGGTTTCAGCATTGGGTCTGACGCTGCTGGTGTTTATTGCCAGGCATGTCGAGATGGACCACGCAATGGAAGATGTTGAGATTCCATTACTGATCTTCTTCATTTCCCTGTTTATCGTGGTTGGCGGTGTGGAACACAGTGGATTTTTGCGATATCTCGGCCAGTTCATCATTCCATTTGTCCAGGAAGACCTGTTGACGGCAACACTGGTGCTGTTGTGGGTTGCTGCCATTCTGTCGGCGGCGATTGATAACATACCATTCACCGCAGCCATGATTCCCATTCTGCTCGGTATGGAAGCCCAGGGTATCCATGTCACACCATTGTGGTGGGCACTGGCTGCCGGCGTTGGCATGGGTGGTAACGGAACCCATATCGGCTCCACGGCTAATGTTTACATTGTCACGATCTCAGAAAGGCTGGCGAAAAATGAAAATGACCCGTCACTGGCGATAACACCATGGGTATGGTTCCGTTATGGGACACCGGCGATGATTGCCACGCTTATCGTCTGTAGCTGTATATTCTATTTTTTCTTCGATTTTTACGATCAGTCTGTCATTACCAGCACAGCTGCAGCAGCCGCACCTGGCCACTAGCAGCCTGCTTGAAAAAGCCCGGTGATGCCGGGCTTTTTTGCGCTGGAAACCAGCTCCCGGGAACATGAGTAATCAGTAGGCATATGACCGAACCGACACATAGAAACATACGCAGCTTTGTCTTGCGAAAAGGCCGCCTGACGGTTGCCCAGCAGCATGCCCTGGATGAGCTGTGGCCACACTACGGTATTGAACAACGGGAAACCGTGCTGGATTTCGACGATCATTTTGACCGCCCGGCTGAAGTTATCGTGGAGATAGGTTTTGGCAACGGTGAATCCACCTGGCGTATGGCGCAGCAGGAACCGGAAAAGAACTTCATCGGGATCGAGGTGCACGAGCCCGGTGTCGGGCATCTGCTGATGGCATTGGAAGATCACGATATAGAAAATGTCCGCATCGCCTGCGAAGACGCAGTGCCTTTTCTGCAAAATCGTATACCGGCGGGCAGCCTGGCGGGTGTGCGTATTTATTTCGCCGATCCATGGCCGAAAAAGCGTCACCACAAACGACGTATTATCCAACCGGCGTTTGTAGGGCAGCTGGCGCGATGCATCGAAAGTGGCGGGATATTACACCTGGCGACCGATTGGCAACCTTATGCAGATCACATGTTGGAAGTCATGCAGTCCAGCCCTGACTTTATCAACCTGTCTCCCACGGAAGACTATTGTGACCGACCCGAATGGCGGCCCTATACAAAGTACGAGGATCGAGGTGAAAGTCTTGGTCATGAAGTTAGGGATTTGCTGTACCAACGATCTTGAGCGGATTACACTGACGACCTTAAGCGGATTACACTGAACAAATTATGGAGACCGGGCTTACACTCACAGGCGATATGATGCTGGTGCTGGCAGTGCTGGCCATCACCATTGCATTGTTTGTATTTGAAGTCGTCCGGGTCGACGTGGTGGCCTTGTCGGTCATGGTATTACTGGGTTTGCTGGGGCTGGTGCCCTCAGACCAGCTATTCAATGGTTTTGCCTCCAATGCCGTCATTTCCATTATCGCCGTCATGATCCTCGGGGCCGGTCTGGACAGGACCGGTGTGATGTCGGTTGTTGCCGCTTTCATATTGCGCATCGGCGGCAAGACTGCCAACAGGATCAACCCTTTGGTCTCGGGTACGGTGGGTGTTATTTCCAGCCTGATGCAGAACGTTGGCGCCACCGCCCTGTTTCTGCCGGTGGTATCCCGTATCTCCGCACGTACCGAAATTCCGCTCTCCCGGATGCTGATGCCAATGGGTTTTTGCGCCATCCTGGGCGGAACGATGACAATGGTCGGTTCGTCGCCGCTGATCCTGTTAAACGACCTGATTTCCGCCTCGAATGCATCTTTGCCGCCGGGGGCCGAAACACTGGGCCAATTTGAATTGTTCGATGTGGCCCCTGTCGGACTGGCGCTGCTGGCAACAGGCATCGTCTACTTCCTGATTTTTGGAAAGCTGTTGTTGCCGGACAACGCGATTGAATCTTCCGCCGTACCTGCCCGTACCAAGACATATTTTGCCGACACCTACGATATTAAAGGTGACGTGTATGAACTCCTGGTCACGGTGGATAGCCCGCTGGTGGGTATGCAGGTCGGCGACGCTGAAAAAATCGAGGGAATTCCACGACTGCTGGCCATACGCAATACCGATGCGCCGCGTATGGCACCGCCCGCCGATGAGATGATCTGGGTTGGTACCATTCTCGGCGTCATGGGTAGCCGTGACGTAGTTGGACATTTCGCACTGGATTATCACTGCCGTCTGCAACCCCGTGTGAAAACTTTTGGGGGTCTTTTCAATCCCAGCCGGGCCGGCATTTCCGAAATCGTTATACCTCCGGGTTCAAATTTTATTGGTCAGTCCATCGGCGAGGCCCGCTTACGCAAGCGTTACGGGATCAGCGTACTGGCTATCAACCGTCGCGGTCATATCATCAATGAAGACGTCCGCGAACACGTACTGGAGACGGGAGACTGCCTGGTCAGCCACAGTACCTGGCGGGACCTGTCGGCGTTACAGGCAGACCGGAAGTTCATCGTTGCCACCGATATCCCTAAGGAAGAGCAGCGCCCTCAAAAAGTCGGCCAGGCGCTTTTCTTCTTTGGCCTTTCCATCAGCATGATCATTTTCACCGATTTCAGATTGTCCATTGCGCTGCTGGTCGGTGCGCTCGGAATGATACTCACCCATGTACTGAGCATCGACGAAGCCTATAACTCGGTCAGTTGGAAAACTGTTTTTCTGGTCGCCAGCCTTATTCCCATTGGCCTCGCCATGGAATTAACCGGCACCGCCGCCTGGATTGCTCAACAGGCCATGGTGCTGCTGGGCGGCATGCCTGATATCGCCGTACAAGTTGTTATCGCCATACTCTCCACGATATTCACCCTGGTCATGTCCAACGTAGGTGCCACCACCATCCTGGTACCCATTGCGATCAGCATCGCGCTTGCAACCGGCGCCAACCCGACCATGTATGCGTTGATCGTCGCCCTGTCTACATCCAACTCCTTCGTCCTGCCCACTCACCAGGTCAACGCGCTGATCATTGGTCCCGGCGGTTACCGCGTAGCGGATTTTGTGCGTGCCGGCAGTGGGATGACGGTTATCTTCCTGGTCGTGATGCTGACGGTGGTTAACCTGATATTCTGATTTCCACCCACGCCCGGACCTCGATCCTTGTCATTCCTTAAATCCGGCCCAATATGGAAAAGCATGCCTTATTACATTAGCCCACCGCCGCAGAACCCTTTGACCAGGATCATCGCCGCCATTGTCGCCGCGTTTGTTCTGGTGGGTGCATTCACGATCGGGATAGCCGCGCTGCTGGTGGTTGCCGGAGTCGGTCTGATTGCCGGTCTGGCACTGTGGTTACGCGTTGCCTGGATTAAACATCGTCTGCGAAAAAGTGGCGTGGATTTCGGCACCGGCACCCCTCCCGCTCCCGGTCATCAAAGGCAATCCGCGGATGTAATTGACGCCGAATATACCGTCGTATCCGTTCAGGATAGTCAGTCTGACAAATAATTTTTCAAATCCATGTTGTAAACTCTGAATTACGGACTAGACTTATATTGTGTCCAAACCGGTTTTACATCATGTCAAAAGTCTCTGAAATTCTCGATCATAAAGGCGGCATGGTGCTATCTGTCGACATTAACGAAACAGTGCACGATGCCATCAACCTGATGGCCCAGGTAAATGTTGGTGCTGTTCTGGTGCGGCAAGATGATTCCATCGCCGGGATTTTTACCGAACGCGACTACCTGCAGAAAATTGCCCTTAAATCACTGTCATCACTGCAGACAAAAGTTGGGGAGGTGATGACGTCACCGGTAATCTCAGCTGATCCAGGTGATTCAGTGCAGCACTGCATGGAAACCATGACGACCTGTCATTGCCGCCATTTACCCGTGGTAGAAAACGGCAAGCTTCTCGGTATTGTTTCCATTGGGGACCTGGTAAAAAAAATGCTTGATGAGAAACAACACGAGGTTGAGCAACTGAACCAATACATTACCGGCACTTATTGATCTCTGACCCTGATCTGAAACCCGGATTCCGGGTTTATTCGCCCGATTGTTGTTCCCTGGCTTTATCGTGCGCCATCTGCAGGGCCTCATCGATTTCAGCCTGTGCGCGTGCGCTGGTTCCCGCTGCCAGGTATTGCTGTTTTAGTGTTTTTTCCACCTTTGAAAACAATGCATCAATAGAAGCAATGGCATGGGCGTTTTCCGGTAGCTCATGATTACCGAACAGGTTGATCCATTGTTCAGTCTCGCGACCGATATTGATCACCTGGAGAAACTCCCGCTCAGGCTCGTCACCACCCCGCAGCAGGCCAATGAGTGTCGCGATCAGCGAAACCGGTAGCAATACCAGGTCACGAAAACCATCGGCCATTAACTTGAGCTGAAATACGACCGAATTTCGAATAAGGGTGCTGCGTTTTGACGGGTTGGTTTCGTTCATGCCTGGACTCCACGTGGACCGGTACAGTGTAGCTTAGTTAATTGTCAGCTTAATCGCTGAAGACCGGATTTTAAATAGCCCCATAGTCATCCTGCCAGCGGCATACATCACCCCGATTCACTCTGTGCTAGTGTATTGCAGATGAAACTTTCGCAGGGATTTCCACCGGTCTCACGACCGGATGCACGTATTTTGATACTTGGATCCATGCCGGGTGTCGCTTCCCTTGATGCTGTCCAGTATTACGCATTTCCGCGAAACGCATTCTGGAAAATAATGGGTGACTTATTCAGTGCAGGCCCACAACTGGACTACGCGGCGCGACTGCAAAAGCTTAACGAAAACCACATCGCCCTGTGGGATGTTATCCAGACCTGTGTTCGTCCCGGAAGCCTGGATTCAGCTATCTCGGAAACCGGTTTGGCGACCAATGATTTCGCCGGCTTTTTCAAACAGCATCCACTGATAAGCCATGTGTATTTCAACGGTCAAAAGGCTGCCGGCCTGTTTAATAAGAGGGTGGCTCCGGGTCTGACAAACCGGTACGAATTCCGGACACTGCCATCAACCAGTCCCGCCAATGCTGCCAGTAGTTATGCTGCCAAGCTTGAGGCATGGTCGGTAGTGAAGAACACGGAGTATTAGCCTTCCAGGTTTAACCTGAACTGTTCGCTAACCGGAAAGCACCTGTTATTTGCGATGATCCAGCCAGAATTCGATACCCTGGGTATTGAGCTTGATATCAGGGCCCAGCAACTCCAGGCACCTGTCCCTGTCCAGGCTCACGCCGTGTTTTTCCAGGCCATCGAGCAACCAGTCACTCATGGCTGTCTCGATTTTCTGCCGGCGCGCATCGTCATCTTTGTACTGCTCGGCAAAACCGGCCAGGGTATCTACCCCGTCGATCATGACCTTTGAAAGCCGCGGTATGTCATCAACCCGGCCATAATGTGTCAGGTACATGTATTGGGGTGCATCAGCGACCAATTTTCTGACCGATGCCTTGAGCGGCTCGGGATCAAACTGAATGGGTGTTGTCGTGGGCAATAAAAAAGCACCCTTCTCCGTATCAAATTCGCGATAGGAAAGACCAAAAGTATCACCGGTAAACCAGCCGTTGGTGAGGCTGTCATACACGCAAAAATGATGGCGGGCATGTCCCGGTGTATCCATGAATCGCAACTGGCGGTTACCCAGGGTGACCTCGTCCCCGTCCTCCATGATCCGCACCCGGTCTTCTTCAATCGGAATCAATGTGCCATAGATTCTTTCAAACATTTCATCGCCGTAAACCGCTCGTGATCCGGCTTCCAGTTTTGTCGGATCTATCATGTGGCGGGCGCCATATGGATGAACCAGGAATGTCGCATTGGGTAGCAACTGCATCAGGCTTCCCGCACCCCCTGCATGGTCCAGGTGAACGTGGGTGACGATCACATACGTCACATCCTCCGGCTTCCATCCACGGCTCTGGAGAACCTTCATCAACCGTGGTGTGCTTGAGTTTGTGCCCACCTCAATAAAGGCCACTTCCGATTCAGCCTCCACCAGGTAACAGGCAGCCATGTGTTCACGATGAAAATCGGCATCGATGGCATTGACGCCACCTGCATACTCCATAATACTGATTTGATCATTTGCAGACATCTTAAAACTTCCGTATTGGTTCCACCTCGGGCAACATATCACAATGTTGTGGAAATGGGTTAACAGCGGCACACAGGTCTTTATTCTTGACCTGGACGGAACCCTCATGCCGAGTGCTGAAATTGACAATGAGTGTTTCTGGCAAGCCGTTTTCGGGTGCTTTGAAATGCGGGACCGGCTACCGGACCTGCATGATTTCAAACACGTGACCGACAGCGGCATTCTGGATGAATGGTGTATCAGGGAACTTGGCCGCCCACCCTTTGATACGGAGACCAGGCAGATCAAGCATCAGTTTGTGCAGCTACTTGAAGCCGCCTTTGTCCTGGATCCAAGCCATTTCAAACCTTTACGCGGTGTCAGTGAATGGCTGAATGCCGTGAGTGAAGCCGATCATGTATATACCGGAATCGCCACTGGCGGTTGGCAGGTTAGTGCACGTTTAAAACTGAAACTATCCGGCCTCGACAGGTTTGCCCTGCCCCTTGCCAGTTCAGATGACGCCATCTCACGTACCGGGATCATGCAAATCGCGGCGCAAAGAACTCTCGGTGGCCAGACCTTTAACCAGGCAGATTTTACCTATGTCGGCGATGGCGCCTGGGACCTGCAGGCCAGCCGGAAACTGGGTTGGAAGTTCATTGGCATCGCGGACGGCATCCGGGCGGAGCAACTCAAGTTGGCAGGCGCAGGTCTGATTTTAAAAAATTTTGATAAACCCCTATAAGTGACTTCTACCATATGAACTTTTCTGAGATTTTTCGTATGATGGTTATACCTTCAGGAAATCGTATGAAAAATCTTCTCGTATTTGTTTCTTTGTTTTATTTCTGCGGCCTTGCAGATTCTGCAATGGCGGCGAACCAAGCTCCTTCTTCTCACTGGGATCGCAGCAGCGCCATGGCTGCCGTACGGTCTGTCGATATCAATATTGCCGTATATGAAATCGGTAATGTTTCCTCACTGGCGGACGGCAAAACCACGTTAAACCGGCTCAGGCAGCTGGAAACCCGCAGTGACTGGCCTTTACCTGCCAGGGAAGCAGCACTTTATCAATTCACCCGCTCATTGGCCGAATTGCCCCGCGCCGCCGTTGCTAATGAAGTGATGCAGCATTTGATCAATTACCAGGCTAAAACCCTGGTACCACATGAAGACCATGGTGATGCGTTTGTGCCGCTTTTCAATATTCGCGGTGCCGCCGCCGGTGTTGAAAATGGTTGGCAACGGGCGGAATTTGCTGTCGAGGCGATCGAATTGCTTGAAACGAACCCAACTGAGCTGGTCTCTGCTTATATTGATTCTGCCAGTCACACCCAGCGATCCGGATATATTGACGCCCTCAAGCAGGCCAACATTGCCGAGGTGGAGGCCGTGCAAAGCGCTGTACTCGAACAACTTGGCCAGTCACCCAGTCTGACCCCCATGATCGGGCTGACCGCTGAGATCACCGCCGACACTTTTGCTGTGCAGGAACTATTGATCAACGGACGCGGTAGCGGAATTTCATCGGCACTCAAGCAACTGGATAAACGGCTTCCGGCGTCAGAAACAGCCGCCCTGCTTGAATTTGCAATACTCGAGGCCCCTGCCGGCAACGCTTCGCTGGCCATTGCCGCATGGTGGCCAGGGCTAAGGCATGATGCCCGTATACGCGATCTTCTGTTGGATAAACTGGCAGACCCGGGTCTGGGTGCTGCCGTTGCACTGGCACTGGCGCAGAGCCCTGATATTCAAACCATCAAGATATTGCAGGATACCGCCGACGGTGACTCAGTGGCTGCGCGACGTGCGCAGATGGCACTGGATATGAACCGGGACAGGCTGATCGGGGAGCTTCAACCATGAACCGTGTATTCGTGTTGTCTCTCACCGCCCTTCTGTTTGCCAGCAGCCCGCTCATTGCCCTGGAGTTGACCGAATGGGTGGAGAGCAAAACGATTTTCGATACCGACAAGATCGCACTGGGATACCCGGTACCCATACCCGTGGATACACCCCTGCCGTTCGATGGCTTCAGAACCTACGCCGGTCTGCATATGCGCCACCAGGACCTGGTGGCCACCACACCATGGGTGCACCAGGAGCTGGTAGGCCAGACCCACTACGGACGAAACATCTATGCCTACCGCCTGGGGGATGACGATCTGCTGACAATAGACGGCTTACCGGAACCCGCCACGCTGACCAACGGCGGTATCCACGCACGTGAATGGCAGTCACCGGAAACCGTGACTGGCATCATGGAGTTACTGGCCCTGCACGAAGAGGACCACCATCTTTATGACTACCTGCGGGATAACGTCAATATGATTGTCATCCCCTCGTTGAATATCGACGGTTTTTTGCAAACCCAGAAATTTCCAACGCAGAATTACCTGGGAACCGATCCCCAGTTTCCGGATTTATCACCCCGTGACGGCCGCATGCGCCGGAAGAACATGCTCAATGCTGATGAATTTCTCTTTACGACTGGGGACCACCTGCAGGGTGTTGACCTCAACCGCAACAACAACCCATTCTGGAACACCGATCCGGACAGGTCTTCCTCCAGCGTGCTGTCACTGGTCTATCATGGCACGGCACCTGCCTCGGAGCCTGAGACCCGGGCACTGGATGCTGCGGCACAACTGGGGCCAATTGACCGCTTGCGTATTTTTACCGACGTACACTCTTTTTCGCTGGTGAACCTTTGGGGACGCAATAGCAACAACCGTCTCGCTATCCAGACCGAGGAAGTTCTCAGGACTTTTACCAACCACCACATTTCATTCCCTGCCCGTAAGTGGTATGCCTTTTCTGATCGTAACTCTGTACCCAGGAATACGGGTATTGGAACGACTGACGAATACTTCATGCATACCTACCAGGTCCCGTCATGGACCCTGGAAATTGAGCCAAGCGGCGGCCAGGATTTTCATGCGCCGCTGCCGGGCGGCGGAGCCGATTATGGCGGTGCGGGTGAAAACGGTCATGACGGATTCATCCTTCCTGAGTCGGAGATTACCAGGGTACGTGAGCAACTGGCCCAGACCTTTGCCGCAGTCTATTACCGCCAGGCGGGCCCACCGGCAGTTCATTCCCTGCGCTTGTTAGATGCAGACACCGGCGCCGTGGTATTTGAAACCGAATGGGATACCGTGAACAACCAGACCCGTTCGCTTTACAGCAAACAGTTACGGCCCTTGCAGATCAATCACCGCTACCATGCATGGCTGTCATTTAATAAACCAATGCGCTGGCGCGTGGACGGCCAGGTGGTACCTTTCCCCGGTCAACCTGCAAGCACCCTTGACCTTGAAGCTGACCTGCTCGTTGGCGGTTCATCCCTGACCACCGTTTTGGAAGCGGCCACCTGGCTTAACCAACCCGGCGATGCGCCGGATGGTTATATGAAATACCAGGATGATGCTTTAAAGCTGACTTTCATATTCGTTGATGACGAACTAAACCTTGGCCTGATCAGCGGCTTGACCGATGTAACGATGGCGCTGGAGACAACCGATATGACGGGTATGAACACCGATGCCAACCCGGTAACCGTCGCCGACTGGGACAACGGCGCCTGGAGCCGTTATGAAAACGATGATGGTGCCGAAACCGATTCCGGTGGATTCGATACCACGATATCTTTCCAGGTCACCGACCAGCCTGTGCCACCGTCTTTCCTGCTGGAGCCCGGTACTACCTCATCCTGGTACGACCCGACACATAACGGCGAGGGTTTTCTGCTTGAAATGCTGGCGGATAATGCCGCGATTCTGTACTGGTTTACCTACAATGACATAGGCGAACAGGACTGGTACGTCGCTGTCGGTGAAGTGCGTGCCAACCGCATCGTATTCCCGGAACTGCTGCGTGCAAGCGGTGGTGAATTCGGCCCTGGCTTCGATCCTGAAAAAGTCACCGAAGACGTGGTTGGCTCGGCCAGTTTTATCTGGTCCGATTGCGATCACGGTGATATGAGCTACCAGATCGGTGCACAACACGGCCGTATGCAATTGTCCAGAATCACCCGCCTGATGGGTATTGATTGCGGCGAACCCATCATGGCACCCATACGCGAAGAAGCGCTGCTGAGCGGTTCCTGGTACGACCCGGCCCACAACGGCGAGGGCTACAACGTGGAAGTGCTCATCGATAGCCAGGTGGTCGTTTACTGGTTCAGTTATGACCCTGAAGGTAAGCGGCGCTGGTTCTTCGGTCTCGGTGAAATCCGTGAGGGCAAACTGGTTTTCGACGAGATGCTGACATCAAGTGGAGGTATATTCGGGCCTGAGTTTAAACCTGAAGATGTTGATTATAGACCCTGGGGTTCGCTTGAATTGGAATTGACCTTCTAGGGCGTCACCGAGTATTACAGAAGCACAGAAGAGTTTTTTGGTTCCGGAACCCTCGATTTCGTGCGTCTGACCATAATCGACCATCTATACTTCCCATAGTTGAACTCT
>JASJFX010000070.1:0-20811 GCA_033791845.1 Lysobacterales bacterium | reverse complement strand
TACAGTAACAAGGAAATCGCGAATTCACTGGGCGTGGCCGAAGGCACGGTCAAGAATCACGTTTCCAATATCCTTTCAAAAATGGGTGTTCGCGACCGTACCCGTGCCGTACTTAAAGCCTTTGAAATGTCCCTGCTTTAGGGAAATCAGGACGCCTTGTCGAGGTGATCGAACTGACGTTTCAGGTCTTCTTTGGGGTTGGTCACTATGCGTTCGAGTGTTTCTACGCGTTTGCGTAGATCATTTTCTAACGCATCAAGCCTGTCATGTAAGGCTTTGAGTTCTTTAGAAAGTTCTTTGCTGTGACGCCGTTTCCCCTTGTCACTGAAAATCCCCGCCAGGATGCCGGCTACCGAAATTAAAGCGATTGCTGTCCACATGCTCATAGTATTTCCTCCGCTGATCTGACCCTAATATATACAGGGATCAAAACCCTGAACAGTGGGAAAAGTCATAGGGACGGGTCGCCGGGTCGATCACTGCGGTGCATACTTTCCGGTAATGGATCATGGTCGGTGACTTCAATGTGGTCTTCGAAATGGACACGATCCATCAGGTAGCACAGGCAATCCTGCTGAATCACCCTGCGGTCCAGGGTCAGCATGGAGGGCATGATTCCGCGCACGGTTTCAATCTGGCCCCGGTCAAATCTGAAGTACTGCTCTGTTACATTGGCCCCGTTTACATCCTTGGCCACCACCGGTTGGACAGGGCCCCCATTGACTGTACCCAGGGAAATTCCTTCGGGTAGTTCCTGGAAATTGAGGACATCAAGGTTTTCCCTGAATACGACGTCAGCAGGTACATGACCGAATCCAAACAGTGCATCGTCATGGACCTGGACGGTGGCGACCATGTGGAATAAATGCACCTCGTCAGCACCCATCGGTGTGTTGGGGATGTTGTCCAGGTGCAAAAGGGTTTCCAGGAAACCCATGCTGTGATCGGTACCATGAATCTCTCCGGCCTGACCGCATTCCAGCGTGGTAGAGGGACAGAACCTGGAGAAAGACAGCGATTGTGTTCCCGTTGGCATGGTGAAATAGACCACCTTGGAAGAAAAGTAGGAGGCCAGACGCAGAAATTCGGGACGGATGCGGTTTATCGCTGCATAATGCGGGTTCAGACCGGAGTTGTTATGGATATCGATAGCAGCGATTGGCGAAAGTGAACGCGCACGGTCGGTAACCTGCTGGAACATTTTCCCGATATCACTGTCAGCATGGATGCCGCCGGGCCAGCAACGATTGTAGTCGAGTTGGTCATCCAGACGGCGCAGGCGATGTTTTGCAGCATCTACATTGCCGATAAGAATAGATAATGAGCGGGGTAACTGATCAAATTCATAGTGGCTTTTTAACAGGTGCCTGACGGCTTCCCAGCCCGTAATCTCATTGCCGTGCTGGATAACAGTAACGAACAGCGGTTGCGGATTCCGGCCTTGAAGGTGAATGAGTGTTGGCCCATCCAGGAGTTGGTGTAACTCAGTCGACGGGAGGTCCAGTAGACCGAAGGGTAAATGATCAAGCTCGGTGAGTTTCACTTTAAAAATAGGTGCCGCTTCAAAACGGCTAACGATACAGGCAAATTGCCGATCAGGATAGAGCAGGCTTGAAAATACTTGCAGAGACCCGAAAATAGCAGTTCCGGTGAATCCCTGGGATAGACCGGCGTTGAAGTAAACTAGAAATACAATTGGATAAATCCATGATCGAAGCAAAATCACTGTGCAAATCGTATGGGCATTTTAAAGCCGTAGATGATTTGAGTTTCAAGGTTGAACCTGGTCAGGTGCTGGGTTTTCTTGGCCCGAATGGTGCCGGTAAATCCACCACCATGAAAATGTTGACGGGCTTTCTTGCGCCCACTTCAGGTACCGCACTGATCAATGGTGTTGACGTAGTGGAGAGCTCAGTGGCAGCGCGGAAAAACATCGGCTATCTGCCTGAAGGCGCGCCGAGTTATGGCGAGATGACCGTTAAGCAGTTTCTAACCTTTGTTGCCCGCGCCAGGCTGATCGATAAAAGTGATGTACCGGCCAGTGTCGACAATGCCATCATTAAGCTCAACCTGTCCGGGGTAAAGCACCAGGCGATAGAAACCCTGTCCAAGGGGTTCAAGCGTCGTGTGGGACTGGCCCAGGCCATTATTCATGATCCGCAGATATTGATACTCGATGAACCGACAGACGGTTTGGATCCAAACCAGAAGCGTGAAGTACGCGGTCTGATAAGGGCCATGGCAGAAGATAAGATCATTATTATCTCGACCCATATTCTTGAAGAGGTCGCGGCTGTTTGTAACCGCGTGATGATCATTGCCCAGGGCAGGCTGCTGGCAGACGACAGCCCACAGGGTCTGATCGCCCGCTCGCGTTATCACAATGCAGTTTCCCTGGTGGTCGAAACACCCGAAAAGGTCGCCAGCGCCCTGAGTTTATTGCCCCAGGTTGGAAAAGTGGAAATCCGGGAGGGCGAGTTGACCCTATTCCCGACCGATGAAACGGGTCTGCTTGAGGCGGTGACCGCTGCGATCAATGAGAACCAATGGAGTGTTTCCGCCTTACGGCTGGAAGCGGGCCGGCTGGATGAGGTTTTCCGCAGTATTACCCGCGTGGAGGCATCGGTATGAACGGTATCCTCAATGTGATGCAGCGGGAACTGACCGGTTATTTCGAAACACCGGTTGCCTATGTTTTCCTGATTATTTTCCTGGCGATGACGGGAATTTTCGCGTTCTACCTGGGTAATTTCTATGAGCGCGGATTTGCGGATCTTGATTCATTCTTTCGTTTCCACCCATGGCTTTACCTGTTCCTGGTGCCTGCAATCTCGATGCGCCTCTGGGCCGAGGAAAGACGTTCCGGAACCATAGAGTTATTACTTACATTGCCCCTGACCACCCGGCAGGCGGTATTGGGTAAATTCCTGGCAGCCTGGCTATTTATCGGTCTGGCACTGGCTTTGACCTTGCCGATGTGGTTTACGGTGAACTACCTGGGGTCACCGGATAACGGTGTGATACTGGCGGCTTACCTGGGCAGCTGGCTGATGGCTGGAGGGTTTTTGGCAATTGGTTCCTGTATGTCCGCACTGACCCGCAACCAGGTGGTGGCGTTTATTCTCAGTGTCGTGGTGTGCTTCCTGTTCCTGTTGAGCGGCTTGCCGATGGTGATGAACCTGTTTAACGGCTGGGCACCGCAAATTGTGTTGGACGGGATTGCTAATCTCAGTTTTCTGCAGCACTTTGCAGATATTACTAAAGGTGTGATTGATTTGCGTGACCTGGTCTATTTTGCACTGGTCATTACTTTTTGGCTGCTTGCCAATGTTTTGATACTTGATATAAAAAAGGCCGACTGATGAAACAGAAGATTCGTTCAGCATATTCAGCGGGCATAGTGATACTGCTGGCCATTCTATTTGTAACACTGACCATCATGTCTTCAGTGTTTCTGAAGGGTGTACGCTTTGACCTTACGGAAAATAACCTCTACACCCTCAATGAAGGTACCCGCAATATCCTCGGGAACATGGATGAGCCGGTCAAACTGTATCTGTACTTTTCGGAAGATGTCAGCCGTGATTTACCGCAGTTTCGCAGTTATGCACGCTGGGCCGGTGAAATGCTGGAAGAGTTCGCCGAGCAAAGTGGCGGGAAGCTGAAATTGCAACGGGTTGACCCGGTGCCGTTTTCGCCGGAGGAAGACCAGGCGGCACAATACGGCTTGCAGGGTGTACCGGTCGGCACCGCCGGCGATACGCTCTATTTTGGCCTGGTGGGAACCAATTCGCTGGATGGCATGGAGGTAATGCCTTTTCTACAACCGGACAAGGAGAAATTCCTTGAATACGATCTTGCCAAGATTGTTTTTTCGCTATCGCACCCTGAACATAAGAAGGTGGGTTTGCTATCAGGCCTGGATATGAAGGCGGGATTTGATCCGGCGACACAAAGTGTGAGTGAGGCCTGGATTATTCACCAGCAGTTCAGCCAGCTGTTTGATTTGCAGGATATTCCGCCCGACACCGCTGAACTGCCGGATGATCTGGAATTGCTGGTGCTGGTGCATCCGAAGGATCTCAGCGAAAGCATGCTTTATCAAATCGATCAGTTTGTGCTCCGGGGCGGCCGGTTGCTGGCTTTTGTCGACCCGTTGGCGGAAGCAGATCTCGGTGGTGATCCTAATGATCCGATGGCACGGATGAATGCGGGCGGCGCTTCCTCCCTGGGACCGTTGCTGCAAGCCTGGGGTGTCAGTTTTGATACCGATCGGGTCATCGGTGACTATGCTTATGCCTTGCAGGTCAGTGTTGGACAGGGTCAACCACCGGTGCGGCACCTGGCTATTTTATCGGTCAACCAGGATGGTATTAACAACTCCGATGTTGCCAGCGCAGACCTCAAAACGGTTAATCTTTCATCAACCGGCTGGCTGTCCCCCCTGGGGACTGACGGCAGCGTTTTTGAACCCATTCTTGAAAGTAGCCAGAACGCGGCGCCGATTGATGCGGCACGTCTCAGGTTTCTTTCAAATCCGCAGGATTTAAGCAGGGACTTCCAACCCACGGGTGACAGATACGCCCTCGCCGCGCGTATCACCGGTCAGGCAGGCACGGCATTCGAACAACCGCCAGAGGGTATGCCCTTAATGGGGCACCTGACCGGGTCGGTTGAAACCGGGATCAACGTCGTTCTGTTCGCGGATACCGATGTGCTGACAGACCGATTGTGGGTACAAAAACAAAATTTCCTTGGCCAGACGGTGGCAAACTCTTTCGCAGATAACGGCACGTTGGTGTTTAATCTTGCAGACCAACTATTGGGTAGCTCAGATTTGATTGGAATTCGTACCCGTGCCAGTACAACCCGGCCATTCGATCGCGTGGAAGCCCTGAAGTTGTCAGCCGAGGCCCGCTTCCGTGATACCGAACAACGGCTGCAGGCCGAACTTGAAGAAACCGAGCGTACCCTGACTCAGATGCAGGCATTGAGGCAGGACAATGAGTTGACGGTGTTGACATCGGAACAAGAGGATGAAGTACAACGTTTCGTTGATCGGAAGCTGCAGATTCGCAGTGAGTTGCGTCAGGTGCAGCATGACCTCTCCAGGGACATTGAGGCCCTCGGTATGCGGCTTAAATTTATCAATATTGTCCTGGTGCCCTTGCTGATCGTGATATCAGCATTGCTATTCAGGCGAATGCGGCGCCGTCGCAGGGAGAAAGAGCAGGCATGAAACGGAGTTTCCTCACCCTTGCTATCCTGACGGTGGCGGCCCTGGCCGTTGTCATTATGATTGCATTCAAAGATGGCTCATCAGAAATATCCACCGCAGATACCTTGTTAATTCCGGCGATAGCGGACCAGATCAACGATGTGAGCCGGGTTGAAATTGTGACGGCGGGTAATACAACCGTCGCAACCCTTGTGAGGGCAGAGGGAGTCTGGCAGCTTGAGCAGATGGGCGGATACCGGGCGGACTGGTCAAAACTACAGGCTTTGCTGGCGGCGCTGGCGCAGGCCACGGTGATTGAGCCAAAGACCGATAACCCGGATTATTATTCCCGTCTCGGGGTTGAGGATGTCACCGCAGCAGATGCCGGAAGCGTGCTGGTCAGGATCAGTATCGGGGACCAAACCACGGGTCTTCTGATAGGGCACCGCTCACAGGGCAGGCAAGGCCAATACGTGCGTTTGCAAGATGTGGCAGGCAGTATGCTGGTGGATCGTGAGTTCGAGATTCCCGGACAGACCCTGGATTGGGCAGATACGGGCATCATTGACGTCAACTCGTCCGAAGTTGCCGAGGTTGAGATCATTCACCCGACAGCGGAAAGAATACTGGTGATGAGGATTTCAGCTGATCAGACCGATTTTGATCTTGCAGGTTTTCCGTCAGGTCGCGAGATCAAGAGCAGTTGGGCGGTGAACTCACTGGGTTCGGTTTTTTCCCTTTTGAATATGGAGACAGTGTGGCCTGAGGAAGACGTTGACTGGACGGATGCAGTAAAGATGCGATTGTTGATGTTTTCCGGTGTGGAAATACTGGCCGACCTGGTAGAGCAGGGTGATCAGTACCTGCTTCGTCTGAAAGCAAGCCATCCCGGGGCATCCGTGGTTCAGGATAATGATGGTGATTCCATTGCGCAACAGGAAATAGAAAAACAGGCCGCAGAAGATGTGGCGAAAGAGGTTGAGAAGATCAATCAAAAGGTCAGTGGCTGGGCTTATGGTATTTCAAAGCAGAAGTTCGAGGCCATGGTCAAAAAACCGGAAGACCTGTTAAAACCACTGGAAACAACGTGAGTACTGCTGCCCGTGACATTGCGTTGGCAGGGGCGTTGTTGGCACTTTCGGCAGTCATCCTGGCAGCAATGGGCAGCCATCTTGTCGATATGAATGGCTTGCAGGATATTTGGCGTACAGCCTCGAACATCCATCTTTTTAGTGCAGCAGCCCTGATGGGGCTTGCAGCATTGCTGACCAGGCTGGAGTCCACCCCGTTAAAGTGGGGTGCGTGGTTGGTTGTCCTGGGCACTATTATATTTTGCGGCAGCATTTATCTGCATGTCATTACAGGACATACCTTGCCTGCGGTGACACCATCAGGTGGATTGCTGATGATGTCGGGATGGCTGCTGACGGTCCTGGCCTTTTTGCGGAAATCATGAGTCGCTTGCGCTACAACCGTAAGCAAGCCATCGATACGCTGAAATCGAGTTGTTCGCGAATGGCCGGTCTGATCCGGGAAAAAGGCCGGTTCAGCTTGCAGGTCAAAAAGGAAACGGATTTATTTACTTCGCTTGCCAGCTCTATCGCCTACCAGCAATTGTCCGGTAAGGCGGCAGCAACCATCTACGGTCGCTTCGAGGCCCTGTTTGAAAACAACACGCCGGTGGCGGCCGAGGTTGTCAATATGTCAGTACAGACCCTGCGCTCTGTGGGTCTTTCCAATAACAAGGCTCTGGCCATCATCGATCTTGCTGAACATACATGCTCCGGCAGTCTGCCGGATGCCAGAAAAATGGCAAGTCTGGATAACGAAGCCATTATCAGCAACTTGTGCAGGGTGCGTGGTATCGGGCCGTGGACGGTGCAGATGCACCTGATTTTTTCGCTGGGCCGGCCTGATGTCATGCCGGCAACCGATCTTGGCATTCAGAAAGGTGTGCAACTTACCTATGATCTGCCAACATTGCCCAAACCGGACCAGGTCCTCAGCGTCACCCGGCATCTTGCCCCGTATCGTTCCGTGGCCAGTTGGTATTTTTGGCGCGTGGTGGATGATTGAAACAAACAGAAAAAGTTTGATAAGCCATTTGCTTGAATAAACCGGCAGGATACCTCATCTTGTAAAACTGATTCCGCTCACGGGTGTTCATAATGGATTTACTGAACCACTTTATTCTCCAGCACTGCCAGGTATCCTTATTGCAGGGTGAGCTTTTACGTGTTTCACGTGAAGGCACCATGCAGGACGCCAAAGTTGAAATGAACCTTACACCGCGGTTAATGGAAATGGATTCAGGTGACAAGTTGCCGTCTTACCAGGTGAGTGCAAAATTGATTTGCGTCGGTGGTGCAGGTGGAAAATCAGGTCCGGCGTTCAACGCGAAAGTGGGTCTTGAAACGGTTTACCAGCAGTCCTCCGGCGACCCGATTGATATATCCGATTTCACCAATCACCATGCCAGCCTGGCAAGGCAGATTTATCCGTTACTGGCACAGGAGTTACGCGGCTTATTGACCCGTATGGGGCTGACGAATATTCAACTACCCTTTGACCTGGTGCCCGGTTCAAAAAAAATCACTGTTTTGCCGGACGGTCCTCCAGAGCGTGTGCATTAGGTACCGTGGCTCAAGCTCAAGTTTAATATAACCCGGGAAAAGTGCGCTGACGCGCATCCTTAGTCTTTAGATGTCCTGGTGGTTCCAATCGTGGTTCCCTCAATCCATCCAACTTTTTTTCTTGCTCTCCAGGCCAGGCACAACTGGTAGAATAACGACAACTGATGTCCGCTCTTCAGACCTTTCCTGCCTGAAATATCGGGAAAACTATTGAAGCGCCGATCTCCTCATTTATCGTTGTACCCCGGTAAAGGACAAAAATTGAAAACGATTGTCGTCAACAAAAGAGAGAATGAGAAAACACCATTTCTGCGTGGAATCCTGACCCGGAGCCTGCTGGATGCAGGTCTTGCTTTTGATGATGCATTTACCATAGCGACAAAGATTCGCAACGAACTGGGCAACACGAAAAAAATTACAACAGAAAAGCTGCAAAAAAGGGTTTCCGACCTGTTGAGAGACAAGTGTGAGCCCGAAATACTCGAGCAATATAACGTTCCATCAGTGGCCCCGCCGAGAATACTGGTTACCAGCCTGGATGAGACAGAAAGTGCATTTTCGCGTGGCCGGCATTCGAGATATCTGCAGTCTACGGGGTTGAAAACAGAGAAGGCCGAATACACGACGGAGCTGATTTATGCACAGTTGATTGCAGATGGAATCAACTCTATTTCAACCTTTGAACTCGGCTACCTGACTTACCTGTGTCTGCAGCAGGAGATAGGTGATAGCGCAGCCAGTCGTTACCTTGTATGGTCGGAGTTCCAGAACAGCGGCCGGCCACTGATGCTTTTGATCGGAGGTACGGTTGCTGTCGGCAAAAGCACCATTGCCACTGAAATTGCCCATCTGCTGGAAATCGTTCGAATTCAGTCTACCGATATGCTCCGTGAGGTCATGCGGGTGATGATCCCCAAGCGTTTGCTGCCGGTATTGCACTGCTCCTCATTCGATGCCTGGAAAACACTTCCTATTCAGGACAAACCCAGTCGTGAATGGGACCAACTGGTTGCAGAAGGTTACCTGAGTCAGGCCGAATTACTGGCAGTGCCATGTGAAGCGGTATTGCAACGGGCGGTGGAGGAAGGCGTGCCCATCATTATGGAAGGTGTGCATGTTCATCCGGAACTGCTTGAGCGTGTGCCCGACGACTCGGATGTCATCAAGGTTTACGTGATGTTGGCAGTCCTTAAGTCAAAAAAAATCAAGGCACGCTTGAAGGGCAGGGGCGTTGACGCACCGCGCCGGAAACCCGAAAGGTATTTGAATAACCTGGAGTCAATATGGAGTCTTCAGTCGTTTCTGCTGTCAGAGGCCGATCGCTGCAACGTCCCCATTGTCACTTCCGAAGAAAAGGAAAAAGCCATTCTGCAGATTACCCGTGAGGTCAATGTGGAACTGGGAAAACAGTTTACAGGTTCGGCGAGAGACGTCTTTGGTACTGTCGTGGACAGCCTGACGCAGGCGGTGGAAACCAGGCCGTGGCATGAACTATTTAGTTTGCTGCGGGATCCGTCTTCAGCCCGGCAGGAAATTGAAAAGCCGGTCGAGAAACCTGTTTTGCGAAACAAGTGTGTTTTGCTCATCATTGACGGACTTGGAGATTTGCCAATTCCCGAACTGGATGGAAAGACCCCGTTGGAAGCGGCTAAAACTCCCATTCTTGATCAAATGGCCGGTTCGGGCTTGTACGGACTGGTGGATCCTATCATTCCGGGTGAAATCCCCAATACCCATTCTGGAACGGGGATGTTAATGGGGCTTCTGCCTGAGCAGGCCGACCGCTTGAAACGTGGTCCTGTGGAAGCTGCCGGGGCGGGACAGACGCTGTTGGGGGGTGATATCGCAGTGCGCGCGAACTTTGCCACCATCGAGCACCAGGATGGTGTTTTCCTGGTAACGGACCGGAGAGCCGGCAGGATCACCACCGGTACACGGGAACTGGCAGCTACGTTGACAGATGTCGATCTTAATGATGGTATCCGCGGCAGTTTCATATCGACCGATCAGCATCGTGGTGTACTGATCCTTTCAGGACCCGGACTTTCGGACTCCATCAGTGATACGGATCCGGGTGACCTCAACATGCCTGCTGCCCTTAAAATCTGTCAACCGTTGAAGCCGGAAGCAGAATTGACAGCGGTAATGATTAACCGTTTTATTATTGAGGCTCACCGGCTTCTTGCCGATCATCCTGTCAACAAAGACAGGTCCCGCAATGGAAAACTGCCTGCCAACGGTATTATTACCCGCGGTGCGGGATCACCAGTTGAACTGGACAATATGCTGAACCGGCAAGGCCTCAAAACGGGCCTGGTATCTGGTTGTAATACGGTACTTGGCCTGGGTCGTATATTCGGCTTCGATGCAATTGAAGATGCCCGCTTCACAGCGGCAATCGACACCGATTTGGATGCCAAGATCGCTGCGGTCAAAGAGGCACTGAGCAGTCATGACCTGGTTTTTATTCATGTAAAGGCGCCGGATATCTGTTCCCATGACCGTAAGCCCCTGGCAAAGCGTGATTTTCTGCAACGTCTCGATCAGGCGTTGGAGCCCTTGCTCGGAATGGGGGCCACAATTGCAGTCGCTTCGGATCATACGACTAACAGCAATACGGGTTCTCATAGCGCTGACCCCGTTCCAGCGCTGATCTACCAGCCGGGCATTGACAAGCCCGGTAAACCGGTCAAGTTTGGTGAAGCCTCGTGCAGTGAAGGCAACATGAAGCGGCAGCTCAGCAATGACTTTTTGTCGCGGGTATTACGTACAATGGCTTCACCGGAGGTTTGAGGTTCCTGTTCGTTTGTTGACTTGCAGTTGATGACCTTGGTCAACAGTTTTAGAGGTAATTTGTGGCATTCTTGATAACTGTCACAAAGCTGTCATATTGCACCTATAGTCTTGTAAATTGTTTTATTATCCAAAATGGAGATTTCTAATGTTTAAGCGCAATGTATTGTCGGCTATGCTGGTCTCGACAGTGTCTGTTTTTCTTACTGCCTGCGGTGGTGGCCAGGATCGTCAGGTGATTCAGAATAAGGGTTCTGATACGCTGGTCAATGTTGCCCAGGCCTGGGCCGAAGCCTACCAGACGGTAGATCCAGCCACTGTTGTGGCGGTGAGCGGAGGTGGCTCCGGAACCGGTATCGCAGCCCTGATCAATGGTACGGTTGATATTGCAAATGCAAGCCGTGCGATGAAGGACAAGGAGATAAAACTGGCCCAGGATCACGGTCATGACCCGATTCAGCATGTTGTCGGCTATGACGCGTTGGCAGTGTATCTGCATGCTGACAATCCGCTGACTTCTATCAGCATGGAGCAGCTTGCTGAAATCTATGGTGATGGTGGAGGTTTTACAAAATGGACCGACCTCGGTGTTGAAGTGCCCGGCTGTAAAGACCAGACCATTGTGGTTGTAAGTCGTCAGAATAATTCGGGAACTTACGCGTATTTCCGTCAGACCATACTCGGAAAGGGGGACTTCCGTCTTGGAACCCGTGATATGCATGGCTCCAAGGATGTGGTCGACCTGGTTGAAAACACACCATGTGCGATTGGCTATAGCGGGCTTGCCTATGCTACCGATCACCTTAAGCTGGCCTGTCTTTCCAAAGAAACGGGAGCCTCGTGCATCGCACCTTCCGTGGCCACTGCCAGTGACGGCAGCTACCCGATTGCCCGTCCCTTATTCATGTATACAAATGGTGAGCCCACCGGTTATGTGGGTGAATATCTCAACTGGATCAAGAGTGACGTTGGACAATGCATTATTCTTGAAAAAGGCTATGCATCTATGAATGATGTCAGTTGTGGCTGATAACAAAAAGATTTAATCACTATCCGCACCATTCCGTCTTGTTTCGGAACGGTGCGGCGGTGATAATTGTGCAATGAATGCCATCATTTTCATGCAAACCAGGAATCTCACATGAGTCATTTTGAAGAGCGTATGGAAGCCGATCTGAAGATTATCAGAGATCGGCTTTGGAAAATCGGTGAAGATGTCGACGCCGCATTGCATAGCGCAAAGCAGGTCATGATATTGCGGGATAGCGAACTCGCCTATCAAACGGTGCTGGGAGACTACCCGATTAACCGGGAGTCCCGTGAGTGCGACCGGTATTGCCATACCTTCATTGCCCGTCACTTGCCGGGTGCCGGACCGTTACGTGAAATGGCTGCTACTTCGCGTGTCAACGTGGCGCTGGAACGAATCGGTGATTACGCCGTTACCATCAGTCGCGAGGCCTTGCAGGTAACTTCTCCGATTTCTACACAGCTTACCCAGAGCAGCGATGCAATGTTTGACGAGTCAATCTCCATTCTTTCCGATGCCCGCAAATCGTTTCGTGACGGCAATGCAGAAATGGCGATCGCCCTGATGAAAGTGGCAAAGCGTGTACAAAACCGTATGGATGGCGTGTACGAGACACTGTTTGCCGAAGATGACCACATGGACGGTGCCAGCATGATGGCCCTCTTTGTCGTGTTCAATCTGCTTAAACGGATAGTAGACCAGGCAAAAAATATCTGTGACCAGACCGTCTACGCGGTGAAAGGGATTGCAAAAATCCCAAAAACCTATCGTATTCTGTTTCTCGATCAACCGGGCTCGGGTTTGGCTCAACTTGCATCCGCCATAGGAAGAAAGAACTTTCCTGAAAGCGGCTTCTTCATGCCTGCAACCCCCGGTATTTCTGATCCGGTTTCGACCCACTTACAGGAATTCCTCGATGAAAGAGCCTTGCCTGATGAAGAGCTGGTGACACAACAGCTGGAAGTGTCCGAACATGACCTTGACGATTTCACTATAATAGTGAGCCTCAATGGTAAGTACTCTGACTACATATCCAAGGTGCCATTTCATACGACGGCATTAAACTGGGTGTTGCCACAGGACGCAGATCTCACGGAGAACTACCGTATATTGCGTGCGAAAATTCGACAGTTAATGACCATTATGGCAGGTGATGATGCCAGCTAGTGTGCTGCATCGTACACATGAGTGCTGGCGGAATCCACGCGCGGTGAACAATAACCCATGAACAGACAAACCCGGGCTTCAGTAAAACCTGCCGATTTTGATCGCTTGAATCGAGATTGGTATATCGACAAGGCCGTTCAGATCCTGGTCTTCATCGGTGGTATTTCGGCCATCGTGTTTATTATCGGGATCTTTATATTCATCACCAAGGAGGGTATGGGCTTCCTGTTGGGTGACTTCAGTTTCAAAGAGTTCTTCCTGTCACCTAACTGGCGTCCGACGTCCGAGAACAAGGCAACCTACGGTATCCTGGCCCTGATTGCCGGCACCGCCAGTGTCACCGGTCTTGCCATGCTTGTGGCGATACCATTTTCCCTGGGCACAGCAATTTTCATTGCAGAATTTGCAAGCGGTAAGACACGAGAGTTCCTTAAGATTACAGTCGAGTTACTGGCGGCCATTCCATCCGTAGTGTGGGGTTTTATTGGTCTGGCCATCATGAACCCGCTGATTATTGATATCTTTGATGTCCCTGTTGGTTTGAATGTTTTGAATGCCGGTATCATTCTCGGCCTGATGGCGGCACCGATCATGACATCGATCGCCGAGGACGCTTTAAAGGCCGTGCCGGACCGATATCGTGAGGCGGCTGAAGCCCTTGGAGCGACCCGCTGGCAGGTGATTTACAAGGTCGTGTTGCCTGCTGCGAAAAACGGACTGTTGGGTGCAGTGTTGCTGGGAGTAGGCAGGGGCTTTGGTGAAACCATGGCCGTGTTAATGGCCACGGGTCACTCCATCAATATTCCAGGCAGTGTGTTTGACTCGGTACGGGCGTTAACCGCGACCATTGCCGCTGAACTTGGGGAAACCGCCGTGGGTTCACCCCATTACAAGGCATTGTTTACGATAGGTATATCGCTATTTGTGATTACATTCGTCATTAACCTGATCGCAGACCTGGTTGTCCGTGGTGTGAAGAAGGGATGAAGAATATGTTTGAAGCAACCCCCATTAATCGTAAGAATCTCACACGGCAGAAAATTTTCCGTTTTTTACTCGGCTTTATGACAGCAACATTGATATTGCCGGTCGCGCTGATTTTGGGCACCTTGATAGTAAAGGGTGCACCGGTTATTTCCTTTGATTTCCTGTTTACCAGTCCAACCAACGGTATGACGGCCGGTGGTATTTTTCCGGCGCTGCTGGGTACTATTCTACTGGTGCTGGTCGCCTTGCTGGCTTCGGTACCCCTGGGTGTCGCGGCAGCGATTTACCTGAGTGAATATGCACCGGACAACTGGTTTACACGTGCCATCAATCTCGCCATTATTAACCTGGCGGGCGTACCTTCCATCGTCCATGCCCTGTTTGGCCTGGGTGCCTTTGTACTCTTTTTCCGTTTCGGTACCAGTATCCTGGCGGCCAGCCTGACCCTGGCGGTTATGACCCTCCCGGTGGTTATCGTTGCAACCCGTGAATCGTTGCAGGCAGTTCCGATGGCATTCCGTGAGGCCTGTTGGAACATGGGCGCCACGCGCTGGCAAACTATCCGGCGAATCGTATTGCCCAATGCGGTGACAGGTATATTGACCGGTGTGATCCTGGAGGTTTCACGTACATCAGGTGAAACCGCACCGATCATGTTCACCGGCGCAGTGTTCTTCCTGCCGTTTTTGCCCCAGGGTGTATTCGATCAGACCATGGCGCTGTCATTGCATTTATTTGTTGTTTCCACCCAGGTTCCCGAAATGCCTGAAGCGGTGCCCTATGGTGTGGCGCTGGTATTGATTGGCATGGTTCTGTTGATGAACAGTGCGTCAATTGCCCTGCGTATGTACCTGAGGGGCAAGAAGAAATGGTAGACGGCAAAGCTGTGAAAGAGGACAGGCTATTGGTTAATGATGGGACAGAAAAGCCTCCGGTGAAGTTGGGTGTCGAGAACCTTTCGATCCATTACGAAACCGGCCCGGCATTGGAAAACGTATCATTCGATATCCGTGAAAATGAAATTTTCGGCATTATTGGGCCCGCGAATGCCGGTAAGACCTCTTTTCTGAAAGCGATCAACCGCATGGATATGTTCAATCCCGAGATGAAAATCGACGGGAAGATCACATTTGACGGGACAGACATCAGCAAGGTGCGAAATGTTTACGGTCTGAGAAGTCGCATTGGTGTGGTATTTCCATTACCGGTTGGCTTGCCGCTTTCCGTTTATGACAATGTTGCTCTGGCACCTCGCCTGGCTGGTTTGAAAGACAAGGCAGAACTCAATGTTATCGTTGAGCGTTGTCTGACCCGGGCAGCACTTTGGGATGAGGTGAAAGACCGTCTCGACTCGCTCGGCAGTATGTTATCCGGTGGTCAACAGCAGCGGTTGACCATCGCCCGCGCGCTCTCGCAGGATCCTGAACTATTGATGCTGGATGAGTTTTCAATTGCGGTAGATCCCGTCACAACCATGCGTATTGAAGATGTGCTTAAAGAGTTGAAGAACGAGATTACCATTATCCTGGTGACCAACCTGGTTCAGCAGGCCAGGCGCCTGGCAGACCGGACTGCTTTTTTCCTGGATGGAAAATGTGTCGATGTCGCCGTCACCGAGGACTTGTTTACCGGTGAGGTCAGTGATCAGCGTACCCGTGATTACGTTGAAGGGAGGTTTGGTTGATGACAGCCCGGGAGAACAGTACCGCTATCGATACCAGTCTCGCTATCAGCACCAGGAAACTGAACCTCTGGTATGGAACTTTCCAGGCCTTGTTCGATATTGACCTGAACATCAAACAGGGTCTGATTACCTCGATGATCGGTCCATCCGGTTGCGGGAAGAGCACCTTTCTTCGCACGGTCAACCGAATAAACGAACGTATGGATTACGTTCGGATCAATGGTAAAGTCGATGTGATGGGGGAAAACATCTTTGGGTCCAATGTCGAGATGCTACAGGTAAGAAAACAGGTGGGTATGGTTTTTCAACGGCCCAATCCCCTGCCCATTTCCATTCGCAAGAATATCCTTTTCGGCCATACCATCCATACAGGTGGCAAAACAGGTAAAGCGAAACAGGACGAAATCGTCGAGAGCGCCCTGCAGCAGGTCCTGTTATGGGACAAGGTAAAGGACAAACTCGATCACAAGGCCACTACGCTGTCTCTGGAAGAACAACAGAAACTGTGCATCGCGCGACTGTTACCGGTAAAGCCCAGTGTGTTGCTGATGGATGAACCCTGTTCGGCACTCGATCCGAAAGGCACTGAGGCGGTTGAAGAACTGCTTTGGGAATTGCGTGGAAAATATACCATTCTGATCGTTACCCACAATATGGCGCAGGCTCGTCGTGCCAGCGAAGAGTGCATATTCATGCTGATGGGTAAGGTGATTGAACACACTGAAACGGGTGAAATGTTCCTGACACCCAAACATAAGGAAACCACCGATTACATCGAAGGGCGCTACGGATAATTCACTCCGGGCAACACACAATGCCCGTGTAACAAAACTGTCACAGTTCGCGCTTAAGATGCAGCCATGAATAGTCCTCATAGAGCCGGACCGGCCAAAATTGCCGTGCGATCGGAAAATTTTCACCGTTGGAGAAGCCGCAAAGACAAGTTGGCCAGTAAGGTCATTGCTCTTGGTGGTTTCGTGGTGATTGCTGCTGTGCTTTTGATCCTGTTCTATCTTCTCTATGTTGTAGCCCCCTTGTTTATGCCTGCAAAAATATCCAGTACTGACGTCGCGGGTAGCGCCGAGTGGCTGGAAGGCAGCACATCATTTTTGTCACTTGAGGAGCAGCAACAGGTTGCTCTTCGAATCAATCAAAACGGTTTTGCCGAGTTTTTCAGTCTGGATGGCTTGCAATTGATTGATTCAATTGAGCTTGGAGGGAATGGCCAGAGGGTAGCGTTTGTGGCGGAGGACCACGGTGAAAGTGAAATTATAGCGGTGGTTTTTGAAGACGGCCAGTCCGTTTTGTTACAGAATCATTACAGTACGGATTTTTCTGCCGGTGTCGAATTACGAAAGATTGTCCCAAAACTGGAATTTCCTTACGGCACCGGGCTACGTGAACTGATGCCCGGTGGCGGTTTGACCGGCCTGGTAGTGTCTGATACCGAATCGGAGTTGGTATTGGCAGCTGCGGGAAGTGGCGGACGCGTCCGGCTTGACCGAAGCACAAAACAGGAAAACTTCCTCAGCGGCGAAATTGAACTGGACAGAACCATCAAGGAACTGCAGGTCGAATTTGAAATTACCGCGATTACCATCAGCGACGACCATCGCTGGCTATACCTGGGTGATGAAAGCGGCCAGGTTCATTTTTACAATACGACCACTTATCAGGAGACCCAGACCGTCCGGGTATCCAATCAGGCCATCACCAGCATGAGTATGCTGCTGGGTGGAATTTCTGTTTTGGCAGGTGATGCGGGTGGGGCGATCACCCAATTATTCCCCGTCAGGGATGCGGAAAATAAGTACAACCTGAAAATTGTCCGGCGTTTTGAAGGTCATGGGGCAGCAATAAACGAAATCATCCCCGAAAAACGCCGCAAGGGTTTTATGTCGGTGGATGCCGATGCCAACCTGACTATCTTTCACAGCACGGCCGGGGAAATGATTCTCAGTGAAAAGCTACCCGGATTGCCTTCAGCCCTGGCACTGGCACCACGTGCGTCAGGTCTGCTCATTCTTTATCGTGATGGGCACGCAGCGTTCATGGGTATCGACAATGAACACCCGGAGGTATCTTTCGCATCGCTGTGGTCAAAGGTCTGGTATGAGAATTACGCCGAACCCGAATATGTCTGGCAATCATCGGCGTCGAGTAATGATTTCGAACCAAAATTCAGCCTGACACCCTTGGCATTCGGCACGCTGAAAGCAGCGCTTTATGCCATGCTGTTCGCCCTGCCACTCGCCTTATTGGGTGCCGCCTATACCGCCTATTTCATGTCTCCCGCTTTACGCAGGATGGTCAAACCGACCATCGAGATCATGGCGGCATTGCCGACGGTTATCCTGGGCTTCCTGGCCGGTCTCTGGTTTGCGCCGTTTCTTGAGGAAAATCTAGCAGGTGTATTTGCCATGTTGTTGGTGCTTCCGGCAGGCTTGCTGCTGTTCGCCTGGTTCTGGACCAGGGCGTCATGGCGAATAAAAGATTTCGTTAAAGAGGGGTGGGAGCCGGTTCTTCTGCTACCGGTCATATTGCTCCTGGTGTATGTGTCGATCGAATTTGTCGGCCCCTTCCAGGACCTTTTCTTTGGAGGAGATCTGCGTACGTGGCTAAGCCAGGAGGCAGGTATTTCCTACGACCAGAGAAATGCGATGGTGGTCGGTTGCGCAATGGGCTTTGCGGTGATTCCGACCATATTTTCAATCGCTGAAGATGCGATTTATGGTGTGCCCCAATCTCTTTCAGACGGTTCCCTCGCATTGGGTGCAACACCGTGGCAGACCCTCGTCAGGGTGATTCTGCCCACCGCCAGCCCAGGTATGTTTTCGGCGGTGATGATCGGTCTCGGCCGGGCAGTGGGTGAAACGATGATCGTATTGATGGCTACCGGTAATACTCCGATCATGGATTGGAACCTCTTTGAAGGTATGCGCACACTTGCAGCGAATATCGCTGTTGAAATGCCTGAGTCTGCGATGAACAGCTCACACTATCGCATCCTGTTTCTGGCTGCACTTGTATTGTTCATGTTTACTTTCGTGGTCAATACCGGGGCTGAGTTGATCCGCCAGCGCCTGCGTGAAAAGTACAGTTCATTGTGAGGATGACTGAATGAAAGCACTGGTGAAATGGATTGCAGACGGCACGCCCTGGGTCTGGCTAAATGCAGCAGCGGTTAGTGCCAGCATTCTGTTGGTGGTGGGTTTACTGATGTTGATTGGTGTTCGCGGCATGGCGCACTTCTGGCCATTGGCAGTGCAAAAAGTCGTTTACCAGCAGGTGGATGGCAGCGAGTTGATACTTGCCGGGCAGATCAGGGAAGAGGAAAAAGTGACTGCCAGTCGTTTGCGTGAATCTGGTCAAGAAGTTGCACAAGGCAGCGAATTTGTTACCCGATACCTTTTGAAAACGGGGAATCGTGACATCCTTGGACAGGATTTCCGTTGGATACTCGAGCCTTCCATCCAATCGATCAGTAAACCGCAAAGCATGGTGGTATTTGAACGCGAGGAATGGGGTGTATTTATCGGTATGTTGGTAGGTATCAGGGAATCTGGCGAGTTACTCGCGGACCCGGATGTCTGGGGAAGCTTTTTAAGGCGTCTCGAACATGCCAATGACTTGAGGGATGAAATCCGCGAGCTGGAAAAAAGCCGTATCGGCAGTATCAATTATCGTCTTGAGCGTCTTCGCTTAAAGAAACGTGGATTGGAGATCAAAGGTAAGGATGACGCGGCAAGCCTGGCCGAAATTGAGAGTGACCAGGCCTTGCTTCAAAAAGAATACGAAATCCTTGAACGGGAACTGGGTGACCTCTATACCCGCTTGCGCAGCGATGCCGTGGTTGTTAATACGATAGACGGGCAAGAGCTTGAACTGCCGATGTCATCCATCGTTGATGCGTACCGGCCAAACCAGATGAACCTGGCTGGAAAAATTGGTCACTTTTTCCACCAAGGCTGGAAATTCATTGTGGATGACCCGCGTGAGGCCAATACGGAAGGTGGCATTTTCCCGGCCATATTCGGAACCGTGTTGATGGTGCTGTTAATGAGTGTGTTCGTGACCCCCCTGGGTGTGCTGGCCGCGATCTACCTGAAGGAGTATGCCCGACAGGGTTTATTCACACGTTTTATCCGTATCGCAGTCAATAATCTTGCCGGTGTACCTTCAATTGTTTATGGCGTATTCGGGTTGGGCTTTTTTGTCTATACCCTGGGGGGGGGGCTGGATCGCCTTTTCTTCCCTGAAGCGTTACCTGCGCCAACTTTCGGTACTGGTGGCCTGTTTTGGGCCTCGCTGACACTGGCATTACTTACGCTTCCAGTGGTGATTGTTTCAACAGAGGAAGGCTTGTCAAGAATACCTCGCAGCATACGCGAAGGTAGTCTTGCACTCGGTGCGACAAAATGGGAAACACTGTGGCGTACGGTGTTGCCAATGGCATCCCCGGGTATCATGACCGGTTTGATCCTGGCCGTGGCGAGGGCGGCAGGTGAAGTTGCTCCATTGATGCTCGTAGGTGTAGTCAAGCTGGCGCCGGCATTGCCGTTGGACGGAAACGCACCGTTTTTACACCTGGACAGGAAATTTATGCACCTGGGTTTTCATATTTATGATGTGGGTTTTCAAAGCCCGAATGTCGAGGCCGCAAGACCACTGGTTTATGCAACCGCATTGTTACTGGTCGTGGTCATCGTTCTTTTAAACCTGGTGGCCATCCAGGTGCGCAACCGATTAAGTGAAAGATATCGTGGACTGGAATCATGACCGAGCAAGATAAATCACAAACCGAGAAGCTACAAAACAACTCGCTTCCCCATAAAACAGCGGTGACTGTCACTGACCTGAATTTGTACTACGGCGATACACAGGCCTTGAAGGAAGTTAACCTCGTCATACCAGAAAAGCAGGTGACCGCGTTTATCGGCCCCAGCGGTTGTGGTAAATCTACCTTGCTACGCTGTTTTAACCGGCTCAATGACCTGATCGACATTTGTCGGATTGAAGGTGAAATACTGCTCAATGGCAAGGACATCCATGCAGAAGGTGTCGAGGTACCCGAGCTTCGCCGGGAGGTGGGTATTGTTTTTCAGAAGCCCAACCCTTTCCCCAAGTCCATCTATGAAAACGTGGCCTATGGGTTGCGTATCCAGGGTATGAACAAGCGTCGTGATCTGGATGAGACCGTCGAATGGGCCTTACGGGGCGCCGCATTGTGGGACGAGGTTAAAGACCGTTTGAATGATTCAGCATTTGGCTTGTCAGGTGGTCAGCAACAACGCCTGGT
>JASJFX010000069.1:0-8869 GCA_033791845.1 Lysobacterales bacterium | reverse complement strand
CTAACATCTGACCTGAAAGCGCTATTGAATCGCCAGGTTATTTATAGAAGTCTGCAAACAAGAATCCAATAAGTTCCCGATCCGGTAGTCCACAGGCTCATCGGAGCCATACCTTATGGAACTGGCCCTTATCAACAGGGCAAGGAGTTTTCTTGTGAAAAAGCTATTTGTTTATGGTTTTATTTCTCTGTTTTTGCTTTTCGCTTTCAGTATGACCTCTGTTTATGCCAAGGGTAACACCCACCACGTCAATATGAGCTTAAGCGGCTCGATCATGGATGTCGATCAAGAGGGTAACCTCAAGTTGTTTGATCTAAATTTGAAAGACAAACACGGATTAGGCAAAGCACGGGTTGAGGGAAGGCGTGCTCCAGTCGACTCAGCTAACGAAAGTGGCGAGCGTTGGCACAATCCACTGGGATCAGCCAATGCGCGCGGTGTAGGTTGGGCTGGCCTGCCGTTACCGTATACCGAGCTTCCTCCTGATAATGTGTGCAATGATATTACTGCGTTTTCGCCTTATTCCGGTGTGATCTTTGAAGAATTCCAGATGACGGTCAACTTCAGGGATGGGTCCTTGTTGTTCGCCAATTTACTGGATGGTTACCTCTGCTTCTCACCATCACTGGCTGTTGGAACTTACAGTATTGCCGGTGGTACAGGCCGCTTTGAGGCAGCGACGGGTTGGCTATCTGTTGAGATAATCACCCATCGCTTCAACGAAGAAGGGCATCCATCATTGGTTACTGCAGAGACGGGTACTTTGGTCGGAGAAATTATTCTTCCCTAGTGCACACAAAGCAACCAAGAACTAAAAGACGGAGGGGGCAGTGAGCCCCCTCCGATATGTTTTTGGTCATGCTGACGTTCACATCGTCATGAGGAGAAGTGCTGGCCAAAAACACCCGCTATCAATTAGTTGGTTGAGCCGATCAATGCTTCACAAAGTGCCACATTGTCCGCTGCCACGCGCTGTATCGGTATCAATCCAACCTGGTTGATCGAAGGAATATCATAGCTGACGGTTCCGCTGCTACAGTCGTCGAAGTGCAGTTGTATGGTGCCACCCGGTGTGCTTTCTGGCACGGGTTCAGTTGAATCGAATAGGCCACCCACAGTGATGCTGATCTCCAGTAGTGCTTCGTTACCACTATAAGGTCCAATTGCAGTTAGCCAGCGATGGCCGGCATCGCCCAGGTTCGCTTCGACACCTTCCGCCGGGCGTTCTGTGTCATAGGTGAACCAGGCCAGTGAAACCGTTTCGAGATTTGGAAACACCGTGATGAAAAAGCCCTGTCCATTCGTTTCGGGGTAGTACCATGCATCGTTCAGGCCGGGGTTGATCACAAACTCATTTAAGACGGGTTTTCCCAAAATGGCATCAACCTCGGACTGATCCAAAACCTGGGCCACGTAATCTATGCCGGTTCCCTCGATCTGGCTCACAAAGGCACGCAGATGGTTTTTGGATCCGGCCAACAAGTTTTCATAGGCGGCAATTAAATCCGCATGGACAGTTTGGTCTATGGCAACCTCTATGTCCCGAATATCAACTTCCTCAATAAATGCACCAACATACATGGCATCCAGCCAGGAGACATTTCCTTTTGCGACAAGGTCAATATACAGATCAGAAAGTATTGTATTGTTGAAATCTCCCACCGTATCGCTGGGAACGGGGTCGGGTATGCCGTAGATATTCAGCATGGTGAGCATGACGTCCATATGGTTCTGCTCCGAACTGGAAATGTTCGAAAATACCCTCGATCCCCATGTCTCGTATAGGGTGATATAGGTATCTCGCGCCAGCTTTTCTTCTTCACGCATGAATACCAGGTTGGTGCTTTCGGCTTCGCTCAGCGTTGCCTGGATAAATGAGTCGTCTTGTATTGCAGCGTTTGCAACGGTAAACACCAGCAAGCTCATGGCTATTACCAGTGAAGAAATCAGTTTTTTCATATCAACTCCGTACTTTGATCAGTTTCTTTGTGTGGCCTTCCCCTTGACTATGATCCTGGCCGGTTAACTTGCTTTGAGAGCTTTCCTGTTTTTTTACAGTATTATTTTGACCTGCGAATTAGGAATAAATTTGAAGAAAATGTGAATTTTTTAGATTCGGTATTTTAACTCGTGGTGATAGTGGAGGATGGGAACAAAACAAGTCGCAAATTCTATAAACCTGGTCGCTTTTTTGATCACACTGGCGTGTCCGGTCAGACTAAACTGAAACTTATCGAGACTTTCGACCGTGCCACAATGGCCGTGCGGACGTATTGCATGTCCTGACAGACTCGGCATGGCATGTTCTTGGGTCGGAATTTGATGAAAGTTGAAGGAATTCTGGCGATGTTACAGACTAGCAAAGATGAAAGGTACCGGAATCCAGTAACCATCCAGCGGGATCAGGGATTCCTCGACCTGGTGGATCAGGCAGTTTTGCATAACTATACCGATAGAGACTTCGATCTCACCGCATTGTCCTCTCAGTTGGCGCTCAGTAAGCGCCAGGTTCAACGTAGACTTAAAACACTGGTTGGACACACCCCTTCGGAATATCTACGTAGCTACCGGTTGCGGAAATCCCTGGAGTTTCTGCAAAAGGGATTGCCGGTCGGGCAGGTGGCCAAAGCCGTTGGCTTTTCCTCCCAAGCTTACTTTGCCAGTTGCTTTAAAGCGGAGTTTGATCGAACACCTTCTGACTATCAAAGGCGTAAGAGTTGATTTTTTTCTTGTGAGCGAGTCGTTGCGATAGGTCACAGAACTGATTTTCACCATCATGCAGTCTGGGTTTCTTCCAAAACATCTCAGGTCTTGGAAATTTGTCGCAAAATCAAAGTTTCCCGTCGCTTATTTGATAACGCCCTGTTGATTGTCCGGCGTAGTGTGTAATAAACGCACATGCTGAGCGCCTGACAGCGACGCTCGGATCAACATAGAGGTGTCTCATGAACACGCAATTTTGCAAATGGCTGATTTCAATCCCGGTATGCCTGTGCCTGGTACTCGGTGCTTCGAGTGCCCTGGCAAAGAAACCAAAACCACCACCGGATCCCGTCATTGATGGCGTGGCATGCGCTGATTCCGTCTCATTCTTCCCTGCCTTTGTCTATACGGTCGATAATGAGTTGTTTCTGTCCAATGCGGATGGCGATTGCGCCATACCGATCTACAAGACAGATTGGTCGATTGGTGGGGCACCCAGTAATTTGAGCTATCGGTGGTATGGAGACGTCTACTCAGGAAAAGGAATAATTACCTGGTCCGAGCAACGTCTCGACAGATACAGGTATACCTACCAATGGCTAAATTCAAAGATCATGTTGCTACACTTTACAGTTAACGAACGAATCATTGATCAGACATTACCCATTACACCAAGCATATTGTTGGAGGCACCGGACACCATCCCGGTTGGCAATGTGTTTGATCCTGACCTGTCTCCTTCCGGGGATCGGGTTCTGATAGCAGGTTTTGAGAACTACGAGGATTATTTCATTGACGAAATTCTCATCGACTGCGCGCCACCTGAGCAATGCAGGAATAGAATCTTCGGAGGCTGGGTTAACGAGTACGGGGATTACTATAATACAAATGGTCCGCATTACAGCCCTGATGAAAAGCGCATCTATTTTGAGTTGGTGAATTATCCAAATCGGCGCCTGGTGTTTATCGAAAAAGACGAAAACGGTGAATGGTCTGCTGACCCCACACTGATCCTGGATCATGATGATGGTGGTCTTGGTTATGGTAGCGTAGGTTACTGGGATCATGATAACGATGGTTATGCCGAAGAGGTTTTTGCTCACCCGCGTGATTTTCTGGGTTATCGCTCCATCGAGATCCTGGACGTTGAGGCCTGCGTGGCAGGTGCTTCAGATTGCGTGGTCGGCAAGAATGGCGAAGATATCATTATTGAAGGTTACGGCCCCAGTTTCACCAGTTTTTCTGATGGACCGCCGGATCTTTTGTTTTTACATGAGTTAACGACCTTTCGTGAGTATGACCTGACCACTGGCGTCATACGCACACTCAAAACCGTCAATGGTGCTGGAAGTATCAACTCGGCAGATTGAAAAGCACCTGACAACAACCAGGCTTGGCCGTCACCCGGTTCACGATCACTCTTACTTGGGGTCGGACCAGCGCAACCTGTTGATTTAGATAATCCTGATTGGTCAATCTGGCCCTAGATTAAACCGCGAAGTGCAACACCATCCCGGTGGGAAGAGTGGGCGAGGTGAAGTAGCCTATGCCGCTCTAACCACCACGTTGGAGTTGCATCATGACCTATCATCAACTCACCCAAGATGAACGTTATCAGATTTACGCTTTTCGAAAAGCTGATTCCTCCATTCGTGCGATCGCCGATGAGTTAGGGCGTTCCCCCTCGACCATCAGTCGCGAGTTGCAACGCAATGTCAATCGACGCGGTTATCGGCCGCAAATGGCGCACCGCCTGGCCCGTCAACGGGCTCATTGCACTCGCCTGATTATTACTCTAGCAGATCGAGCACGAACAACTCAGGGTCAGCCTGAATCTCTTCATCGCTGAATGGGAAATGAATCCACTGCCTGTCTGAATACAAACGGGTCAAATCGTCATAGTGAGCTGAATCCGGATCCTGCGATTGCGAATAGGTCAGCATACCTCGCGCATCAAGCCGTCCTTGCTGGTCCCAACTGATCACCTGCATATAACTATTGCCGTGTACGATGGGGGTGTAACCTTTCTCTTCCTGAAGGCCGGCTACGATCATGCTGAACATACCCGCCCAGCCCTGACCACCCGGTATACCGATTTTCTCACCATTACGTTCCGCATATTGCACATCACCCCATCTAGCATCCAGCGCGATGCCAGCAGTCTCCAGCGTTAGTTGAGTGTTGGCCAACGCCTGTCGGATGGCTTCTGCGACCGATTCATTATCAATAGCAATACCGTCAGGCGTGTGAACCGGGTCATTCACATCAAATGGAACTGCATAGACATCTGGAATCTTACGCGCCACACGCCAAAACTCCGTCCACACCTGAGCACCCCGACTGTCATTAGCCTGATGACGATCCCATGCAAGCAATGCAGCACAAGCTGCATTGATGTCGACCGGCGTCCCTTTCACGTCCACGGGCGTTGCCGTTTGTTCGCATAGAACAAGCACATCGTCCAATAGGATTTCAGCAGCGAAATTTCTCTGACTGTATATCATTGACTGCAAATCCTGCGGCCCAAGTGTATTTTTATTGGTCAACTCCTGTTCAATAAAATTTAAACCGGCACGGGTGCGCAAGCTACGCTCGGTTTGCTCATCACCAATAATAGGAGAGTATCCTTCCAGGGGCTGATTCGGATTGGAAAGCCAATAACTATCATTTGAATTGGTGACATAATCTTTTCTGCGGATTCTGGGCATATCCTCGGCCGGCATTGCCCCAGGGACCGCTGAGCGTGAATCTTCCTTCCATTCACACGCGGGGTCGGACCCGTCCAGAACTACGATCTGCGCAGGTAAATGTTCAACCGACTCACGACACTGACTCAACATCTCAGCATCAAGATTCGGTGTCGCGGAAATGTCTGCATAAAATGCCGTGCCATGCCGGTCTGCGGCGATGGTATTCACAAACGGCATACCCTGCAGACTGATGCCTGTTTCAATATCGTCGATCGTTTCGGCAATACCTACCGCATCCCAAGTGGCGTTGGCACGAGTGTTCTCATAATTTACATCACGAATGGCGAACGCGACGCTTGTATCCCAAGGCAAAACCTTGCTCATAACTATCGGGCCGTAATGACTTTGATAAACTGACTCCTGTTGCTTGACGACATTGCCATCTGCATCAAGAACGTCAACCTCCACACTGGTTTTTACGATTTCCCGGTAGTCATCACCAAAGCGATATTCAAGCGGATTCGCCGGGTTGAGTTCTAATCTATACAGGGTAAACCGTGTTGCTGTTGACACGGTATGCGACCAGGCAACGTCTTTGTTAAAACCAATCACGACACGGTTGGTAGTCAATAAACTCGAACCCATCACGTCCAGTTCTCCCGGGATGGTCGTATGGATCATGTGAAAGCGCAAGGGGCCCTTCCACGGGTAATGGGGATTCCCAAATAGCACGCCGCGACCGGACTCACTCACTTCACTTCCCAGCGCAATTGCATTACTGCCAATACCCGCCACAAACTCATAGCGATCATCAGTCATCGTGTTTAACGGCAACGGCAGACCAGAAATTTGCTCGTTGGGCGGTGTCGCACTGAAAATATCCTTATCAAAACGCCCCATGCCAAAAGCAATACCCAAACGCATATTCATGCGTATCAGGTCATTGATTGAAATTGGACGAACCCAGGGCTTACCGACACAGGCTTCGGGTAGATCATCAACATGATCTCGCAGATAGCGGTTATAGCCAGCAGCATAACCTCTGGAGAACGCCTGATCATTGGCACTCTGTGACGCGAAATATGCACTAACGCGCACATCAGAGAGCATCGCACGATGAAAAGTGTCAACCTGGATATTGCCGTTTCCCGGACCATTGTAACGGGACCGGTCACCATTGCTCAGCATCACTGAATCGGCAATGACACAAAATCCATCAACTGCGGTTGCATAGGCGAAACCATAACCAAGACTGGCCCAGTCATCCGCTTTGACGTGGGGAATTCCATAACTGGTCCAACGAACCTGAGTTTTGAATTCCGGTGGCGTTTCTGCGTCAGGTAATGATGAGCACGCTGATATCAAAAACACGAATGAATAAATGATGCTGTATCTGAACATTGATTTTTTCCTGAAACAGAATGCTACTTAATTCACTTTATCACTTAATTGGGGTCGGACCAGCGCAACCTGTTGATTTAGACAATCCTGATTGGTCAATCTGGCCGATATTCAGGCTTAAAGCCATCTTTTTGAGGGCGAAAACACCATTCTTAACAACTTCAGTCGTAAGCCGATATCCGAAATCTTAAACGCTCTATTTTACCTAGAAAAACAACGGTTTAATAATAATTAAAATCTAATTTTAGAACTATAATCATCTAAATTCAGTCAGTTATATAGGTCCGAGCCCCACTCGATCACCCCATCAAGAAACAATATATGAAAGCTGTCAAAGCCCCTGAACTACAAGCCTCGAATCTCATAATGCTGAGCTTATTGCTTTTAATTTAGAGCTCAATCTATGACCGTGATCCGAAGTTTTTTCGCACGGCGCGTGAGTACCAAACCACAGGAACGATCACCAACAGAGCCATAACACCCAGGATCACAGCAAAAGCTTGGTTCACAGTAGAAAGGTTCGAGATTGATGCTGCCATTTCGTTGTTGACCTGTTCCGCATAAGCAATTGGTCCTATTGCTGCCTGCTTTGCAATTGAAAAACCCTGGCTAAAAGCGCTCTCCCATCCCATGGCGGACAAAGATGCATAAGCTTTATAACCAATGGCTGCAGCGCCCATGGCCAGCAGTCCAACTCCAACGGTCCCCATTCCCACAACACCAAATCCAACCGCACCCACGGTGACCAGGCCGCAGGAAACGATACCTACGCTTATCGGTGCCACTGCAAAGCCACCCCAGGCAAACAGGAGCCCATAAGCCTTGTGACCTGCCGCAATCCAACCGATCGCTGGCGGCTCTCCCTCCTCCGCCATTGCGAACCTGGCGTGAATCAACGGCACGCCCAGAAGTGTAATACGGCTCCTGTATTCGCCTTTTCTGGAACCGGGCTGATCGTCGGGCGATTCGAACAGATCGGGTCTGCGGACTCTTTCAGCTGTTCTCAAGGCCCGCGCACGCTTTAACAATCGCACTGTAAGAACGATATAGCCAACTACAAAACCGATCACCAATACTTGCGCGAGAATAGCTATGTAGCCAACATTCCCGTAAGGCACTAAAGCCAGGTAACGTAGCCCAAACAATCCTGCTATGAACAAGATGGCAACCGCGACAAAGGCCACCGCGGTCTTAACCACAGCTCTTCGCTCACGATTGGTTCGTGATTGATCCAGGTTTGCTCGCAGTGCTAAAAATGAACTGATAAAACCTGATGCCGTTGCAAGAAAGGTGACGATGCTCGCCCACTTAAATGCCGTACCAAGCTTTGCAGCAGCCAGCCCGGCCCCGGCCGCTTTGGCAGGCGGGGCAATCGTTCCCACTGCTGCCAGCACGCCTGCTGTGAATACCTGTCCAGGAGAGCTTCGCGACAGGGCTCCTTCCACAAAACGCATCATCTTTTCCTGAAGCAGCTTTCTACCCCGGGAAAGACGTTGCTTGACAGCATCTTCACTCAGATCCAATTCGCTGGCGACGAGTTCCACCGAGCGATTCTCGCGATAGTACAAAATCAGGGTTTCCCGGTAGGTTTCCGGTACGGTTTCAAGGGCCTGCCACAGCAAGGCCTTCTCTTCTTCTTTCATGGCTGCATCTTCGATAGGTTCGTTGTTTGATTCCAAATAACCAGCTTCATGAAGTTCACCCGCATGGTGTATCGGCTGCCGTGCTTTCTTTCTTAGGTGGTGACTGACCTTGAACCTGAGAATGCCGCAAAGCCACGACTTGACCTTTTCCGGCTCTCGCAAGCTCCCCAGTTTCTTCCAGGCTTCTACGAAGGCCTCTTGAGCCACATCTTCGCTTTCGCCCAAATTGCCGAGGGAAGAATACGCCAGTGAGCAAAGAAGACGCTGGTAGCGGGTGACAATTCCACCGAAGGCCTGATGGTCACCCTCAAGGCACGCCACCACGAGCGAAGCGTCGTCGAGACTCTCGAGGGCGGAACTGTATTTATCTGTTTTCATAAGCATCAACTAAGTAGTGCCCAACTGGAAACGAAAGGTGACAAAGTTTTTTCT